>PVWI01000022.1 GCA_003003725.1 filamentous cyanobacterium Phorm 6 | reverse complement strand
GGATAGAACGGTAGTTGAAATTATTAATGTCGATCCGGCGCTGGTTCCGACTGTAGCTGCGGCGATGAAATTGGGACTTTGCTCAAATTTAGAGGCGATTAATTTTCCGCTTTTGCACCCGGAAAGTCTCAAGGTTTTGGATTGGAAGTTGCCGGAAAATATGATGCCGATCGACTTTGGGATGCCGCGGGTGATTAAGTCTACTTTCAGGCATTTTTATATCCGGTTTATCAAAGAACGGATGGGGGCTTATGCCGGAAAATAAAGGTTTGTAGTATAGGTTTGTAGTGAGGACTTCAGTCCGCATCAAATGAGAGAGGACTGAAGTCCTCACTACAAACCTATCTAATCTTTTTATTTTTCATTTTCTAGGGTAGCCAGCGCGGGCGAAATCCTTTTAAAGGCAATTCTTCTGTTGAGGAAAGATTATTAGATACGGCTGCATTTTTTAAGTTTACTGCAAATGTCTGTAAATTAATTGCTTCGAGAGTAAGTTGCTCGGAAAAACTCTTGCCCGGGCTTCCGGCTGGTTAACCAGCAGTAAAGCTGAGGATTTATGGGGTCAAATTGACAGTTTATAAATTTTCCGACGGTGCGGATTAGTTCTTTTTGAAATTCGTGATTTGTTACCAAGAATATTGATTGATTAAAATCAGTTTTGTACTTCAGCATTGCTGATTCTCTACCGTCTGGAGTGAAGCTAAAAACTCTCCGAAATGATGGTATGAATTCTCAAGGTTTGACATTTGGCGTCAGGGATAAAATAGCGATGCCGTCTGCTTGGAGATTGGCGTAAATCCTGCCAATGCTAGCACCCAAATTTCCCCAAATCCAACCATCCCAATAGCGAAATCGCAGTCAATCCAGAAACAAATCAAGACGAAAGCCAATCCTCGCTACCAGATATCAACTCTGACAAAATAGGAAACCTCGCCACTATAACTCTAGGCTGCGACTGCGCAGGCTGTCGAACTCAAGTTCTCCAAATGATCCAACAAGGACGGCTGATACTTCCTCAGTAACGTAGACAGTAAGTTACAAAGCAAGCAAAACAGAAATCACAGAAAACAACCCATTAATTCTCGATTTAGATCGTCACAAATTTAAAGTCGAAAGTCAAAATAATTAATTATTATTTCTACTTTTGGCTTTTGGCTTTTTATTTGTGAAACTGACAATTCACAACAGAAGAAAGAAATTTTAACCATACAATACTTCTTCCACAGGTGGCGTGGCGTCTTTAGGATCAAACTCTTTTAGTTTCAAAGATTGCAGCAAAAACAGCCAGATATAAAGCGGATTCAACAAAACATAACGCTGCCAGAGGCGCTTTGGTTCTTTAACCAACCGAAACAGCCATTCCAAACCTATTTTAGATAAAAACTCAGGAGATTTCGCCAAATTACCTGCATGAAAATCGTAAGCAGCACCTACAGCAATCAGTGGCATTGATAAGTCATTCCGGTATTCATAAGCCCAGACTTCTTGTCGCGGACACCCCAAACCAACAAAAGTAATTGCTGCACCGCTATCACGAATTTGTTGTGCAATTTCCTGTTTTTCTTCTGGCGAAACGTTCCTAAATTTAGAGGGCTGAGTTCCAGCAATAATTAACTTAGGATAACGCTCGCAGAGATTGCGAGATAAAGCCTCCAGTACAGAAGCTTTTGAGCCGTACAAATAGATGGATAATCCTTCTTCGGCGGCACGTTCGCAAATTTGTAACATCGCATTTGGCCCACAAACTCGATCGGGCAATTCCGTATTATAGAGCCAATTTAACGCCCACCTGACCGGCTGTCCATCTGGCAATACTAAATCAATGTGATTGAGCCGATAGCGGTGAGTGCTGTCAAGCACCCCAGTCATTACCCCGTGCACCGCTAAAGCCGAAACCGACATTGGTTTTCCGGCGGTGGCTGCCGCAATAATTTTGTCTACAGCCGCTTCATAATTAACGGCATTTACTAATATGCCGAGTACATTCTTTTTCCCTTTATCAATCATTGAACACCTCTTTAAGCCAACGCTCGGCGTTACAATCATAAATCTCCTGTAGGATTTGTTTAACGTTGTATTTCATTTTCCAGTCAGGATAGTGACTGGCGAATTTGGAATTGTCGCTAATCCACCAAATGTGATCGCCAACGCGATTTCCTTCAGCATAAGTCCAATTGAATTTGCGTTCCGCGATTTCCTCACACATCTGGATAGCTTCTATCATCGAACAATTGCTGTACCTGCCTCCTCCTGTATTATAAACTTGGCCGCTTCTGGGAGCTTTATAAAATTCATAAAATGCTGCAATTAAATCAGCGCTATGAATGTTATCGCGAACTTGCTTGCCTTTGTAGCCAAACACGGTGTAAGCAGTCCCCGTCGCCGCGCATTTCATTAAATAGGCGAGAAAGCCGTGCAGTTGAGTTCCAGAATGATTCGGTCCAGTCAGACAGCCGCCGCGAAAACAAACGGTTTTCATCTCAAAATAGCGGCCGTATTCTTGAACTAAGATGTCAGCAGCTACTTTGGAAGCACCAAACAAACTATGCAAACATTGGTCGATGGACATATCTTCCCGAATGCCACCTTCGTAAGTATGACCAGATTCAATTTCCCACCTATGTTCTAACTCAACTAAAGGCAATCTGTTTGGTGTATCCCCATATACTTTATTTGTTGATGTAAAAATGAAAACTGCTTTGGGGCAGTACAAACGAGTTGCTTCTAAAAGATTGAGAGTACCGTTGGCGTTGACGGTAAAATCTATTTTAGGAGCGCGTGCAGCCCAATCATGGCTAGGTTGGGCTGCCGTGTGAATCACTAATTCGACATCCTCACCGTACCGCTGAAAAATATTAGTGATCGCTTCATAGTCACGAATGTCAACATCTAGGTGAAAATACTTTGTCCCCAAGGACTTTTCTAGTTGTTGACGGTTCCAATTTGTAGAAGCATCTGCACCAAAGAAGAACTGGCGCATATTGTTGTCGATTCCGACAACATCGAATCCTTGTTCAGCAAAGAATTTACAGGCTTCAGAACCTATTAAACCTGCGGCTCCAGTAATAATTGCAACGCTCAAGTTTGACTCTCCTCACAAATATATTTTTCTGTTTTTGCGATCGAACAAATCAGAAGTTATCGTGATTTTTCGTCAAGTACATCTTCGCACAATTCGGCAAAGAATTTACCTTTTATATTCCAATCATAAATTTCCCTAACCCGCTTTTGACCCGATCGACCCAAGCGCGATCGCAATTCACGATCGTTGGCTAAACACACTATAGCCTCTGCTAGACCTTTCACTGCGCGATCGGGGTCAATAGCAGCCACTTTGATGCCGGTTTCAGCAGTCACTTGAGTCGCAGGCCCGCCCAAATCCAAACAAATCGTCGGACGCCCAACCCCCATCATTTCCGTACACACAAAACCGCCAGAGTCATGCAAACTCGGATGGAGGAGAACGTGAGACTCCCCCATTTTAAAAAGGGTTTCAGCGCGCGGTAAAGCTCCCCAAAATAATACCTTATTTGCAATTCCTAAATCTGTGGCTAAAGCTTCTAAACGCTGCCTTTCTGGGCCGTCTCCCACAATCCAATATTCCGATTGTTCCAGCTTCGCCTCCGCAAATGCACGGAGTCCCAAGTGTACCCCTTTCCAATGTAAGAGACGACCAACACTGATAAATCTAACTGGTTCCTCCGGCGGAATTGGAAATTTCTCTAATTCCTGAATTTCCTGTTGCGATAAACCAACTTGCGAGAAAATTTTCACGTTTTTTGCTTTCAGAAATCGCAGTCTGGCTGCGGTTTCTTCCGTAGTTGCCAGCGCGACGGCACTGCGGCGCGCCGTCAGCCCCACAAACGGATCGCGTTCTCCGACGCTTTGAGCCCATGCTCGCAGCGTTTCGTAAATTTTTCCCCGGCGACTAAAATCTTGCCAAAAAGGCTTTGGTGCTGCTTCTGCACCCCCTACAGGCCCCCAAATAAAAGGATGTGGCAACAGTGCTAGGAAACTGGGAGACCAATGTTTGACATAGGTTACGTGATGTACTATATCAAAGCCGATCGTCCGATCGAGCTTTCGAGCGATAAAATAAGCCCAGATTTGCCACAAATAATAATGAAGTTGCAGCAATCCCTGTTTTCCCTTCCAATCTTCGCTCCACCCAAACGGATCGAAATAAACGAAATGTAGGTTTGGGACTGGATTGCGTTCTAGTTCTGCTTCAATGTACGATCGACAAAACGTCCGAGTAAATACCCAACTTTCGTGATACTTCGCAGATTGGATAACTGTATTCCATCCCACTCCCTCTTCAGAGCCGAGATTTGGTTCGCAAGCAAAGGCAGATAATAGAACTTTCATCGGCAATTGGTAATCGGTAATTGGTCATTGGTCATTGATAATCTGTCATTTAAATCTGTTAAATCCGTTACATAATCCGTTGCCGAACCTCACCTCTTCCCCATCAAAAAAGATGTAACTTCAACATAAGCTTTGGCTGCTGTTTCAGGAGTTTTTTGAGAAATGAGCTGTCGCGAACACTCTCCCATCGATGCAATCAAATCAGGACTATCTATAAAAATCTGCATTTTTTCTGACAACTCTTGAGCATTGCTAGGATCAAAAATATAACCATTTTCACCTTCCACAACTAACTCGCAGGAAGCAGCACCATTAGAACACAATATCGGTTTTCCAAACACCATAGCTTCCGGCACCACCATTCCCCAAACATCCTCAAAAGTCGGAAATACAAAAATATCAGCTTGCTGAAAATAAGCTCCCAAACTTCCATAATCAACCCATCCCACCCAGTTTACTTGCTCAGGAAAATCTTGCTCTTTAATAAAAGCTTCCAACTCATCTTGCTGGTCGCCCTTACCAACAATTAATAAAGTATAATCAGAATATCCTTGCTTTTTGAGGATCGCACAAGCTTCTAACAGCGTCTTAATTCCTTTTCTAGCCGTAATCCGCCCCACATATAAAAAAATTGGCTGCTTCAGACCTAAATTTTCCACCTGATTAGCTGACAAAGGTTTCAGTAGCGTTTCCGCATCAGGAACCAAATAAGTTCTAGTAAAAACTTCCGCTTCCGGTACATTCAGCGCTTCCACCAGATATCTTTTTCCGGCTTGGCTGTTAGAAACAAAAGCATCAGCAAACTTAGCTAATATGCGTCTGACAAACGTCCGAAAACCCGAATCTCGAAAATCCGTATTCGGGGAACTACCATCATAAATAATTGCAATTTTCCAGCCACAGAGAGGTTTTAGCAGCACTACCAAAACAGTCCACAGAGAAAAAGCTTGAGGAAAAACGATCTGAGGTCTAAACTTGAGCAAATGACCGATGATGCTAGGTGATACTGCGATGAAACCGCGATCGTACCCTGTTTCGATCTTCGTCGTCTCAACAAACTTCGTCTCGCCTACCAACTGAATTGCTGATGCTCCCGGTAGCGTCGGATCGAACCCAGACCAAACGCGACCAGTATAAAATACAGTATGCTTAAATACTTTTGTAAACTCTCTCAATACAGGCTGCCAATATGCACCCAATTCTACTTCTGGAACCAGCCAAGCCACACGCAAATCACTTCGATTTACCATCCTATTTACCTTCAGTTTTGTTTTTAGTTAATCCCAGCTTGCTCAAAACTGAAAACCAAACTAACCTTCTGTAAGGTAGCAACCAATAAATTGGCCAGAATAAACCACCGTGGCGCTGAGCAAATACTTTCCATTCTTCCCACGGTTGAAGGGTAGCATCTTGAAAAGTTAAACCTTTCGGTTGGTTCATTTTTTCTAAGCCTTCACTCATGCTATCAGCAGCCACTTTTGTGGCTTGGGGATTGGGCGAACAGGTTCCTTGATAGCCGGGAGCTATCCAAACTGTACAGCCTTTTTGTCGGGCACGCAGCCCGTATTCCCAATCTGATAAATAATGAATAAAGGCTGGATCGAGATTGCCAACAAGTTGAACGACGCTGCGGGGAATTAACACGCAGTTACCATTCATGCTATCACAGGGCTGAGCTGCTTTTGTAGGTTCGATAAAGCGAAATTTAAAGGGAAGTAATGGTGTAATTTTAACTATACCGCCGTAAGTAAAATCACCAGTATCGGGGTCACAAGTAGAACCCGCAACGATCGCATTTTCTTCTCCTTGTTCAAGTAAATGACGGCTGGTTGTTAACAACGAACTTAAAGCTTCTGGATAAAGTATCGTATCATCATTCAACCACAGATAATAGTCTGGATCGTCTTTGATTGCCTCACTGAAAGCGATACGCATTCCTCCATTCCAAAATAAATTGCCATCCCCAGCAAAAATCTTGACATCAGGATATGTTTGCTGTACTGCTTCGGCAGTGCCATCAGTGCTCCCATCATCTACCAGATAAACTTTATGTCCAATTTCATCGATCGATCTTTGCTGGAACAGCGACTCTAGAGTGGCCAAAGTCTTTGACTTGCGGTTATGGCAAGTCATCAGGACTGCTATACTTGTCTGCTCCATCTATATTAAAAATTGGCTGTTTGCAATAATCAACTGTCTCACGCGCGATCGCCCATGCCGATCGCCTACGATCGCAATACAATTATTAACTTAATTTGCCACATTATCAACAAATTGAAAAGAAAGTTTATCATTTGAGCAGCCTCTACATACCCGACTTATTTAAAAAATTGAGTACCTAAGTCTTGAGTTTTTCCAGTATATTTACTTAGCTGCTTGACAAACTTCTTCATAAAGTTTTTGATACTCGCGAGCTTGCACTGCTAATGTAAACTTTGCCTCAACTTTCATACGAGCATTATGACAAAGCTTTTCGTGTCGCTCCGCATCTTCTAAAACCCAAGTAATACCTCGCGCCAAATCTTCGCTATCATAGGGTTGAGCTAAATAACCGTTTTCGTGGCGATCGACAATATCTTTTAATCCCGTCACATCAAAAGCCACAACAGGCGTACCACAAGCCAGCGCTTCCGATGCAGTCTGCCCAAAAGCTTCATACCGCGACGGTACAACCATCACATCCGCCGCCGCATAAACTTTTGCTAACACTTCATCATCCAACCTACCTAAATAATGAGTTTTGAAACCAACATCTATCGCATTTTCCGGCTCAGAAGACCCAAAAACCACAAGTTCAATCCTATCCTTCCATCCCGACTGACTCAAACTTTGCAAAGCCGGAACCAGCAACGGAAAACCTTTCCAGCGATCGCCCGTACCCTGCATCGCCCCAAACAACACCAACTGTTTATCTTGAGGCAAATTCAAACTATCTCTCACTTGCGATCGGTTCAGCGGCTTATAAACCTCAGCATCTAGGCCATTAGCAATCACTTTAACTGGATATTTTTTCAACAAAGAACTAGATTTCGCGCATTCAGCCAACCAATGACTCGGAGTCACCAAAGTCAGATCCAAATTCTGCCAAGCATCAGCTTTTCGCTGCCAAATCCAACGAGAAATATCAGCATCCTTAGTGCTGTGAAGTTGCGGACAAGCACCACAAGAATCAATATACCGATCGCAACTTTCGCTGTAATGACATCCACCCGTAAACGCCCACATATCGTGCAGCGTCCAAACAATCGGCTTATTAAACTTAGCCAAAGTTTCAATCTGCATATAACCTTCACAAACCCAATGCAAATTAATCACATCAGGATTAATTTTGGCAACTTCCAATGCTAGGGAATCAGGAACCCATTGCGGCGAAAAAATCACCTGACCTAGTTTTGGATAAAGCTTTAACGGCAACCTATTTAATTTAGGTCTGATACTCTTGAAATTTTCCCCTAATTTTGTCGGCATCAACCGTACAGTTTCATCATTACTAGACTTATAGCCAGCCAAAATTTCCGAATTTACTCCAATACCTTGCAAACCCTTGTGCAAGCGATAAGTCGCCCTCGCAGCACCACCTTTAACATCATAATTACTGACCAGCAAAACTTTCATTAAAACATCCTTAGTATCAAATCCCTTGGTTGACCTCAAAATTATTCCTCTCTCTCTTCCTCTGCGGTCTCTGCGGCCTCTGCGGTTAAATCTTTCATAAAAATCCCCAAAAAAATACCAGATTACCGACTCATCCAAAAAGTCGGATATCTAAAAAAAACTGCATTTTTACTTACATCTTCAAAAGTTGTTTAAGTTTTCGCTGTACTTTCTTCACAAATTTCGGATCGTAATCATATAAACTATTCTGAGTGAAGTTATCCGCTTGTGCGTCCCGAATCACAAACGGAGGATGTTTGAGCGGAAAGGCGATCGGCTCAACAGACATATTATTGTAGGGACTACTGATATCATCCGTGTGAGTTCCCCCCATTCCATGTCCGATATTTGCAGCCAAATTGACATTAGACAAAATATTCAAACCATTTTGAATAAAACTAGCAAACGTCCACTGAAAATCCCAAGTATCAAGAGTGCCTTCGTAACACAACTGACAAGTTTTTGTCCAGATTTTGGCAGCATGAGCATCTCCCAATATATCCATCAAAAAATTGCTATCCCGAACTTCCGGCCACAGCTTCATCTCTAAATCATAGTGTTTCCAAGCTCGCCTCCAAGTCGCCCAACTCCAGCAGTGAGTGTAGCGAGAAAAGTAGTAACTATAATCTGTTCGTTGCTTGCCAAATTGCACATTTTGTCCAGATATCGACATAACTCGTTCGTCGTATCGGTAGCGTTCGAGCAACTCTTCTGCAAAATAGAAAAATGTACTGTCAGGTAAGCAATCATCCTCAATAATAATCGCCTCTTCCACCGTATCAAACACCCAATCTAACCCGCTAGAAACGCGATCGCGACATCCCAAATTGCGATCGGCATAATTTTGCAAAACTTCGCATTCCCAATCCACCTGCTCAATAATCGCCCGAGCAGCAGCACATTGCAGGTCTTCTCCCGGTCTGTCCGGCCGCGGCCCGTCAGCAACCACTAACAATTTAGACGGTTTGACTTTGCGGATTTCTGCAAACACTCTCTGAGTTTCTTCCGGGCGTTTGAAAATAATAAACGCGACGGGGGTTTTCAATTGGCGATCGAACATTTACACAACTCCAGTATACTAATTTTTGACAACACCTGTGACTTTCGCCAATCTCCTTTGTATGCCAGAAATTCTATTGTCAAACACATCGAGAACCGTCTTAGAAATATTGCGTTTTGGTATGCCCATATAACCCGCAACATATTTAAGAAACAGCTCTCCTACAGGCACATTCCAAAAATCAGAGTTGGGATTAGCAACTTGTGTAAAAAGTCGTTTAATCCCATATCCTTTTTCGGCTGGCAAATGCCACACATCCATTTTTAAATCTGCCTCATTTGCCGTATAATATATCGGCGATGTCCACACTCGATTAAAGTAAGCATTCCCACTGCTGCGAGCATATCCCAGCTTATTGTAAATATAGCTGAGCATCTGCTCTTCTGTATTAAATTTTGTCTCCCCTGCGACAAATCTTTGCAAGCAAGTCTCCCAAATTGAGTCTACTTCGTCGGACAATATTTTAATATGCTTCCCATTTCCTACGATAAATTCTGCACCAAAATACTTGGGAGGCTCATCTACTTTATAGCCTAATTCCTCATAAATCTTCTGCATTTCTTGCCTAGTTAAACCGCTAATTTTTTTGTCATCGGGCTCGTAAAGATCGTAAGTTGTCAAACCGTGTTTTTCGATATCGGCAATTATGCGATCGGCGGAGTTTACCCACACGCAGTCAGAGTCTAAAGCGATACAGAGATCGTTTAACTCCGAATGGTTTTTCAAATATTGAATAATATCAAACTTAAAAAACGTACTTCTGAAGGCGGGGTAGTATTCAATGGGTGGCTGATATGTAAATGGAATCTGGACGACTTTAACTCCGATTTTGTTGAAAAACTCAACGGTGTTAAAGCTTTCAATGTTTGGAATGCGATCGGTATTCGTAAATAAGATATGCTGAGCTTCCGGGTTATTTCTAACGCTGGAAGCAAAATATACCACCGCACATCGCCAGTAAACTAATTGAAACTTTTCCGATGAAGATTTAGCATCCGAGCCCTGGGGATATTTACTTTCCTGGCCTTCTTCATCACAGCACATTCCAGTAACTATATAAACAGAACCGCTATTTTTCATTGCCTATATCTCCTGCTATATTTAAAGTGTGAAATCGATTAAATCCGTGAAGCAAAGCTATTCGGTTGGGAATCGCCCATCATGTGAAAATAGAAATCCGATCGCTTAATAATCATTTCTGAAGCAATATGCGCTAAATTTTTCAAGCTAGTCGAAAGTGGCAGATATCGATAGCGAAACGAAGCAAGTCTAGGATCTGACTCTTGATATAGAACATCTTGAGCAAAATTCCCCCATCGTTCTTCAATCATATCGATCGTCATACCAGCGTGACCCGAAGGAAGCAACATATTGGAACCGTGAATGCCAATCACCAGGCGACTATCAGAGTAAACCTGACACATTTTCCTCTCGGTTTTTTCATCAAACTTATCCACCCTGAAATCTTCTACCCACTCAGGAAAGGTAGTGCTTTTGCCTAAACCTGCAACTGCAAACTTAGCTGAAGGCAGCAACGTTCGCATTTTTGTAAATAACCTCCGCACGTTCCAATTTTGAATACTCAAAGGAATTTGCAGCAATTTGAGTTTTCGGCAAACTTTGAAAATTAAATTATTGCACCACAGCCGGTCTTCCCGCCAAACAAAAGTAATTTTGTATGCTTCTTGATCAAAATCATGTTTGGGAACCCCCGTGAATTTACTAATGTCAAATCGACTGGGATGAGAATAGGCTTCACTTACATAAACTTCATCAAAACGCTCTAACTGTTTGCTAACAAACTCGCCAAAACTGGGATAGTAACACTGAGCATTTTTTAGCGATAGAGGTACTGTCCAGACTTCGGCAACTCCTTCGGGAACCATCCACCGCATGAATTTTTGGACGATGACAATCAGACCAAAATCTGGGTGAGAGTCTAAATGCCTCTGTGCGTTCAGTAACTTTAAAAGGCTGTGTCCGTAAAGATAATCAATACAGTTTAATACGATTACCCGCTGATAAGACTTGAAGATTTCTTGACCAATTTCTAGCTGTTCGGTTTGGGGGTTTTGCAGAGATTGGAGCAAAGGTTTTGCTAAAAACTCTTCCGCATAATTGTCATCGCTAAAAGTTGTTCCTTGAGCTAAGTTAATGCTGTAAGCAGTTTTAGCCGCATGGCCAATTCTCAACTCGTCAATGATTTCGCCACCTGCGGGAGACTCAGACACCACACAGACGCGAGCACCTTGCCACAATACTTTAACAGGTTTGAGCAATTTGCCTGAATAGGGACAGTGCGATCGATGTTGGATATTGGGTTTAATTTCAATCATTTGATCAATCCTATCAGCCTGGAAGCAGCCTTGTATAAATTCAGCGAACGCAGGATTAAATTGCCAAAAGGTCTTAGTTCTTTAATCAGAAAGTTGACCAAAATAATTACATAGAAATAAGTGATTAAAGTTGCTACAGTTGCTCCAAAAGCTCCGTATTTAGGAATCAGCAAAGAGTTCAATACTATATTAAAAAGCGATCCGATAAATGTCAAGTAAAGACCGTATCGTAGTTGACCTTCTAAGGCAAAATAGGTATTTCTAGCTATGCCAAAGTTACTGCCAAATTGAGCCCAAACGTAGATTGACAGCACCCTGGCTGAAGCTGTATATTGCTCGCCGTAAAGCGTCTGCACGATAACAGGAGCCAGCAGAGAGATTGGCAAAGCCACTCCTATCCACAAAAATAGCATAGCATCGGAGTAAATTTGAAACTTTTTTAGATATTCAGCATAATTTTTTTCTCTTAGCTGTGCGAGTTTGGGGAAGATAGAAGAAGCGATAATCACGGGCAAGAAATCACAAACTTCGGATAGTTTGACGGCAACTGCATAATATCCCAACTCAGTTTTATCTATAGAACCGAGCATAATCTGATCGATTTTGGAATAGATAAAAACCGCCAAACTCGATAACACCAGCGGCCAACTTTCCTTGAGTAGTTCCTTTCCTCGCTCCCAACTGACTCGCCACAGCTTAAAATCATTTCCCTTGCTTTGATAGACAATGGCGATCGCCAATGCAGCCAAAGCCACCTCTCCCAATCTCAACCAAGCAAAAGCAATCAGCGGTGCTTTGAGTTCAATTAATCCGATTCTGAGTGCGGCAACCAGTAATGATACGCAATTTCTAGCAACAACTGTATACTTAGATTGAACTTGAGACTGAAACCAAAAATTTATTGTTTCAAAGGACTGAAAAATAGTTCCGGCGGCGATGATACCCACCAGCCAGCGAGTTAAATCATCATTTGGATTCTGTATTGAAATCACTGCCACTGTTAGCAGTAAAGTGATAATTCCGCCTGCAAATTGTATGGCAAAAGCAGTTCCCAGAGTCTCTTCTTTGCAGTCTGGATCGCGAGCAATATCACGCACTACCAGAGTACCCAATCCCATCGTTGCCACCGAGGCAAACAGGGACACAAAGGCGATCGCATAATTGATTAAGCCAAATTGTGCTGGACCCAGATATCGAGCTACCCAGACTCCCACAAACAGACCCAGAGCCATTTGCAAAATTTGGTCTGTCAACAACCAAGCCAGATTACCGAGTACCTGGCGGAGGCCAGGACCGAGCTTTTGACTAACCGCATTTATTTTATCTAACATCAGAAAGTTCTCAGTCCTTGTCAGAAATAAATATACTTTTCGAGCGTTTGGACATCAATCAAAAACCAAGCTCATAGACCGAGTATATCATAGTTATATCAATTTATAACTTTTGCAAGTTAATCGGGATTCAATCTGGATGCCGATCGCGGTGGCAAATCTTGTCCATAACTGCGGCGGTTGCTGGATGGAGATTTGCTACTATCGATACTGAGTCTAACTGTGATTAACACGTAGGCAAGCCACACATCCCCAATATCACCTAAAGAACCTTCAGTTAAGTTATTCAAAATAATAAAAACTAAGTAAATAATCGGTATTCCCGACTCAGATAGCGGGCGGCGGCTCAGTTCCCGGACAGCAAAAACCAGATTAGTCAACAGAGAAGTTAAGATTAGTATCAGTCCCGGATAACCGAAAAAGAGCAATATTGATATAGCGCCATTATGAGCAGTTTTCGGTTGAAATCCATTCGGAGTATATACAAAATAAGCTGGGGTTTTATCGCCCAGTAAAGCTTGTTGAAAAAATCCATCAAATCCATAGCCAAACCAAGGACGCTGATTGGCTGCCGCGATTAATTGTGGCCAAAATTCCGTCCGTCCAGTCAAAGTCAAGTCCTTGCCCAAACCTCCGACCACAATTGACTCTAAGTTGTCTATTATATAAACACTAGAAATTATACCGAAGATCATAAAGCCGACAATACAAGTAAATGCCCATTGAAACTTTAACTTACTCAAAATACTTAAAGATGATACTATAAGTATGAGCATTAAACAATTAACTAAAGAACCTCCAGAGCTAGTAGACCTGACCAAATAAAATGAAAATAACATGAATAGTAGAGCTATCCAGCGTTCTTTTTGAGTTTTAGCACCTTGGCAATAGTGTAAATACCAAAGTGCTGTACTCACCACCATGATGCTGCCCAAAGAATTTTTGTGACTGGTAATTCCTGCAAATTCTCGCGTCACAGTCGGGAACCGCAAAAAACTAACTATACCGATCGAAGTATAGCCCCATCGGACTAAGCCAGATAGTTCGTGCCACTCATATCGCGCAGCTATGTAAAAACCAACAATAGTAAAACCTGTAAATGCCATCCCAGCTTTCAGCGTAATATCAGGAACTAGCGACCACAGTGTCGAAGTTACTGGTAGCAAAGAATACAGCGAAAATCCTGGATTTCTCAGCACTAAAAACGATAATGATTCGACAAATTGATGTTTAAAAAAGTTAATAAATCTCCCGCATAAAATAAATATTATCCAGGGATAAAACACAAACGGAAGCTTGCCGATCGTACTAGCATCAGCTTCAGTAAGGTTGATAAAATGCAGGTAATTAAAAGGAGGTATATTAACGTGAGGAGATATGAATATGTACAAAACAGCAAACCACTTTTCAAAAGTAATACCTAAATTTCTTTTAGTGGCAATTTGAAATATGAAAAGAGTGATAATTAATGCGCTGACACCCAATAGAATCAGCAAAAAATTATTGTATAAAATTATATCTTTAATCAGTCTCGCCATAAATATCTACCCTTTGTGAGAAAAATATCAATATAGCAGTGGGCTAATTCCACCAAAATAACAATAAACGGAGCTCTAGCGGTTCTCAAGCGTGGTGAGGTATGCCCGCAAGCCCGCAAGCCCGCAAGCCGGATAGTATCTCATATGAGAGCTCAAAAGGCTATAGTTGTCGCCTGTCAGCATTCTATACAAGCTGCTGCGGCTCTAAATTGTTAGTTGGGTAGAAGGAAAGGGGTTCGGGAATACCGAGGGTTGTTTGAATTGGGCTTTCCATGTAAGTGCCTTGGGGATGGTAACAAAATTTGATAATTTTTTTTGCCTGGTATGTGCGATCGACATGGCATTTCAACGATCAGCGATTAAACTGGTGAATGATCCTAGTGAGACAATAGGTAGCCTGTGGTTAACGCTGATTTTCCCAAACAAATAACCGTGCCAGTCTTGAGTTTGACCTTGTGGACGATCGGCTGCGTGGGTATTTCCCTCGGGTTCCCGGTTTGTGCAACGGCGCAACTGCAACTGCGTCCCGGCGCGGTTAGGGCACCATCTGGGGGCCTTGGACGATCGGCTGAAAGCTACAAACTCGGCGGGGGCGATCGTATCCAACTAGAAATACTCGAAGTACCCGAACTCACCCGCGGCTACGAAGTCCTCTCAGACGGTTCTATCAACCTCCCGCTGATCGGTTTAGTCTCCATCCGCGGCCGTACCCTAGTAGAAGCCACCAACATCATCCGCAACGCTTACCGCCGCGTCCTCAAAGACCCCATAGTCACAGTCAGCCTCATAGCGGCGCGCCCCCTCAACGTCGGCGTCATCGGAGAAGTCACCAGGCCCGGAAACTTCATCATCTCGCTGACTCCAGGCCCGGGAGTCGCGCCCAGCGTGCAGTATCCCACTGTTACCCAAGCGATCAGACTAGCAGAAGGCGTCACAGGTGTCGCCGACATCCGCAACATCCGCGTCCGCCGTCCCCAACCAGACGGGCCCGATCGCATCCTCAACGTCAATCTGTGGAAATTTTTGCAAGAAGGAGATATCTCTCAAGACATCATTTTGCAAGACAGAGACACGATCGAGATTCCCACAGTCGCCAGCTTCAACCAAGCAGAATCTCGCCAATTTGCAACGGCCAACTTTTCGCCGCCGCCAGAAAAACCTCGATCGATCTCCATCGTCGGCCAAGTCACCCGCCCGGGGCCTTACGTCGTCATCGGCGGCAACACCACAAGCGACATCAGTCGGGAAGGCTTTCCTACCGTCATCCGCGCCATTCAGCTAGCCGGCGGAATTACCCCCGACGCCGACATCCGCCAAATCCAAGTGCGTCGCATCACCAGAAGAGGCGAACAAATTATCCCAGTCAACCTGTGGCAGTTCCTGGAGTCCGGCGATGGATCTCAAGATACTATTCTCCAGGAGGGAGACACAATCGTTGTTCCCAAAGCCACGATCGTCAACCCCGCAGAAGCTGGCGTGCTGGCTAATACCAACTTTGCTCCCGCCAGCATTAGTGTTTATGTAGTAGGAGAAGTCAGAACAGCCCTCGATCCAGTCAGGCTTCCAGCCAATGCCACCCTGAATCAGGCTTTAATTTCCAGAGGATTTTTTGGCTACGAGAATACCAGGGCTAGAAGGAATAAAATTGAGCTAGTCCGCCTCAATAACGATGGTACAGCTACTAAACGGACGATCGAAGTCGATTTAACTCAAGGAATTAACGAAGAAATCAATCCTCAACTTCGCAACAACGACATGATCATCGTATCTCGCAGTGGTCTCATCAATTTGGTAGACCGCATGAACACTATCCTCGCGCCTGTCGGACCAGCTACCGGAGTGTTAAATTTTATAAATGTTATCCGAGGTTTATTCAGATAAGAAGGCTGCGGGTAAGGTGGATAATTCCTAGCAGAGGCTAGAATAAACTAAACAATAGGATTAGACCGTCGCGGTGCGGCAGCATCAAAAATATCAACATCAAAAATATCAATATCAAAAATATCAACATCAAAAATACCGAGGCTGAACATGGATAACCGACAAGATTACCAACCCTTCACACCCAAATCAAGTGGTAAACTGCCGAACTTCTCGGCTCAGAACTACAGAGATAACTTCGTCGAGGAGATAGAGGAAGAGAAGCTAGACTTGTCCTGGCTGTTAGGCGTCCTGCGCCGCCGCATTTTGGTGATGGCAGCAGCCACCATTGCTTTGAGCGCTCTCGCAGGAACAGCTATATTCATCACTTCTAAAAAGATTACCCTCGACTATGAAGGCTCATTTTCCCTGTTAGTAGAACCAGCCACCGCTGAAGGTTTGCTGTCGAAACAATTAGACAACACCGTCGCCGCTGACTTAGGAAAAATTAATATAGAAGGAATTAGCTTAGTAGACTACGAAACCCAAATTAGGATTTTGCGCAGTCCCAAAATGATGCAGCCAGTGCTTCAGGAATTGCGAGCTTGGAATCCTAACATGACCTATACCGAACTGATGTCTAAACTGACAATCACTCGCGTGAGTTACGCAAAAGATGGTAAACAGCAAGGTACAAAAATATTAGAAGTTCGCTACAAAGATGCAGACACCAAGAAAATTTACGGTGTATTGGAAAAAGTTTCTAAAGCTTATCTAGAATACAGCTTACAGCAGCGGCTGACGGGGATTAATCAAGGTATTAAATTTATCGATATGGAGATGCCCAAGCTCCGAGAAAGAGTCGAAGTTCTGCAACTGCAAGTCCAAAGACTGCGGCAGCAGAGTAACTTGTTCGATCCCCAGCTAGAGGGAAAATCTCTGTCAGAACAAGTTCAAAGCATTCGAGGACAGCAAGTAGGACTTCAAGTACAGTTAAGAGGGATGCGTAGTCTTTACCAAAGCTATCAAAAATTAATCAATGAAAATAACCCCGTTGGCGTGTTGATGACCCAAGGACAAGCTTACAGTGGACTCTTAGGTCAAATCCAGAAAGTAGACTCAGACCTCTCCCTAAAATTAGCTCAGTACAGAGAGGACAGTTTGCCAGTTTTAGCACTGCGAAAAAGTCGCGAAGAACTGATTTTGACATCATCTCAACAAGCAAAAGAAGTGGTGATGGGAAATTTAAGCACCCAAATCAAAGAAGTTGAGGCGCGCGATCGCGAAATGACTCAATTACAAAAAGAACTCAACCAAAAAATTAGAAATTTTTCTGTTACCACGCGACAATACGACAATTTAGTGCGGGAACAGCAAGTAGTTACGAAGAGTTTGTCGGACTTTTTGGCAAAACGAGAAGCCTTGCGGATCGATGCAGCTCAGCAGCAAATACCTTGGGTGCTGATCAATCCTCCTGAAATTCCGCTAGATAAATTCGGCAAATATATAACATCTACTGTCAAACAAACCAAAAAACAGTTAGCGCTGGCAGTGATTTTAAGCGGTCTGCTGGGCATTGCTGTCGGCTTGCTCGTAGAGGTACTAAATACTGTTTTCCACACTCCAGAAGCACTGAGAATCGCCACAAGATTGCCTGTAATCGGGGTGATTCCGTTTAGCAAAAAAGCTAAGCGCCGACCGCCAGTCCGATCGAGAAAACTCACATCAGCTCGTCGATCGAACTCGAAAGTAGAAGTTATGGAACTGGGCGAAGCTCAACCTACTGTTCCGATGCTCGGGCCAAGTCTTTTCAGCGACTTGGACTATCAATTTTTAGAAGCATTTCGATCGCTCTACACGAACATACACTTGCTGAGTGCAGGTAGGACAATTCGATCGCTCTTAGTGAGTTCAGCGGTAGCCGGAGACGGCAAATCGACAGTAGCTTTGCACTTGGCGGCTACAGCAGCGGCAGTCGGACAGCGAGTATTGTTAGTAGATGCAGATTTGCGTTGCCCGCAACTGCACGCTAAGCTAGGATTGCCGAACGTGCGCGGGTTGGGCGATGCCATCTCGACAGATCTCAGTCTCAACGATGCAATTCAACGATCGCCCAACCAAGACAATTTGTTCGTACTCACCGCCGGTCAAATTCCCCCAGATCCGATCAAGCTGCTTTCTTCCAAAAAAATGCAGTATCTGATGGAGCAATTTCAAGCATTTTTTGACTTAGTGATTTATGACACACCACCGCTAGGAGGTTTGGCAGACGCGCATTTGATCGCAGCTCACACAGATGCTACGATTATGGTCGTGCAAATTGGGAAAACAGACCGATCGCAAGTTCGCAGAGTTTTAGAAGAATTAAAAATTTCGGGAGCCTCCGTCTTGGGAATCGTTGCTAACGGCTGCAAAAACGACCGTCATAGCTATCGGCAGCGCCCGGTGGGTTTAGAGACGATATACGACCAAAAAATATCGGTTTTAGGCACAAATAATCAAAAATAGACAAATTTTGATGCAGGCGGCTGCGCCCCGCCTGAACTGGATCGGAAATTGGGCAACTCAAGGTGCACTCTGATTTTTTGACAAAACTACCATTTGAGAAAGAAAATGATAGACTAACGGACAGAGCCTCGTGTGTCAACCGAGATTACGCGGATCTTTATTTCGAGATATTTATTCAAAAAATGATTGGGAAATGAGCAAAAGTGGGTAAACTACATCTAGCAGAGCGTAATCTCAATCAGGCAAAGACACCTTTGAAGGCGAACGTTAATGCAAACGTTAATGTGAACGTTTCAACCCAGAAACTTGGTAGGGATTATTCTATGAGTACAGTTATGGTTGTTGATGATAGCGTCACTCTGCGGGAGATGATCGCCGACTTGCTCAAAGGTAGAGGACTCAACGTCACGGTAGCTAGTGATGGCGTAGAAGCTCTAGAGCAAATCAAGGCCAACCGCCCGGATTTAGTCGTTTTGGATATTGTGATGCCCCGGATGAACGGCTACGAAGTCTGTCGCCGGCTCAAAAGCGACCCCAAAACTCAGAATTTGCCAGTGGTAATGTGTTCCAGCAAAAGCGAAGAGTTCGATCGCTACTGGGGAATGAAACAAGGAGCCGACGCTTATATCGCCAAGCCATTTCACCCTCAAGAATTGGTTGGCACTATTAAGCAACTATTGCGCGGTTAATGTAGAGGAATAGGGACAGAAAAAACTTGTCTTGGGTACTTCCAATTTCTGCTCCCGCAACCTCTCAAACTACTCGATTGACAATAGTCCAAACATCCCCGTCCGATCGCACGTAGGGAACAGAAATACTCTTGAAACCAGTAATAAAAGGCTTATAATAAACCTGCCAATAGCTGGGGCTAATTTGGTCAGCGATTGCTTTGAGTCCCTTCACTTCCGCCGCCAGTTCCCCCGCCAGTTCGTTAATCCGTTCCGCGTGTCCGCGAGCGAGGGTTCTTCCTTCTTCAACCTGCTCCTCCATCGGACTAATTCTTTGCAACTTGATCGACTGCTGCTGTTTTTGGTTCATTTGAGCCGACAAAGCGGCGATCGCATCATCTATCCCCTTGATTTCTGCCGACACTTGTGCAGTTTCCCTCGCGTGACGGCGGTAAGCATCGGCGATCGCCTGGGGCGAATCACCTATAGGAGCAGCAGCGCCAATGCTAAGCTGCTGGCGTTCCCGACGCAATGCCTCAATCTCAGAGCAAATTGCCTCTATGTCTGTCTCAAGTTTTTCCACTTAATTACCGCGTGGTTTTGGATATTTTAGCATATTAACACAAACCAATCAGTCGATCGCCATTTTATGACTGGTTTGATCGTTCGGACTAAAGTCCGAACGATCAAACATTATTACTAATGATTACTTGGGTTATTTTAATTGGCGATCGCTTGCAGCTTCAAACTGACGATCGCCATTTTTTCCTGCATGGCTTTTGCTGCTGTAAATCGCCGCGCAAAAAAAAGAATTTTTTACCTATTGATTTAAGTTGACTTTTGGGGTATTATTTTAATAATACGAGTATAAAATTGAATTTTAAAATTGCCAATATTCCAATCATTCAAATAATACCTTATAATGTCAACTAAGTCAAGCTTTTTACCCCAAAAAAAGGCGATTTTTAAATTATCTGTTCAAAAAAATATGTTTAAAGGGGAGGAATTGGTAGGGAAGCGAACCGCAGATAAACGCAGATAAACGCGGATAATTTTTAGCGGTAGTTTTCGGGTGCATCGCTACCCTAAAAGTCGATTTTTTTAAGGATTTGTAATGGCGGCGCACCCTAGTATTACTGCTGCATGACTTTTGATAAATGGTATGGCATCAAATCCGCTGGTATCGGAATCATACTCTATTGACGATCGAGACGATCGCACTGCACCCAGAAAATGATCATTCCGAGTGCAGTACGGAAACAAGATAATTAGACAATAACAGCGGCTTTCATCGCCAAAATGCGCTCGATCGCATCCTCAACAACCTTATCAGGCGTAGAAGCACCCGAAGTCACGCCCACCACAATTTTACCGTCAGGGAGCCAATTTTCAGCTACGAGCAAATCTCCGCCTAAAGGCTTGTGTTCGATGCGATTTCCCGGTAAAATGCGCTCCGCACAATCAATGTGATAAGAAGGAAGAGTTTTGTCGATCGCAATTTCCTGCAAGTGAGTAGTATTAGAAGAATTAAAACCGCCAATCACCAACATCAAATCCAACTTTTCCTCAACCAAACCCAACATAGCATCTTGCCGTTCCTGAGTCGCATCGCAGATAGTATTAAAACTCAGAAAATGTTCGTTAAGATTCTCCGGCCCAAACTTCCGCATCATCGTCTTTTCAAACAACTTGCCAATATTCTCAGTTTCAGTTTTGAGCATAGTAGTTTGGTTAGCAATCCCGACACTTACCAAATCCACATCCGGGTCAAAACCAGCAGAATAAGCCTTGCTAAACTTAGCAAGAAACTGATCGCGATCGCCTCCGTGCAAGATATAATTGCTGACATATTCAGCTTCCCGCAAATTCAACACAATTAAATACTTGTCAGCAAAAGAACTGGTAGCAACAGTTTCCTCATGCTTGTACTGACCGTGAATAATCGAAGTATAATCTTTCTTCTTGTGCTTCTCAACAGTATTCCAAACCTTAGAAACCCAAGGACAAGTAGTATCAACAATCTTGCAGCCCTTATCATTCAGCAACTGCATTTCTTGCACACTAGCGCCAAAAGCCGGTAAAATTACCACATCGCCGCTATCGACAACCGAAAAATTTTTCTGCCCATTTTCAACAGCAATAAAACCAACTTCCATATCCCGCAAATGCTGATTTACAGAAGGATTGTGAATAATCTCATTAGTAATCCAAATTCGTTCCGACGGGAAATGCTGGCGAGTCTCGTAAGCAATAGCCACAGCGCGTTCCACCCCCCAGCAAAAGCCGAAAGCTTCAGCCAGCCGGATGGTGACTGCACCGCGTTCCAGCCTGTAATTATTGTCGCGAATTTGCTGGATCAGACTGCTTTGATAAGCCGTCTGCATCACCCCAGCTACCTCAGCTTCGTGTCCGAAACCCTTGCGGTGGTAGTTTTCAGACTGTTGGAGCGATCGTTTAAAAGCTTTAGTATCCATGCGGTATCGAGTTGAAATTTAGGTTAATTACCTTTGATTTTAGAATGCCTGGGGTGCGATCGGGATTTTAGATCTTAGATTTTAGATTTTAGATTGGAATGAATTACTGCATAAGGGTTGGCGGCTTGTATACAGTTACATTCTTTTTTGAAACTGGTATTATTTGATTCAATAGCGAACAGGGGCGGGACTTTCGTGCGTTCGTTAAAAAAAACTCAAAAAAAAGCGTAGAGACGCAGATAACTGCATCTCTACACGATCGAACTTATCGATAAAATCAGCCCACCTTTTTCGGCGCAAAAGGAGAACCCGATTCAAAGGAACTGAAACCGCCGGCAAAATCCTCACCGTAAGCTTCTTCCCCGTGCAGGTCAATATCCAAACCCTTGTCTTCAGCAGATGAGGATACTCGCAGTTCCATAAACTGCCCGAGAATTTTCAGGATTACAAAAGTGCCCACAGCCGCAAACACATAAGTAGCTAGAACGCCTATAAACTGGATGCCGATTTGTCCGGGATTCCCGGCAAACAGCCCGTCATTTCCGGCAGCATTAACCGCTTTAGTCGCAAACACGCCAGTCAGCATCGCGCCTACAGTTCCACCGACGCCGTGAATCGGGAAGGTGTCCAAAGAGTCGTCAAATCTTAGCTTAACCCGCAAACTAACGGCAAAGAAGCAGCAAACCGCAGTAATCGATCCGATCAAAAGTGCTCCCACTGGGAGTACGAATCCAGCCGCAGGTGTGATGCCCACAAGTCCCGCTAGGAAACCGCTAGCAATTCCGACTGCTGTCGGTTTACCTCTAAGTACCCATTCGAGTATTGTCCAAGTTAAACCACCGGCTGCTGTAGCAATCATCGTAGTGACAAAGGCTACTGTTGCCAAAGCACCAGAACCCAAAGCGCTACCGCCGTTGAATCCAAACCAGCCGAACCACAGCAACCCAATGCCGAGTAAGACGTAGGGTACGTTGTGGGGGGTGTGGGGGTTGTTTAAGTGGTCTTTGCGGGGCCCAATTAGCCAAGCTGCGACTACGGCTGATACGCCGGAACTGATGTGGACGACTGTACCGCCTGCAAAGTCTAAAGCTCCGATCGCGCTCAACCAGCCTTTACCCCAAACCCAGTGGGCTAAAGGAGAGTAGATGAAAGTAGACCACAGCAGTACGAACCAGAAATAGGTTTTAAATGTTACCCGTTCGACGATCGCCCCGGAAATCAATGCTGGAGTGATGATGGCGAACATCATCTGGTAAACCATGAAGACTTGGTGGGGTATTGTTGGTGCATAGCCGAGGGGATCTGGTTTGTCGGATGCGACGTTGTTCAAGAACATCCAGTCGAAGCCACCGATCACGCTTTGGAGTCCTTGGCCAAATCCTTTAGGATTGAGATTGCTGGCGGTGACATCAAAAGCTAAGCTGTAACCCCACAGAGTCCAGGTGACGCCGATCAGTCCCATCATGACTAAGCTCATCATCATGGTGTTGAGGACGTTGCGCGATCGCACCAGTCCCCCGTAGAAAAAGGCTAGCCCGGGTGTCATCAGCAATACCAGTGCTGAGGAGATCAACATCCAGGCTGTATCGCCAGTGTCGATCGGATTCGGCGCCACCGCAGCCGCAGCAGGAGCAGCATCTTGAGCTAAGGCATTGTTCATCAGCGGCCAGCTTAACAGCCACAGCGCGATGATGCCGATCGTTAAACTTTTTTTGAGCACGTTATTTTTACCTTCTAATACTCAGCAATTTGCAGGGAAGACCGAGGCGATTTTAGATGCGAGGATTTTAGATGCAATAGTTATTTCGTTTTAAGTCCCTGTTTTAGCGGAACAAATCTTCAATAGATAATTCCCCAATCCTCAAGCCTCGGACTTTACATAGCCGAACTCATCTAAATTTGTCAAGTATCAATCCAATACTCTCCGCCTTCTGGATTGCACCATTTGTCATAACAGTTATTCTGTATTACACTATACTAAATGCTGATATATAATATTTTATGAATCTATCCGCAGGTACTTGACATAACCTCTGCAAGCAGAGTATGTGGGGAGATTGAGAGATTGGGAGATTGGGAAAATCTTCCTTCTTCCTTCAACATCTGACTAATGACTGATGACTGATGACTAATTTTTTAACTGGATTTGACCGAACAAGTGCAGGGCCGATCGCCAAACCAGATAACCTCGATCATTAAGGTGCAACCCGTCTGTGCTGAGTTCGGTTGGCAAATTGCCGTCAGCATCGGCAAACAGCGGGTACAAATCCAGATACAAAACATTTTCAGAACTAGCAATTTCTTTCAGCCGCCGATTTATTGCCCGAATCCGACTGTTAGGAATCGCCAACAGTCGATCGCGATTTTCCCAAGTAGCTTGTTCGCCGCTGTGCGGCAAAATCGACTGCACCACCACTTGTGCTTTTGGGTGAGCCCACCGCAAATCGCGGATAATCTGGCGCTGGTTGTCCAAAATCCCTTCGTCGCTGGCCCCACGCAACAAATCGTTAATCCCGATCATCACAAACACCGTATCTGGGAAAGTTCGATCGAACAACTGCAACCGCTTCAGCAAACCTACGGAAGTCTCCCCCGAAATCCCTTGATTGAGCCAAATGCGATCGGCTGGTAACAGCTTTGTCGGAAACCACATACTGAGAGAATCCCCAGCCAAGACACTGAGTTTTGGGGGGCGATTGGCCGCCGCCGCCTCAGCTTCCCGCCCCAACTGCGTCACCCACTGCTGGTAAGACCATTTGTGTCGCGGCCCGGCAACGGGTACGCCTAGCACTGCCTTTGCAGAGTTTGTCGCCGTCGTCGCCGGCTGTCGAATTAGTTCCTCAGTGGTTTCTGCCGTTACCGCAGCACTCGCAGGAGAGCTTTCTGCCAAGTTTTGCCCCCGCAGCAGTTGAGCGACGGCTAGTATTAGTACCCCGTTCGTCAGCAGAGATAGCAAAGCCCAAACCGGAACAGTTTTCGATCGGCTAACCTCCATCCCTAAGAGGGATTTATGAGTTCTACTTCTGCTAACTCCTCCAAACTTCTCCATAAACTCAAGCGATTTGCAGGCACCACACCGAATAATTTGCACTCGTTGCTGCATCAAATGTTACCGCTCAATTAAAGCCTTAATTCTGATCAGAATCAAGCACTGTGCTATTTTGGGCGCGGCGGCGATGCAGAACTTTACTTTTTCGCACTACTCTACCATAAAAAATCTGCCTGCCAAACTTTATGGCACAGAAATCATGCGATTTGAGATTTTTGCATTGAAGATTTGAGATTTGGAAATTGGGGATAACTTACTGGAACGGGATTTAGAGCTTTTGTACAGTTACATTTTTTGTGAACCTGGCCTGGACGCAGAAACCCGGTTTGTCAAAGTAAATTGCGTGATTTGAGCAACAGACTGAGAACGATAAACCGGGTTTAATAGGGTTAAAAGTGCGTCCGGGACTGCATCTGTGGGCAGCGCCCTTTCAGATTGCGGTTTTTCGCAGATAGAGCTGCGAATTCGCCTAAAAATCGCTAATTTGGGGTACGAAAGCTGAAGAAAGCCGATCGCACCCACGCTCTACAGTTTTGCTCTAAAGTTTGGTAGTTCTTCCCCCAACATCCCCAGCATAACCGCCGTAGCTGCTCTCACTTCTGTTGTCCAAGCTAGTTTCCTTCACAAAACCGGTGTAAGCTTCCATCCCGTGTTCGCCGATATCCAAACCTTCAGCCTCCTCTACAGCAGAAACGCGGATACCCAACAAAGCTTTTAGTGCCAGCCAAAAAATCGAGCTCAGCAACACGGTCATCCCGCCTACAGAGATAATGCCCACCAACTGCGCCCAGAGTTGACCGATACCTCCGCCCACGAACAATCCGGCAGCCGGTCCAGCGGTATAAATTCCAGTTGTAGGCCCGTCAGCAAACAAACCAACTGCCAGAGTTCCCCAAACACCGCAGACTAAGTGAACTGAAGTTGCCCCTACAGGATCGTCAATTTTCAAGTTGTCGAAGAATGTTACTGCAAACACTACCAGGATGCCGGCGATCGTCCCAATAATGGCAGAGTTGGGTATGTTTACCCAAGCGCAGCTTGCTGTTACCCCGACTAGGCCGGCGAGGATGCCGTTGATAATCATCGAAAGGTCTGGTTTTCCCAGGTACAGCCAAGCTGTAATTGTGGCAGCAACTCCCCCGAAGGCGCCGGCGGTGTTGGTGGTGATGGCAATGTGGGCGATCGCATTTGGATCGAGTGCCATTGTCGAACCGGGATTAAACCCGAACCAACCCAACCACAGAATCAAACAGCCCAGAGTCGCGATACTCATGTTGTGTCCCGGCATTGCCACAGTATCGCCGTCCCGGTACCTACCGATCCGCGGCCCGAGAAATGCCGCTCCCATCAAAGCAGCCCAACCGCCTACCGAGTGAACCACTGTCGAACCGGCAAAATCCCAGAATCCCGCTTTTGCCAACCAGCCGCCGCCCCAAATCCAGTGTCCGGTAATCGGGTAAGCAATGCCTACTAACAGCAAGCAGAAAATTAAAAACTCAAGGAATTTAATTCGCTCTGCAACTGCCCCAGAAACGATCGTGGCAGCAGTTCCCGCAAAAACTAATTGGAAAAAGAATTTAGCGTTGAGGGGCACTCCCGTCCAATTTAAGGCAGTGAAAATGCCTTGATAGGCATCTCCTGTAGCGGGGCTGTTGTCAGCTACATTCCACAGGAAAAATCCGCCGCTGCTACCGATAAAACCGTTGCCGTTGCTGAACATTAACGCAAAGCCGATCGCCCAAAATGCGATCGTTGACAGCGCAAACACAATCAGGTTTTTGGACAGCACGTTAACCGCATTTTTTTGACGGCAAAAACCGGTTTCCAACATACCGAAACCCGCGTTCATAAAGAACACTAGCATTCCAGTCACCATCACCCACATGGTATCCATGCCCACTTTGAGGCTGGCCAATTGTTCCTCGGTGGTTGGCGTGGGAGGGGTTTGGGCTACTGCTGCATATCCCCAGAGCGAGAATACGAGTACAGCTAAAGGAATGCAGGCTTGCCAACTCGGGCTCAGGCGGGCGATCGCCCTTTGTAGTTTCTGGAACCTGTTGACTTTTGTCAATAATTTAACTGCTGGCAAATTTGAAGACTCTCGCCTGAGTTGTTTCGACTTTTTCTTTCCGATAGTCATTTTTATCATTTTCGCCCTCTTTACAACTGTTCCGATCGGTAAGAACCCGAAAACTTTCCAATTCTACTACAGAAATTTATAGATTATTGTTCAGATTGAGATACTTCTGATAACCTACATTTTCTAGCTGATTTTGTTTATTCATTACAGATTCGGACAAGTTTTTGCGGTATGCGAGGACTCGATCTAGCAATTCTGGCTGAGAAACTGCTAATATTTGAACTGCCAGCAAGCCGGCATTTTTAGCATTGCCGATCGCCACTGTTGCTACGGGTATCCCGGCTGGCATTTGGACGATCGAGTACAGCGAATCTATCCCTTGCAAGTGTCGGCTCGCTACGGGCACGCCAATTACTGGCAAAGGCGTTAAAGATGCTACCATACCTGGGAGGTGTGCCGCTCCCCCGGCACCTGCGATAATAACTTTCAAGCCCCGTTGGTGGGCGGTTTGAGCGTATTCCACCATGTGCAAGGGTGTCCGGTGGGCAGAAACGATCGCCACGGAGCAAGGTACATTAAATTCTTCGCAAATGGCGATCGCGTCTTTCATGGTTGGCAAATCCGAATCGCTGCCCATGATAATTCCAACTGTCGGTTGATTCATGTAATTTTAAGATTTCCAACTTCAGATCGATGCTAATTGTAAATTATTGTATTGCCTCAAATTTATAAATTGTCCCGTAAATAGTGATGAATAAAGCCACAACCCCAAATGCTACCCCCATAGATATTGTCAATGCTCGCCTCCCTGGTTGCAAAGATTTGCAGATGCTGGCGATTGACGAAACGGGAATCATTCAAGAAATTTGCCCGATGGATGCCATATTTAAACGAATTTCTCCTCCCGATTTCCAAGTCTTTGATGCAGCAGGTGACTGGCTTTCTCTGGGCGGTGTTGATTTGCAAATTAACGGAGCACTCGGTTGGGCTTTCCCCGATTTAGAAAGCAAACATATTGAAGTTTTACCGAAAATTTGTCAGTTTTTATGGTGTCAAGGAGTCGATGCTTTTTTGCCGACTTTAGTGACAACTTCGCTAGATAAATTTACGCTATCGCTCTCCACCATAGCTAATTATATCCGCACAGCAAAAACCACTGCTTCCGCAACCAATAAACTCAAGACAGCGGAAATTCTAGGCGTTCACCTCGAAGGCCCTTTTCTCAACCCCCAGAAGCGAGGAGCTCACCCCTCAAAATTCTTACTACCGCTAACTATAGAAAATGTCAAGCAAGTTTTAGGAGATTGTGCCGATATTGTCAAAATAATTACTTTAGCACCGGAGTTAGACAGCACTGGCGAAGTCATTCCCTATCTGCAAAGTTTGGGAATTGCCGTTAGTCTCGGACACTCCCAAGCGACGGGAGAGCAAGCACAGCAAGCATTTGGCCTGGGAGCTTCAATGGTAACTCACGCTTTTAATGCGATGCCGAGTTTGCACCATCGAGAACCTGGTTTGTTGGGAGCGGCGATCGTTTATCCGGGCGTAAAATGCGGTTTAATTGCTGATGGGAAGCACGTTTCTCCGACAATGATTGATTTTTTGCTGCGCGCTGGCAGCTATGAAAAAGGCATTTTTTTGGTGAGCGATGCTTTGGCTCCTTTGGGTTTGCCTGACGGTGTTTATCCTTGGGATTCCCGACAAATTGAAGTCAGAAAAGGTACGGCTTGGGTAAGATTGGATTATCACTCGCCTCTAGAATCTGCTACTTTGGCAGGTACTACTCTGCCGCTGTTGGCGGGAGTGCAGAATTTGGTAAAGTGGGGGATTTGCGACGTGGAAAGTGCGATCGCCCTGGCGACTGATTCTCCCAGAAAGGCGATCGGACTTTCGGGCCCCATCGGCAATTCAGCAACTCAATTGTTACGCTGGCATTTAAATGAACAGACAAAAGAATTGACTTGGCATAGGCTATTTTAAGTATTTCCAGTTAGGTTCTTAGTGAGGACTTCAGTCCTGATACTAAGCGCTGATAACAGGTTCGTAGTGAGGACTTCAGTCCTGATACTAAGCGCTGCTGACAGCAATTCGGTTTTCTCGGCAAGTTCGATCGTAAATATGATTTAATTCCACAGCCAAGCAAATCTCGCCCCGCAGCCACAGCGGTAAAGTAGGAAGCTCGCACCCCACAGCCAGTTTTTCCTGCCAAATATCGAGGCATTGGTTGCCGGATCGCTCGATCGGACGATAAGCTGTAGCATAGAGTTCAGCGTCGAAGGGCGAAGCACTTCCTTCCGCCAGACGGGCTAACAATTGATTATGAAGATTTGCCTTCCTTCCCGTCACGACATCAACTATTACCAACCCAATTCCCTGCCGCAAATACGTCTCGCACTTAGAAACAAAAGCACCGCGATGAGTAGAACGATCTTTGTTTGCAGGACTTACTAATTCAATTGCACCGGCCAAAACCGGGCCACCTTCAGTGTTAAAAATACTGATTTGCACGCTTTCCGTAGCAGGTAAAAAAGGCACTGTTTGGGCTGGCGGCGGCAGCCAATTGTTTTGGAAATCTATTGGCAAACGAATTACCGTCTCTGGACAATCAAACTCCGGTAGAGGTTCCTCAAAAGCTGCTACATCAATTTCAATCCCAAACTGCACGTTGGGTTCGGCAAAGTAATTTGCGGGTAATTTGGCATTCAAATCGGATGCAATGTAAGTCGCCCAGGCGTTGTGAAAGGCGTGCCAGTGACGGCGCACCGACAGCGGCGGGTGAAAATGGTCTTGTAGCACCATATTTTTTAAAGTTAGGGCTGATTAAAATTATCGATCGAATGGACTCACGGCTGCAACTCGGTTTTTATTGAATTAGTTTCTCAATTCGGGATTGTTCGAGTTGCGATCGCCCGTATTAATAAATCTAACTCAATTTAATTGGGTGGGGAGTGTCAATCGATTTTAGATTTTAGATTTTAGATTTTAGATTTTAGATTGAAGAACTGACCCCACTGGTAAACCTGGGGGCCCCAGACTAAATTACTTTCGGTCCACAATAACTGTCGCTGCGGCTTTATAATATTTAACCGTTGGCAATAACTCAGCAGCAGGCAGAAAGATGAATTTGGTAGACGACAAGACTATAGTTAAACAGTATTTTAACTCGACGGGCTTCGATCGCTGGCAACGAATTTACGGCGACGGTAAAGTCAACAAAGTGCAACTAGACATCCGCACCGGGCACCAGAAAACGGTGGATACAGTCCTCGGCTGGCTGCAAGCTGACGGCAATTTGCGCGGGCTATCAGTCTGCGATGCTGGCTGTGGCGTGGGATCTCTGAGCATTCCTCTGGCTGAAGCTGGGGCAATTGTTTGTGCCAGCGATATCTCTGAAAAGATGGTAGCAGAAGCCTACGAGCGAGCTACAGCCGTTCCCGGCAAGCTCTACAACATCTCCTTCGCAGCCCAAGATTTGGAAGCTTTAACAGGCAAATTTCACACGGTGATTTGTTTGGACGTGCTAATCCACTATCCTCAAGCTAAGGCTGCGGAAATGATCGCTCACCTAAGTTCGATCGCCCAATCCCGACTAATTATCAGTTTTGCCCCCAAAACCTTAGCACTAACCGCCCTCAAAAAATTTGGCGAACTTTTCCCTGGGCCGAGCAAAGCTACCCGCGCCTATCAGCACCGAGAAGCTGATATTATCAAAATCCTAGAAAGCAATGGTTTTGTGATTAACAGAACAGCCATGAATAGCACTAGCTTTTACTATTCGCGCTTGCTAGAAGCTGTGCGCAAATAAAGCATAAATATCTGCAAAAAGCTACTTTTTCAACAAACTAAATGTAGGGTGTGCATCGCGCACCTTACTAGGCTGTTGCACGTTTAAATTGCATATTTAGGGCGGGCGGGACACCGCACAACAGTTTAATTTGTTTTGATCTACAATTTAAATGCAGAATAGCTTGAAAATGACCACAACCAATAACTAATTTAATAAATATTATGTCATCACTAATCTTAACGCGAATTTTTATAGCAGCCGCAGCCTTATTCGGAGGTTTATCTGTTGCAGGCGGTGCATTTGCCTCTCACGCTTTAAAAAATCAATTGACCGATCGAGCTTTAGGAATATTTGAGACAGGTGCACGCTATCAAATGTATCATGCCCTGGCCCTATTATTCGTTGCATTACTCTTGAACCGCGCCGAACAATCTCAAACCTTTCTCGCAGTCGCTGGATGGGCTTTTATTACCGGTACAATCATCTTTTCAGGTAGTTTGTACGCCCTGAGTTTGACTGACATCAAATGGCTAGGTGCAATTACACCACTGGGGGGAGTTGCTTTGATTATCGGTTGGGGCTGTTTGGCACTTGCAGCTTTTAGCTTCAAATAGGTAATTGGTAAAATTATATTCAATTAAATTGAATATAAACAGAATTTACCTGCATCACAGGGGATTTAAGCCCCCACCTTTAGGTGGATTGTTTTTAGGCTGGGGCTTAAATCCCCTGCCTAAAAACTTCGCTGTCAACTATCAACTGTCAACTATCAACTGTCAACTGTTAAAGACTGCTGTTTACCGCCCAGGCCAGATCCCCCCTAGCCCCCCGAAAGCAAGGGGGAGACAAGAATCTTCTCAAAGTCCCCCTTGCTTTCGGGGGATGCGAGGGGGATCTGGCCTCTGCTAAAAACGATAGATACAAAGGTTTTCAGACTTAAGTTGACACTCCTTGGGCATTGTGGTCTCCTAATTTGGGCTAATAATTCCGAATTTTAATGATTATTCATACGAACGACCGCGCCACTGAGTCGGCTGATTCAATGCAGAAATTAGAATTCGCAAAAATGCTAAAGGATCGGCTAAAGGTGAAAGCCAAAATAACCATTTACCCGATGCGTTTGTCCGATCGTACGAAGGGGCGATCGCCAAACATAAAGCCGATCGCACCGCCACCAAAAATACATTCAATCCCAACAGCAAACCGTAGGGAAACACCGCCACAGGCGATAGCAAACCAAACAACAAATAGCCCAATACGATCGGCACTGGCAAACCTTGAACCGCCAGCAACAGCCATAAGTCGCCCCAGATTTGCACCCTAGAAGCGGCATCTTTCAAATCGAGCGATCGACCCCATTCGTTCCAAGTCTCGATCGCCCCTTCATACATCCGCACCTGCAACACCTTAGCCCCATCCAAAAACCCCACCTTAAAACCCTTAGCAGCAGCATAGCGAGCCAGAGTCACATCATCACAGAAAGAGCCCCTAGCAGACTCGTAGCCGTCCAATTCCACCAAAACCTCGCGTCGGCACAAAAAACATTGACCGTTCGCCATCACCAATTCCGGCACATCTCCACCAGTCCCGGTCGGCCCAAACCGATAAACTAAAGTCATCAACAGCGCCGGTTGCAGCCAAAATTCCCCTGGATACTTGAGGATAAACTGTGGCGATAGGGAAATTAAATCGTAATTTCCGGCGATCGCAGTTTTGAGCAAACTCGCAATCAAACCCGGATGGGGAACTGTATCGGCATCGATGCCTAAAATCCACTCGCACTTCTCGGAACTTGCCAAAAAACCTGTGTGTAAAGCCCAGGGACGCCCCACCCAACCAGTCGGTAGTGGGTCATCGTTAATTACCCGAAACCGGGGGTCTTTTTCGGCTGTGGCTTTGACTAAATCTGCTGTTCCATCTACGGAATAGCTGTCAACGACAATCACTTCGCGGAGTTCGTAACTTTGGCGGCTCAATCCATCTAAACAAGGTGAAATTCGATCGACCTCGTTCAAAGTTGGGACAACGACTGTACAAGCACCAATTAAATCCAGTGTCGGCGATTCTGGTTCGAGGGGCGGGATGCGCGATGGGCCTTTAATCAAGCGCGATAGAAGAATTGCCACGGCGGGTAATTGCAGCAGTAGGAGTGTGAAAGAGATGATACTTGTCAAGAGATTTGGGATGTGGTTGGGGGCGATCATATCTATTTTGGATTTTGGATTTTAGATTTTAAATTGAAGAATTGAAGCATTGGGAATTACGACTGGTATCAATTTAAAAAACTTAATAAAATTTTGGCTTCAAACATATTACAGGAATTGGGCATGAAAATATTGCTGCTGAAAAACCCGGTTTCTTGTAGAAACCGGGTTTTTAAATTAGCTCAAAATTTCGTGTAAAATTTTGCCAAATCAGTCGCGATTGCTCACCAGCCGCTTACTTACGCAAAGCGCCTACGCGCTGAGATGGAATTTCAGCTTTGAGAGCAGATTCCAAAGACGGAATTGCTTCTGTTACGTCATCTACTGCGGGTTTAGCGATCCAGCATAAGACGATCGCCGGAACTACACCCAGAAGCACAGCTAGCGATGTCGGGAACCAGAACCGAGAATCCAAGGAAGTTACAGTGATAATTGCTCCGAAAGCAAAGTTTACCAAATAAACAATTAAGGGCAAACTCAATTCCGATCGCTCTAATTTAATCGAGCTTTTTCTCCAGAAAAAAGCTGCTACAGACATAAACACAGCGCCAGTGCCCATCCAGCCCGCCAAATTGCGGTAAGGCATCCCGAAGAAAGCTCCAAGTTCCTCAAACTCCCAAAAAGGCATAGAAGTTTGACTCATTGCCGGATCTAGTACAAAATCCCAAGCTGTCAGCAGCAAAGCACCAAGGGCGATCGCCCCTATTTGGCGCACCCAGTTGAGTTCACCTTTACCACCAGCGACTCCAGCGCGAGCAATTATGTATGAAACCAGTCCTAGATAAAACCACGACAGGGGAATTGTAAAAGGCACCAGCCCTGCAATTTTGTAACCCAAACCGCTCAAATAGTGGTAGTTACCGAAGGGAAAACCGGTACTCGTTCCCAACAATTCGCTACCCAAGGACAAAAACACAGAAGGCAGCAAAAATGCCAGAGTTGCACCCAACCCCAAAGTCCGAAAGGCATACAGAGCAACGGCTGCTGCACCAAAAATGATATAAACTACTCCACCCCCAGCCATCCCAAATTGGAACAAAGTTTGTCCAGCGGGCGGTAAATTCATCACCAATTCGGGACGGGGTAAAATCAGCAGCAACCCTGCCAATCCAAAAGCCATTGATAAGACGTGGGCTATCAGGCAAAAGCGCTCAGCAATCAAAAGTTGCTTCATGGGACTCCTCGGAAAAATATTAGATGCGGAAAGCACTGTTTAACAGTTTACAATTTTTAACAAAAAATCAAGCATTTTAATCAGTTGACAGTTGACAGTTGACAGTTGACAGTTGGCTGTTGACGGTTGACTGTTGACGGTTGACTGTTGACGGTTGAGTGCAAGCCCGATGCCCGATGCCCAATTCCCGATGCCCAATTCCCAATTCCCAATTCCCGATGCCCATCTTAAATCATTGCCAATTCCCCACCAGAACGAAAGGCGCCCAGAAATAGGGATTTTGATACTCTCGGTTTTGCAGCAGGGTTAATTGAGCGTTGCGCAGGGCTTCAGCTTTGCTTTTAGCATTCGCCAACTGACGGTAAAACTCAGTCATAAAAATAGCTGTAGATTCGTCGTTGACTTGCCAAAGGGTTGCAGCAGTGCTGCGTGCACCCGATCGAATTGCCGCCCCAGCCAAACCCAAAGCGGCGCGACTATCGCCCGAAGCAGTTTCGCAAGCACTCAACACCAAAAGCTCGATCGGCTGTTGGTTTTCCCCAGTGCGGACTCGCAACAGTCGATCGAACTCCTTGACATTTACTTTCTCATCCCAAGTCACAATAAAAGTATCCGCCGCATTCGAGCTAAATTGACCGTGAGTTGCCAAATGGACGATCGGGTAAGACAAAGCTTTAAGTCGATCGTGCAACCGCCCGCTCACAAAATCTTGATTCAGCAGCCCACTCGCCGGCATCTGAGCAGCAATTTGCTGAACTTCCTGAGTCACCCCCGGCAAAGCCGAGAAGCCTTGACGCGCTTCGGAGAGGGCAGCAGTGAACACTTTTAACTTGACTTGGCTCAGCGGTTTCGGTGCCAGCAATTGTAGTCCAGGCGCCAAAGCAATATTGTATTTTTCTACCAAAAACTTTTCGCCGTCGTGGAGCACAGCCATCGGCAGATTGCGCAAGTAACCATCGAGCACAAATACCAGAGTTTTAATCCCGCTGGCAGTCAAATCTGCCTCTGCGGGGCGGATTAACCAGTCGTAAACCAGTTGTACGGGAGGCAACCTGTCGCGGGGAAAAGCAGCAGGCCTGATCACGTTTTTGGCTTGTCTGAAGGCAGTTTCCAACTCGGCTTGAGACTTCTTAGTAGCGTAGCGGCGCAGGGGTTTGCCGGGAATTGACAAAATCACCTCCAAACGATCGCTCAAAATAATCGGATAAATCACCGCCGCTGTAGGATCTATTTCCTCGATCGACTTTGGTTTAGCATCAGCGCAAGCATCCCGAAAAAAGTTATCCAATTCCGCCAACTGCAAAGATTCTACCGTTTGGCGGGCTAATTTCAATTTAGCTTGACTGGGAGATTCCTCTGCCAAAAGCAGCCCGACTAATTCCCGATAAACCGGTTCGGCACTTTCCCGAAACGAAAATTGCACTTCGGGATTGACTGTTACCAAATCGCCCCGCAGAGAAGACAGTACATTCACAGCTTGAGTATATTGGGCGATCGCCCCTTCTGTATCTCCCTGAGCTTTCCGAATTCGCCCAAGTTGCCAAAACAATTGGTAAGCAATATCGGGAGATTGAAACGCCGGCGCTAAACTCAAAGCCTGATTTGTAAACGTTTCTGCCTGCTGATCCTGCTTTTGGATTTCCGATAGTTTGCCTTTAGCTGCCAGAATATAAGCTTGTATCCGTTTGTCGCCCAAACTGTTCGCAGGTTCGAGAGATCGATCGAGCATTTTGTCAATATCAATTAAACTCAAAGTTTTACCAGGCGACTGAGCTAATTTCATCAAGCTTTGAGCCAGATTAATTTGAGCATAAAGTCCGGCGCGATTTGACGGAAGTTGAGTGACTTGATGCTCGATGGAACGCCACAAAACCTGTGCCTCCGACCAATTTTCGCGATCGACCAAAAGACTCAATTGGTTCAACTTCGCCTGAATTTGTAGAGGCGATGTCACTGGAATTGCTGCGGCCGATCGAGCATAATATTCTAGGGCAGAGCGCTGCAAATCATCCTGCTGTTCGGCTTTCAAACCCGGTTTATTACTTTTAGCCCGCGCCGTATTGCCCAGATTTAGATAAATTGCCGCATCCTCTTGTTTAACGCCCAATTTTCCCGCTGCTTCTAGTCCCGCTAATAGCAAATCTTGCGAACGTTCGAGTTGTCCCAAAACTCGGAAAACCCGCCCTAAAGCATTAATTCCCCGGACGTTTTCAACGGAAATTGGTTGATTTTTTAAAGTGGCTAAACCCGCCGTTGAAAGTTCGCAAGTTTTGTTTTCCAGCTTGAACGAAGCTAACAGAATTTTGCAAGCTCTGGGGTAAAGTCCGAGAGTTTCCCACGCTCGACTTTGATTTATTTGAACTTGAAAAAGTTGGTTTTTGTGATCGAGTTGCTCGAAAATTTTAGCCGATTGCGTCCAAATGTCGATCGCCTCTTGAGTCTGCCCCCGTTCGAGTTTAATCTGTCCTTGAATGTTGAGAGTTTCCGCCAAAATCCGCTGTTGTTTGGGAGTTGTCGCTTGCGATCGCACAACTGATAAACTAGCATTCACAGCTTTTTCTGCTGGTTCCCAAAGTGCTAACTGCCCGTAGGTTGCAGCTAAATTGCTCAATGCCGTGGCGCGATCGAGATTTTGACCTTTTGCCTCAAACTGCGCCGCCGCTTCCTGCAACAGCGGCACAGCTTCCGAAAAACGTTCAGAATTGTACAGAGTTCGAGCTTGTCTCAGAATCTGCACTCCTTGTGGTGACTGAATCTGAGCAACTGCGGGAGGAATCGCCACGGCTAGCAGACAGGATATCAGAAATAAGATAATTGCTTGTCGGAGCGATCGGGTAAACTTCATATAGAATCCAAGCACTTGTATTTTAAATCGATTAAAAACCCCAGACCAAAACCTGTGGGAGCGTAGATGAGCACCAATATTTATCCGTCTTGATCCGCACTAAAAAACATCTTGTCAGCGCGGCGGACAAACAGAATTCGATCGAGGATGGCGAGAGTCAGCAGCATTACCCGGATTGTATCCAACCAGCGTAACTTCTCCTTCAGTATTCACCACCCAACCGCGCGCCGGAACAACTTCCTGAGCTTTTTTCTCCGCTTTTTCCCTCGAACCTCTATCCGTTATATCCGTTACATCCGTTACAGAATCCGCTGCCGAACCTTCCACCCACGGAAACGGCGGTGGAGCGCTGCTGAGCGCATCATTAGGAC
>PVWI01000164.1 GCA_003003725.1 filamentous cyanobacterium Phorm 6 | reverse complement strand
AAGAAGGACTGAAGTCCTCACTACGAACCTAAAGCCTGGTTTGTAGTGAGGACTTTAGTCCGCAATCAAGAAGGACTAAAGTCCTCACTACGAACCTAAAATTCTGGTTCGTAGTGAGGACTTCAGTCCGCATTTAAGAAGGACTAAAGTCCTGACTACGAACCTAAAAGCCTGGTTTGTAGTGAGGACTTTAGTCCGCAATCAAGAAGGACTGAAGTCCTGACTACGAACCTAAAAGCCTGGTTTGTAGTGAGGACTTTAGTCCGCAATCAAGAAGGACTGAAGTCCTCACTACGAACCTAAAGCCTGGTTTGTAGTGAGGACTTTAGTCCGCAATCAAGAAGGACTGAAGTCCTCACTACGAACCAGGAAAAGTTATATTTATAATGATAACCCAAGTCCTTACTACAAAATTTAAAATCTACACATCATGTACGAGTACCGGACGCTGACACCAGAACAACGTGCTGAATTAGTTCGACAACGCTTAGCCAAAGGCTACCCACCCCACAGACCACCACATCTAATACGCGATCGCACTTTTTACCTGCTGACAGGCACTTGTTACCAACATAAATATTACATGGTAGATACATCCCGCCGCCAGCAACTCCTAGATCGGCTATTTGAAGCATTTGTAACTAAAGGTATGGAAATACTGGCCTGGGTTGTCTTACCCAATCACTATCATCTTTTGGTGCAGGTTGCGAACTTTAACGATTTAAGTAAATTATTTCATTCGGTTCATGGCGCAACCTCTCGTCAATGGAATAAGGAAGATGGAGCTACAGGCGGTCGAACAGTTTGGTATAGTTACAGTGATAGAGCTATTCGTTCGGAACGGCATTACTATACAACGGTGAATTATATCCACAACAATCCTGTCAAACATTTATGGGTAAAGTCTGCTGATGATTATGCTCAAAGTAGCATTCACTGGTATTTACAATATTATGGACGGGAATGGCTGCATCATTTGTGGACTCAATATCCAGTTAGAGAATATGGTCGCGCTTGGGATAATATTTAGAAATAGGTTGAGGAATAAAGTCCTCACTACAAACTAATTAACAGTGCAAAAATGAAAGATTTATCCGATTTAGATAATTCACCGGAAATAGAAGAAGAGGAAGATTCCAGCGTCCTGCTGTCGATAGGCGATTTAATGTCCGGCTTGCTGATGTTGTTCGCCCTCCTGTTCATCACTGTGCAAATTCAACTCAGCGAAAAGGTGAAAATGCTAGATGAAAAAATCCTTCAGGTGGAAAAACTGCGACTGGAATTGCAGCAATATCAAAACGCATTTAAAGGACTGCCGCAGATTATTGTCAATGCTTTAAAAGGGAAACTTGGAGATAAAGATATTTTTACAGTTGACCCTGGAACCGGAGATGTCAGTATTCGCGATCGCATTTTGTTTGATAATAACAGTTTTGTCCTCAAACCAGAAGGAAAAAAGTTTTTGCAAGCCTTCATTCCCATTTACAGCCAAGTGCTTTTTGCTAACAAACAGTTTGAAAAACAAATTGATCGCGTTGTCATTGAAGGACATACCAGTTCTGCAGGTGCAGAACCAAAAAATCTGGAACTGAGCTTGCGAAGGGCTTTAGCTGTTTCTAATTATATGTTTTCCGATGAGGTTAATTTTCCTAAAAAAGCCCAATTGCAGCAGAAAGTATTAGTTTCCGGGCGGGGAGAATTAGATGCGAATCCGAATCAAAATGCAGCGGGCGATCGCAAAGTCGTCTTCCGCTTCCAATTCCGCCGCGAAAACTTGAATGTTGACTTAAACCGCCAATTACCATCGCCCGAAGGCAAAAAATGAAAATTCCCGATCGCAATTTACCGCTGAAACCGCTACCGCACAACTCTCATTTGCCTCCGCAGACTGAGAAATCAAGAAAGTATTTAAGCCTGATTTGATATAAAATGTGTTGCATCATTATTAGCCAGAACACGCGCGGGTAGCCACAAACCCTTATGAAATCGCTCCTTACCGATCGCAAATCGAACATCGAACATCGAAAATTGTATAGCCTGTTACTGCTATTATTTCCAGCCACCGCATGGCTGATAATTTTCTTCATTCTGCCAGTGCTAATTGTACTTTTGTACAGTTTCTTAGAACGCGGTACTTACGGCGGCGTTACTGCGATATTTACTCTCAACAATTACCAGCGTTTGTTCAGCGGACTTTTTTTAGGAGTAATTGGGCGATCGCTCTTTTTAGCTTTTTTAACAACCGTTGCTTGCCTTTTAGTTGGCTATCCCCTAGCATTTTTCATCGCCACCCGTCCTCCCCGCTGGCGAAATGCCTTGCTTTTGCTGGTAATTATTCCATTTTGGACTAACTTTTTGGTGAGAACCTACGCCTGGATAATTCTGCTGCGTAGCGAAGGAGTAGTTAACACCGCCCTGCAAAGCCTGCAAATTATTAGCGAACCGTTAAACTTGCTTTTTACACCTTTCGCTGTGGCGATCGGTCTGATTTACGGCTATTTACCTTTCATGGTTCTACCTTTATATTCTAGCATAGAACGCTTCAATTTTTCATTAGTAGAAGCAGCTCAAGATTTAGGAGCAAATGATATTAGAACATTCTGGCGCGTATTTTTCCCATTAACAACTCGCGGAATAGTTGCAGGTTCTATTTTAGTGTTTGTTCCCTCAGTTGGCGCTTTTATTACTCCCGATATATTGGGCGGATCTAAAACAGTAATGGTGGGAAACTTGATTCAAAATCAGTTTATGAAAGCCCGCGATTGGCCCTTTGGTTCCGCCCTTTCTATGTTATTAACAGTAATCATATTGATTCCTGTTTTGGTTTACTTCCGCGTCTCTGATGAAACTTAAAGAGGTAAATTCAGATTTACAGTTAGGTGAGGGCGGGTTTATGAGATTATTGATTTTAGGCGATTATTGTCTGTAAAACCCGCCCCTACAGCTAACCTATTTTTGAATAATGACCAATGACCAATGACTACTGACCAATGACTAATGACTAATGACTAATGACTAATGACTAATGACTAATGACTAAAACAAAACTAGATTTGCTCGTGCGGGCGACTGGGAAAAAATGGCTGTGGGTACAAGCTACACTAGCATTTGCCTTTCTTTACTTGCCAATTCTCATCTTAATTATTTACTCCTTCAACACCTCCAGATTCAATGCCGTTTGGCGCGGTTTTACCCTCGATTGGTATCGCAGTTTATTTAGCAATACAGGTGCGACGATTTCTAGCAGCAGCAGCGGAATATTGCCCGCACTCAACAACAGCTTGCTAATTGCAGCTATTTCGACTGTGTTAGCGACAATTTTCGGTACAATGCTCGCGCTAGCTCTCGAACGTTTTCATTTTCCGGGACGCAAAGCAGTAGAAGTTTTACTGTTTTTGCCAATTATTATGCCCGAAATTACGATCGGCATTTCGCTGCTAGTTTTCTTTACCCTCGCATTTCGGATCGTAGAAAATCTCACCGGAATTCGCCTCAATCTCGGCTTGCCTACAGTAATTATCGGTCACGTTGTCTTTAATATTTCGTTTGTGACAATTACTGTCAGGGCGCGTTTGGCGGAACTCGATCCTCAATTAGAACAAGCAGCTTTTGACTTGGGCGCTAACGAATGGCGAACTTTTTGGCGCATCACTTTTCCGCTGATTTGGCCCGCTATTTTTAGCGCAGCACTGCTAGCTTTTACTTTATCGCTAGATGATTTTGTCGTGACATTCTTCACCACCGGCGTGGGTTCGATGACTCTGCCGCTATTTGTTTACGGCATGATAAAATTTGCAGTCACGCCAGCGATTAATGCTATTTCAACTTTGATGTTGCTGGCTTCCTTGTTGCTGGTTGTCTCGTCGCTAAAAATTCAAAAAAGTTAAATAAAATGTTTTTTGTGTCATAATTATTGTTCGAGATAACTAACCAAACCTATGAAACGCCTGCTGACTTTCCTACTTTTATTTTTGATTAGTGCAACGGTAGCTTACGGCTGCAGCCCCACCGGTGGCAACCAGCAGCAAGTCCTCAACATTTACAATTATGCAAGTTATATCGCCCCAGAAGCGATCGCCCAATTCGAGAAAGAGAACAATGTTAAAATTCAATACGACACTTTCGAGAACAGCGACGCACTCTACGCCAAACTTAAACAGGGAAACCCCGGTTATGACTTAATATTTCCCGCCGATTACATGGTGAAAATCATGGCAGCGGAGAATATGATTGAGCCGTTAAATTTCCAGAACATTCCCAACAAAACTAACCTTGATGCTAAATTTATCAATCAATCTTTCGATCCAGAAAATAAGTATTCTCTACCTTACCAGTGGGGAACAATGGGAATTGGCTACAACTTGAAAGCAACCAAGGGCGATATCAACAGTTGGGCGGCAATGTTCGATCCGAAATATACCGGAAAAGTCGCATGGCAAGATGATGCCAGATACACTTTTGCAGGAGTTTTAATGTATTTAGGATTTGACCCAAATACCACAAATTCCGAAGAAATTAACAAAGCCCGCGATTTGCTGATTAAAAATAAAAATATCATTGCCGCTTTTGTCCCAGATACTGGTCAAACTCTGCTAGATCAAGGAGAAGTCAACCTGACAATGGAATGGAGCGGCGATATTTTTCAGGTGATGAAAGAGAACCCAAATCTCCGCTACGTTATTCCCAAAGAAGGAACAATTGTGTTTTCTGACAATATGGCAATTCCCAAAGGTGCAGCAAACAAAGAGTTAGCTGAGAAATTTATCAACTTTACTTTGCAACCAGAAATAGGAGCAAAAATTTCTAATTTTACCCACTTTGGTTCGCCGAATAAAGCCGCCATCGATCGAGGTTTAATCGATCCTAAAGATTTGAAAAATCCTCAAATTTACCCGCCGGCTGAGGTGCTTGCTAAAATGAAGTTTTTGCAGGATGTCGGGAAAACAACTGCATTGTACGATCGCGCTTGGACGGAAGTTAAAGCAGGAGCTGGAAAGTAGCGTGTGCCTCTTCACGGGCTGATCTTCCGTGCGATGGCAGTCAAAGTCAATCGGTGCTGGCGACAGGGCACACCGTACAAACTAGGGAATTTAAAGCGTTACATTCAGCCCGCTCGGTATCCTACAATAAGTTGAAATTGAAACGCCGATCAATCGGTGCGAAATCCGCACCATACAAAATTAGTTAGTGCGGATTACACCCTACCAGGATAGATCGCAATGCACGCAGTCGAACTTGTCAACATTTCCAAAGTATTTAAAAGTAGCCGCAGTCAAGATTTCTTAGCTGTAGACAACATCAACCTGCAAATTTTCGATCGCGAATTTTTTTCTTTGCTCGGCCCTTCCGGCTGCGGCAAAACTACAACTTTGCGAACGATCGCAGGTTTTGAAATTCCTACAGCAGGCGAAATTTACATTCACGGCCAACCGATGCAAAATCGCCCGCCATTTCACCGCCCAGTGAATACGGTATTTCAAAATTATGCTTTATTTCCGCACATGACAGTAGCACAGAATGTCGCCTTTGGGTTGGAAATGGAGAATTTGCCTCAAAAAACAATTCGCGATCGCGTGGCGGAAACTTTAGCATTAGTACAGTTAACGGATGTAGAAAAACGGTATCCTCGCCAACTGTCAGGGGGACAGCAGCAGCGAGTAGCCCTGGCGAGAGCGTTGGTCAAAGAGCCTTCTGTTTTGCTGTTGGATGAACCCCTAGGAGCGCTGGATTTAAAATTGCGAAAAGAGATGCAATTAGAGTTAAAAAAAATGCAGCGAAAATTGGGAATTACGTTTATTTATGTAACTCACGACCAAGAAGAAGCGCTAACTATGTCGGACAGAATTGCAGTGATGGAGGGAGGAAAACTGCAACAAGTCGGCACGCCTGTTGATATTTATGAATATCCAAAAACGCGGTTTGTTGCTGATTTTATTGGTGAGAGCAATTTTTTGACCGGGAGAGTAGTAGAAAAGCAGCAGGGTAAAATAATTGTGTTGGTTGATCAGCAGTTGCCTGTGTTAGTTACCACAGCAGAAGATTTGCCCGCTGGGAAAGTTGTTACCCTGGTGTTGCGACCCGAAAAAGCTACTATTTATCCGGCTGATTGTGATGTTGAAAATAGCTGGCCGGGAACGGTAGAAGAGGCTATCTATATTGGCACTGATACGCGTTATACGGTGCGTTTGACTGCGAAAAGCTCGATCGCCCTTCGCCGACAAAACTTGCACAGAGATGACTTGCAGCGGCACAAAGTTGGTGATAGCGTTCGAGTCACCGTGCCGCCGGAAAGTATCTGCATTTTTTGAAATTTTCTGCTTAATTCGCCCCCTTTACTGCGGCGATGGCGAGGGACTCTCGGCATCGGGCAAGGGAATTTCCGCAGGAGTTGATTCGGGCGACGGCGACGGAATTTCCGCAGGAGTTGATTCGGGCGACGGCGACGGAATCTCGGCAGGAGTTGATTCGGGCGACGGCGACGGAATCTCAGCACCAGGCGACGGAATGTCCGCAGGAGTCGGGGCAATAGTTTCCGGCGGTGGCGGAAGTTGTTCGGGCTCTGACTGTGGGCTTTGGAGGCTGCGCCCCCACAAACCTAAAGCACCACCGCCTAACATCAACACCAACAGTCCCAGCAGGGGCAGCAAAAGCTTGGATTTCTGTGTTTTTTGAACTGGTTCCGGGGCGGGGGAACTTTCGGGGTACAGCAACTGTTTGGACGATTCTGACAACTGAGATTCTGGCATCCTCCCGGACTTTTGGAGGGACTGCGGAAGGGACATCGACGCTGAAGCCCGTAGCGACACCGATGCTGACATTGGCAGCGACACCCCCGTTGACGCAGTTGCCGGAGGAAACAGTACCAATCTCTCCGGCGACATCCGACAGTGAGTGGCGACGACGGAAGTGTTGTCGTAACCGTTTTTCTCATTGGCGAGGCGAATCCAAGACTGAACCGCAGATTCCAAAGACATTTTGCCGTCGAGCACCGGAGGGCCGTAATTTTCCCAAGACTGTTCTACCCAATCGTTGTCAGTCAAACCGTCGGAACATAGCAGCAGCAAGCCTTCTTCTTCGACAATGAATCGCTGAATTATTGGTCGGAGGAAATCGCCATCCCGCGTGCCCAAAGCTTGAGTCAGAGCTCCTGCATCCGATCGCAATTGAGTCTCCCAGTATAAACTGTGTCCTAACTGCACTTCCCTGGATGCGACATCATCGTCCACCGTCAGCCGATGACAGTAATCTTTGCCAATCCAATAAGCGCGACTGTCTCCAACATTAACTAAATAAAGTTCGTGGCTATTTGCGATCGGCAAATCATCGGAAATTTTAATTTTTTGAGGCAATTGAAGAGCCATCACCAAAGTCGTCCCCATCCGTTCCCGCAACTCTTTTCCCTGCTCATTATTTTGAGCAGAAATCACATTATTCACAACTCTGACTATTTCTTCGAGTTGTTTGATTACCATTACTGGCGTCATCAATTCTTGTTGTTCTGCTATTTCTGCCAGCAAGTTTTGAATTAAAGATTTCAGAGATTGTACTGCTAATTGACTAGCAACTTCTCCTCCTTCGTGACCTCCAACCCCGTCGCAAACCATTGTCAAGTAAGGAATTAGTTTGTCATTTCCCAAAGTTTTGCTAAACTGTAAATCAGTAGCAATCGGATAGCAACTGTCTTCATTTTGGGAGCGCTGCGGCCCAGTATCGGTCATGCCGACTACTTCTAAATGCAGAGGCAATTTAGCGGCTTCTTCTAATAATAAATCGTTGAGTTCTAGGGCGAGAGCATCGAAATTCATGCTGCTGCGGCGCATAAACTGACAAATCTCTCCCAGTTTCGACTGCACCTCGGGCTGGGCCGATTCCACCAAACCTGACCACACATCTCCCAAATCCCGTAGCGTGGGTACAAAATTGCCCTTGTGCAGTTCCAGCAGACGTACCCGCCAACCTTCCACCCGCAAATTTTCGGGTACCAGCAAACTGGAAGCGACTCCTTGTTCAGAAAGCGGCGCCCACATTTGGAGCATTTGCCACAGCCAGTAAACTTGGCGGGCGGCGGTTGTCCCAGACCAAGCTTGTAAAATAGAAGGATTTAGGCTACCAAAATTATTGACTGGCACATTTTCCAACAACAGCACCTCTGTCGTTTCCGCTGCTTCCGGCAGGGAACAAAAACCGTATACTTCGGGCGTATGCAGCCGTTGGGGATACAAATGCAGGTAAGGCATAATCATATCCGGCAGTTGTTCGGGGGCGCTTGGAGGCAGAGATGGACGGCTGTCAAGCCAGATTTGGGGGGCAATGACAAAGTATCGATCGGCGATGACCTTACCCGCAGGCACTGCCTCGGCTGCTGGGCCCACCGCCCACAAATAGCGATAAATTAAATCGGTTTCGCAAGCTGCACAGTGCTGGCGGCCAAAGGTATTGCGGGGTTCGGCACAGCTAAGATTCGGACAATAAATGGGTTCGGAGAAATTACTGATCATATCGAAATAGTTTGTGTAAAAACATTCTGAAGATATTTGATTGCCAAGCCCAAATTCACGAGCTTGAGAATAAACTGATTTTAGCCCCTATCAATTTTTTAACTGCCTTTTGGCCCCTAGAAATTTTAGTTTATGTCGGTCTGCACCGGCGAGAATTGTAATGTAAGTTACTAAAGCTCTGACTTTGAGTAAGATCGAAGTGTCAACCTGGTACTGCTGGGCGAAAAATCGCTCTGAAGACCGGGAAGTCGGAAGCCCTTACAGAGTAAGTTGTTGGCTATTCTTAAATCCCAAAGTTCAAATCAACGATCTAAATAGTATCACTAATCGTTTTTGCGATCGGGATTCCGGTGCTTTTTTGACGGCTAGCTGTGGCTTTGCTCTATTTTGCAGAGCTATTTCTAGCAAATGTTCGTTTCCCGTTGCATCAGAATCATGGTTTTCCGAGTGTAGCGTCAGGAGGACAAGCTCGATCGAGCTTATACGATCGCATTCAGATATCAGATCAATTCCGGTTCCACTCAGACATGATGGTTAACTGTTGACTGTTAACTACTGTCATGACCAATTCGCAATTCGCAATTCCCAATTCCCAATTCCCAAATTTAAGATTCGTGAGCGAGAGTACATCGATCGCACAATCCGAAAAATTCCAAAGTATGATAGTAAATCTTGAAAGAGTGAGATTGTTGTAATTGGCTTTCTAAATGGTGAACGGGACATTCATTAATCGGAATAGACGCGCCGCATTCCAGACAAGTTAAGTGATGTTGATCTTGGTGGGCGGCACCGTAAAGAGACTCACCGCTAGCAAGGGTTCTGACTTGCACCAAGCCTTCTCGCTTTAAACCGTCGAGGGAACGATAAACGGTTGCTAAGCCCATGCTTTGGTCGCTGTTACGCAGTTCTAAGTAGATATCTTGCGCTGAGAGCGATCGATTCAAGTGCTTGAGCAAGTGTACAATACGCTCCTGACTGCGGGTGCGGTTGGTTCTCATAATTTTTTTGTGTAATCTGCTGGAATCAAATTTGTCCCTGTTTCTAGGCTATCTTACTTGGGGCTGTGCAAATGGCGATCGGGTTGTAGGATAAAATAGCTCTAACTTTCGCATCACCTACGCATTGCTGTGACTCAAAAATATCTTGCCCAAATCTATGTTACACTCCGCCCTTCGGTTTTAGACCCGGCGGGCACTGCCGTACAATCTGGTTTGCAACACATGGGATACGACAATGTTGAGGGCGTGCGAATCGGGAAGTATGTTGAATTGACGCTGACTGCTGCGGATGAGTCGGAGGCGCGCGAACAACTCGATCGCGTTTGTGACCAACTTTTGGCGAATCCAGTTGTTGAGAATTATCGCTTTGATTTGACTGAGGTTCCTGTTGCTGTAGAAACAGCGGGGGTATAGGAATGAAATTTGGAGTTATTGTTTTTCCCGGTTCAAATTGCGATCGCGATGTGGTGTGGGTAACTCAAGGGTTGCTGCACCAACCGACGCGGATGATTTGGCACGAAGATACCGATATTTCGGATCTAGATATCATTGTAATTCCCGGTGGCTTCAGTTACGGAGATTATTTGCGGTGCGGCGCGATCGCCCGTTTTTCTCCGGCGATGCGAGCTACGGCAGAACACGCCAAACAAGGTAAACTTGTACTCGGCATCTGCAACGGTTTTCAGGTGTTGACAGAAGCTGGTTTGCTCCCCGGTGCTCTGGTGCGGAATGCGGGATTGAATTTTATTTGCGATCGGGCTTCTTTGAAAGTCGAACGCGGTAATACTCCCTGGACTTCCGCTTATACTTCGGGTGAAATCATCGATTTGCCGATCGCCCACGGTGAAGGAAACTATTATGCTGATACGGATACTTTGGCAGAGTTGGAAGAACACGATCAAGTGCTGTTTCGCTACTGTACGAGTGCTGGCGAAATTAGCGCTGCTGGTAATCCGAACGGTTCGTTAAATAATATTGCGGGCATTTGCAATCGCGAGGGCAATGTGTTAGGAATGATGCCGCATCCTGAGAGGGCTTCCGATCCGATGTTGGGCGAAACTGATGGGGTGAAATTGTTTCAAGGGTTGCTGATGGCAACTGTGGCGGCTGTTTTGTAGTTGGGTAAAATTTACGTTGGTAGCTGAGGCCAGATCCCCCCTAACCCCCCTTAAGAAGGGGGGGACAAGAATCTTCTCGAAGTCCCCCGACTATCCGGGGGATCTAGCATTAAGAATGGGAGGACAAGAATCGTCTCAAAGTCCCCCTTCTTAAGGGGGATTTAGGGGGATCTGGCCTCGGATAAAAGCGAGATTTATCAACGGTTTAAGGTTGAAGCTGACACATATTAGCAGTGCCGTTTCCCTACGGGGATTTATTTTGTGATTGCTCCTACCTTGTGGCAATTCTCTCGCCACGCTAAACTACGGCAAAGTGAGAAAAATATTTAATTTATGCCACAGATAGATTTAGCAAATATTAAAACTCGGTTGGCTGGATTCGGTGCGGTGATGATTGTCGGGCAAATTCTTTCTACCGTGATCGGCGGGCCAGGGGCTGCTGCTACTACTGCGATGGGTGGCCCGATCGCAGTTGTGGGTGGTACTGTCTTATCGACGATTGTTGCTAGTTTGACTGGGAATCTGGTAGCGACTGATATTGACAAGAAAATAGTCGATCGCTTGGCCAAGAATAAGCATATCCTCGACAATCACGATTTGACTAGGGCGGCGGGTGAGGCGATCGGCTATATTCTCAAGTCCGTGGCGCGATCGACTGAATTAAAAGAACTTGCCCAATCTAAGCATTTGCCCGATCCTAAAAAAGCAGTCAACGAATTAGCCGAAAAAAGTATTACCTATTGGCTCAATAATAACACATAACTTACCGATTCGTCAAGTGTTTTAAAAATTTCCGAAGACCAACTTACTAAGATTTTTTCGGCTGATAGTTTTGATGAAGTTACGGGATTGACTGTGGAAGATTGGGGGATTTTTGTCAGGGAATTCGCGGCGAGTCAGGGCAAATCCTTCGATGGTGAAATCGTGCAGCTTGTGGCGCAGAAACTGCACGAAATTTTTCCGCAAGCGTTTCGGGAAGTGCTGAAACAGGATGCGGAGACTGGCGGGCAGAAGTTTGCCGCGATGGTGTTGAATCTGCATCAAATTGCCTTGGGCGAGCTCAAAGATTTGGGGCTACAAAATCGCGAAATTCTGGATAAATTGGAGGCTGTGGCAACTCAACAGCAGATTTGTCAAGTCATGGCGAAATTGGCATCAATAGAAATGGGCATTCGATCGGATTTAGGGCAAATACAGGATTTGCTGCAAAGATTAGTTGATACTTCCGCGCCCCGATTGCCGCTTCCCTACGAGTGCGAGACGATTATTAATGAGAAAGTTCAAGGATTTACCGGCCGGAAGTTTGTGTTTGAAGCAATTAGCCGCTTTTTGCAAGACAATCCAAAAGGCTATTTTGTTTTAGAAGCCGATCCGGGGGTTGGTAAAAGTTCAATTATGGCGATGTGCGTGCTGCTGCTGAAGCGCCGCTGTATTGTCCATTTTAACTCGCAATCTCAAGGGATGGTCAAGGCAGAACAATTTCTGGAAAATGCCTGCACTCAGTTAATTCAAGTCTTTAAACTCGATTATCCAAAATTGCCGGAGAATGCGACGAGAGATGGCAATTTTTTAAGTCGGTTGTTGGGGGAAGTTAGCGATAAATTGAACGGCAAAAAGTTGATTTTTGTGGTGGATGCGCTGGATGAAGTGGATTTGAGTTTGCAGGGGCGGGGTAGCAATGTTCTGTATTTGCCCGATGCTTTGCCCGATAACGTTTATTTTATTGTCTCGAAACAGCCGAAAACTCTGTCTTTGCCAAATCATCAGGTTTTCGATTTGATGCAATATAATGCCGAAATTCTGGAAGATGTCAAGGCTTATATTGAAAAACGCACCAGCCATAGTTCGTCAATTCAGGATTGGATTAATCGTCAAAATTTGAGCTTGGAAGAGTTTGTGGCAGTTGTGGCAGAAAAAAGCCAAAATAATTTTATGTACCTCCGTTATGTGCTGAATGATATCGACAGTGGCAAGTATAGCGATGTCAGTTTGAAAGATTTGCCGAGGGAGTTGGAAGGATATTATGAGAAGCATTGGGCGCGGATGGAAATGGCGGTTAAAGATAAGGAATTGCGCCGCCGGAAGTTGAAGGTGATTTATTTGTTGACGAAAACTCGCAAGCCGGTTTGTTGCGATATTTTGGCGGATTTTGCTGAGGAAGATGCTTTAGATGTGCAGGAAGTTTTGGATAATTGGGAGCAGTTTTTGCGGCGCAATGGCGATAGTTCTCCTGATTACAGTATCTATCACGCGAGCTTCCAAAGATTTCTCCACCGCAAAGATGTGGTGCAGAAAGCTGGGGTTTCGCTGCGGGATATCGAAACGGCGATTTCTGATAATTTGTGGGAGGATTTGTACGGCGATGAGTAAGTTTAAAGAAAGGTTGGGGAAATTGTCGCCGAAAAAGCGGCTTTATGCTTTGGAAACTCTGCCGGGGCATTTAGCGGATAGTGTTCAAGGGGAAAGGCTGCATCAGTTGTTAACGGATTTCGATTTTATTGAGGCGAAGTTGGAGGCGTTGGGGGTACAAGCGTTAATTGAGGATTACGATTTGGCGAGAGTTTCTGATGTTTTGCTGTCGGCGGAGCAAGGTGAAACTCTGAGATTGATTCAAGGGGCAATTCGTAAGTCGGCGCACGTTTTGGAGCGGGATAAAACACAGCTTGCAGGGCAATTATTGGGGATGTTGCTGGATTTTGAGATGCCTGAGATTCAGGCGATGCTAGAACAAGCAAAGCAGTGGAAAGATGCCCTTTGGTTGCGGCCTTTGAAGGCTAATTTAGAACGGCCCCAAGAAGTGGCGCTGCGGACGCTTGCGGGTCATGCTCGCAGGGTAAGTGCAGTGGCGATCGCACCAGACGGAAAAACAGTGATTTCCGCTTCATGGGATAATACCCTGAAAATCTGGGACACCGAGACAGGTTCAGAACTGAAAACTCTCACCCGTCATGATTACTGGGTTAATGCAGTGGCGATCGCACCAGACGGTAAAACCGCGATTTCCGCTTCTGGGGATGAAACCCTGAAAATATGGGACACCGAGACAGGCCGGGAACTGAAAACTCTCACGGGTCATAATTCCTGGGTATTAGCAGTGGCGATCGCACCAGACGGTAAAACCGCGATTTCCGCTTCCAGGGATCATACCCTGAAAGTCTGGGATTTGCTCACAGGTAAAGAGGTTGCTAGTTTCAGCGGAGAATCTGCGTTTTCTGGCTGTGCGATCGCCCCTGATGGAGTGACAGTTGTAGCGGGCGATGCGTCTGGCCGGGTGCATTTCCTGCGTTTGGAGGGAATGGGGGATTTGGGCGATGTTTGATTTTTTGTGAAGAAATTCGGAGACGGCAGTGCCGTGTCCCTACGGGTGTGGGTGGTGGTGTTTGATTTTTTGTGAAGAAATTCGGAGACGGCAGTGCCGTGTCCCTACGGGTGTGGGTGGTGGTGTTTGATTTTTTGTGAAGAAATTCGGAGACGGCAGTGCCGTGTCCCTACGGGTGTGGGTGGTGGTGTTTGATTTTTTGTGAAGAAATTCGGAGACGGCAGTGCCGTGTCCCTACGGGTGTGGGTGGTGGTGTTTGATTTTT
>PVWI01000513.1 GCA_003003725.1 filamentous cyanobacterium Phorm 6 | reverse complement strand
ATTGTAATTAACTCATGATTTTGCCTGTCATATCATTCTACTATGTATTTGTGTAATTAATTCTGTCTAATTACTTAACTGCACACCAAATTTAACTAAACTGACTCAACTTCTCAATCAAATGGTCGAAATAAGGAGCTAATTTTGCTGCATCATCCGCATCGCACCGTTTCAGACTAGCAGCCTTAATCCCTGACAAACCCAGAATCATTGCAGGCAAAGGAACGCCTAACTCTTGATAGAGCAAATTCATGTAATGCAGTCCTTCCTCGCTGGTAAATTCAACCGTATTTCCGGCAATTCCATAGGTAATGCAGCGGAGAAAATGCCAGAAATCTCGCCAACAAGCCTCCGCCCGGGCTGGCGGATAAAGCTCGCCTCCGGGCTCGGAAATATTGGGATATGTGGCTAAAACTTGTGCCCTCGCTTCCGATACGATATCCGCCGCATTGTCGCGCAGGAACTTCGCAGTAGTAACCGATTTTGGTTCCGATGAATGAAGTTGTTGCAAATCTTCATCGGCGAGATAGCGGCCCGCGTCGTCAGCAGCCTGAAACAGTTGGATTTCTGCGGGAGAATGCGAATTTTCCCAGGCTGTCAAGCTGACAATTCGGGCTTTTGGGATTAATTCTTTGGCTTTTTCGCTTAATTGGAAAGTCATAGACAAATGGCTAGTCGATAATTGCACGGAGATTGCATATCTTGAGTTTACCATTCGTGCGATCGGCATCATATCAAATCCGCTTGCTAATCGGAATGATATAAACGGAGGACACGGCAGTGCCGTTTCCCTACCCCGATTCATTGTAGGGAAACGGCACTGCCGTGTCGAAAGCTGATCATTCCGGTGTTGCCGGAATTGATATTATACTAAATCGGGGTTTCTTACCCCCTTTATCTCTTAGTCGGCGTAGGCCGACTTTGTTCGTGTAGACGCGGTTTCAACCGCCGAGTCATACCGGGGATATCTAACCCGGAATTGATATTACCTGTTTTATTTATCAGCGATTTATAAACAGAATTAAGTGAAGACGGACAAAGTGTGGCGGTTAAAATTAAAGATAACGGTAAGGGAATTTCAGAGGAAGTAAAAGTGCATATTTTTGACCGCTTGTTCACTACGAAATTAGTCGGTCAACGGACGGGGTTGGGTTTGTCGATCGGCCGCCGGATAGTTGAAGAAATACACGGCGGCAGTTTGACTTGCTGTTCTGTTTTCGGTGATGGGGCGGAATTTGCGATCGAACTTCCGATCGGGTAATTCGGATCTACCCGAAAATAGAGGACACGGCAGTGCCGTTTCCCTACCCTAATTAATTGTAGGGACACGGCACTGCCGTGTCCTAATCTCGGGTAAGATTAATTCCGATGCAACCGGAATTCATATAATTCGCGTATACCCGAAAATAGAGGACACGGCAGTGCCGTTTCCCTACCCGAAAATAGAGGCAATATTACTAAACCCGCCCGGCCAAAGCAGCCACGATCGATGCCAATTGAGCTGGCAGAACCGGTTTAGCGACATGAATCTGAAAACCCGCTGCGATCGCCTCTCGACGATCGTCATCTCTAGCGTAGGCCGTTAGCGCGGCCGCCGGAATTTGTCCCCCGGCCTCGGCGCTCAGTGTCCGAATCTGCCGAATTAGGGAATAACCGTTTTCCTCTGGCATTCCAATATCAGACAAAAGTACATCATATTTCTCAGGATTGGCCCTCAATATTGACAAAGCCTCAGTTGCTGATGCGGCTGCGCAAGCTTCAACTCCATACTGATCGAGCATTGTGATGAATAACTGACGCATATCTAATTCGTCATCCACAACCAGAACTCGTACACCGGCCAACGATGGAATGTCAGCCGGCACTGCTGGCTCGTTTGCGAAATCTACTGATTCTAAAACACTCTGCGTCGAACTTTCTTCTATGTCTGTTCGCAGTGGCAACCTCACGGTAAACGTTGCCCCCTGTCCCTCACCTGAACTGTCTGCATCAACAGTACCGCCGTGGAGTTCTACTAAATGGCTGACTATCGAGAGCCCTAGCCCCAACCCAGAGTCTTTTCGAGAGTAGCTGCTATCCGCCTGACGGAAGCGCTCGAACACGTGGGGGAGAAAATCAGGGTGAATGCCCTTACCACCCACATTCCGCACCCCCAACTGGCACATAGGCGGATTGAGGGGTTAAAAGTGAATCATCCGAGATAATAGTGAGT
>PVWI01000163.1 GCA_003003725.1 filamentous cyanobacterium Phorm 6 | reverse complement strand
ATATCCTATCCTGTCGAGCAAATGCGTAGCGACTTTTTGATTTACCACATTGTCCTCTGCCAGCAAAATCCGAATCTGACCAGAATTAGCTGCATCGCGCCCAACAGAATTACTCGCAACCTGCCTCAAAACCGCAGGTGTCCGCTGCACGCGGTGCTGTTCTTGAGAATTTTCAAAATACTTCAATCCCGAAGTCAAAGTCGCCACATTTGAAACTTCTCCCCTGCCGCTTTTCCCAGCAACATATCCAAAAACTTGCAGCAATACATTATAAAACTGCGACTGTTTTAGAGGCTTAGTTAAAAAAGCCGAAAAATGTACTTCTGTAGTTTCCAGTTTTTTCCAAACTTCCGCCTTGCTCAAATAAGTAAACAGCACCAAAGGTAGCGCAACTTTGCGAGGGCTTTTAACTTTGATGATATTCGGATTTAGCCCGTCGCCGCTAGACAAAGCGCTCAATTCCAATGAACGAATCTGCACGGCCAAAGCCACACCGTCCATATCTGGTAGATTCATTGCCAAAATAGCCAAATCGATCGCCGAATTTTCTTTGATGACTTCCAAAGCCTCAGCACCGGAAGTTACAGCCAGGGGTATCATGCCCCAAGCCTGGGCCTGCCGGATCAAAACTTGCCGGTTAATGGCATGATTTTCGACAATTAACAAACGCTTACCAGCAGCAAATTCTGGCAGTTTTTCCTCGGTGCGACTCTGGGTGGCTTCAGCAATCACCGTAAAATAAAAAATCGAACCCGAACCGGATACCGACGGCGGAGTAAATCCAGCAGGTGGCCTTCCAGCGGTGCTTTGTCCGATCGCCGAAACTGGCGGTTGAGACTTAGGAATAGCCGTACAAACCTGACTGACAACCCACATTTTACCCCCCATCAGATCGCTCAGACGCTGGCTGATAGCCAGTCCCAAACCCGTCCCGCCGTAATGTCGGGTTGTCGAAGCATCCACCTGCGAAAAAGCTTTAAATAGGCGATCGATCCGGTCTGAAGGAATACCAATTCCGGTATCTTGGACAGCAAATTGAATTTCGTATTGTCTAGTAGCTGCCAACTGTCCCTGGTTAATTACTAGCGGTTTCGACTCTATAACATTGGTTATTTCCGTCGAGCTATTAGCAGCTAAGACCTCAATTTTCTTAGCCGTACAACAGACTACAATTTCTCCAGATTCGGTAAATTTAACAGCATTTCCCAGCAAATTTACCAATATTTGGCGCAGCCTAGTGACATCTCCTAAAATATTTTTGGGAACAGAATCGTCAATAAAGTAAGCCAACTCTAAACCTTTTTCTGACGCTCTCGGAGCTAGCAATTCCAGAGATTCTTCGATACAGTTTTGCAGCTCGAAGGGGCTGCATTCCAAATCCATTTTGCCCGATTCAATCTTGGAAAAGTCGAGAATATCGTTAATAATAGTCAGCAAAGCATCGCCGCTGGTGCGAATTGTCTCCACAAAATCTCGCTGTTCTGTAGTTAGTTCCATATCCAGCAGCAAACCGGTCATCCCGATGACCGCATTCATCGGAGTGCGAATTTCATGACTCATCGTCGCTAAAAATTCGCTCTTAGCTCGATTAGCAACTTCCGCCGCTTGTCGCGCGTGATCCAAAGCTTCATTTTGCTCCGCCAACTGTTGCTGTCTCTGAATTCCGGTTTCTAAAAGTTGTGCTTGAGCTAAGGTAATTCCGACTTGAGCGGCAACATCTTCTAACAGTTCAATTTCGTCTGGAGTCCATTGGCGAGTTGCATCGCACTGATGTAAAGTAATAATTCCATTCGGTTTTCCTTGATAGGAAGTGCGAACTGCCAACATGGATTTTAATCCAATGCGGCGGCACATCGGCACGGAAGATTCGAGCAAAGGATCGGCAAACACATCGGGAGATGCCAGGGCTATATCTTCAGCGAGCAGTTTTTCTGTGTAGGGGTTGTAAGTGACAGAAAGTTCTAAATCTAAAGCTGATTCGTTACCTGGTTCGAGGTATTCTGCGACGCAAGGCAGGTGCGGATAAGGTTGGGAAAGATAGGTGTGAATTGTACAGCGATTGACACCGAATACACGGCCGATTTGGGTGGCGGTAGTTTGAAAAATTTCTTGCGTATCTAAGGTCGATCGCACTTTTTGAGTGATTTGTTTGAGGAGTAAAACGCGCTGGTACTGACGCTGCAAAGTGTGCTCGCGCTCTTCGCGGGCAATTTCCGCGCCGATGTAATTGCCCATCAACTTTAACATTTCAAAATTCAGCGGTTTCAAAGGAGGTTTAGCGGTGCCGGAAGTAAAGCTCAAAGTACCAAAAACTCGACCTTGCACTATTACCTGCGTACCGACAAAAGCCTCCAGCCTGCGGACTGCGTAAGCCGGGTGGTTCTTCCACTGAGTAGTGCCGGCGGATTCGATAGAAATAGGTTCGCTCGATCGCAAAACCTCTCGTTCAAAAGTTCTGCTCAAAGCAAAACCGTCTCCTTTGGCAAATCCGAAGGGAAAATCGGACGGTACATAAGCCGCCATCACTTCGTAGCGATCGCCCAAAACCCTGCCCAACAGCCCAATATCCATGCCAAACTGACTGCAACCCATAGCCAGAAACCGAGCCGTTCGCTCGTCAAAAGAGCCTTCCGAGCCCACCATTACCTCGTAGAGCGATCGAATTGCCCGCTCGCTTTCCCGCAGTTCCTCAACCCCTTCGACGCGGTTGCAGACATCGTGCAAAGTCCCTAAAATTCCCGCTATTTCACCTTGGAAATTCAGCCGGACTTGGGCAAATATTTCAACGGAAATAAAGCCCGAATTACTGTGAATTCCCAATTCGTTTTTGTCCGACTCCAAGTTGCACTTAAATCGAAGTTCTCGCCGATGAAATTCCGACTTCCCAGACAGCAAAGACTCCAATAAATTTGCAGATAGCTGGCGCTCACTTGGATGTACCCAATCTAAAAAATTAGTTTGCAAACTTTCGGCAACCGAAAAACCCGTAATTTCCGTCCAAGCGTGGTTCAGAAATGTCCAAATCCCCGCCGCATCCATCTGGAAAATTACTGTTGCTTTTAAAGAATCGAATATTTGAAATTTATCCCGATCGCGGTTTTTGAGTTGTAACTGCTGGTTGGGAGTAATATCTGTATGAGTTCCGACGAACCTGAGCGGTTTCCCCGCAGCGCTACGCAAAATTTGACCCCGGTTGAGTACCCAGACGATGCTCCCATCTTTGCCGTAGATCCGATATTCGGCTGAAAAATCCGGTGTTTTTTGGGCGAAGTGATTTTCTAAAGCTGCTTTTACGGAGTCGATGTCCTCTGGGTGGATGCGACTCCACCATTCCGATCGGCGATTCGAGATTTCCCCTTCTTTGTAGCCCAGCATTTCTTGCCACTGCGCCGAATAAAAAAACTGATCAGTTTCGAGATTCCAATCCCAAATTCCCTGATTGTTGACAGCAACCATCTGATTTGGGCGATCCATGAAACTGTTTTCAGTAATTGGGCCCACGAGGTGACGATTTGCCGCCGGTAGAAGCTGTATTTCTGCCGAGAGTCTTTTGTATTGGGCGTTGCTAGACTCTAGTTGGCGTTGTAAAGCGATCAAGCCCGAATGCAGAGATTTTGAGTCCAGCGCTTGTAACAGGATAGTTTTAGGGTTGACAAGCCCGATCGGGTGACTGTTTTCGTTGATGACTAATAAAGGCACCTGGCAGTAGTTTTTTTGCAACAAGGCGATGGCGGATTCCAGGGTAGAGTGCGATCGAACCAGCGGCAAGGTGCTGCAAATCGCTCCCGCTTTAATTTTGTTCGAGTCTCTTCCCAGGGCCTGCAACTGCACGATATCCCGCGAACTTACCACCCCAACCAGTTTGTGGAGATTGGGATTTGTAGATTTGGGATTTATAGCAGCACCAGTCGAGTCTTGTTCGGGGGTTTGGGTGATTAATACATAGCTAACATTGTGTCTGAACATCAGTTGCGCCAAATAGCGAACCGAAGCAGAAGCTGGAGCGTGAATAATTCGCGAAGCGGAGATTTGAGGGATTTGATAAAGTTTAATTAAATGAGCTGGCAGCTCTAATTTAGGATGCGAAATTGGCAGTGGCGGAGGGAAAGCGAAGTCCGGTGCAGGTGGCGAAGTGCTGCTTGACTTTTGTGCAGATCCCCCAATTTTCTGCAACAGTTGCATCAAGCTTTGAGAGCTAATTAAACCAACAAGTTCTTCAGTATCGTTGACAATAGGCAAATGGCCGATCTGATTTTTATCCAGCAGATTTGCTAAGGCGAAAAAATCGGGAATTTCCGATTCTCGGGCTACAATTACGGTTCTGACCATGATTTGCTCGATCGCGAATCCCCTCAAAGCAGCGCCGATCGAATTTAGCTGTACCACATCTCGCGCTGTAAAAATCCCCAGCACCGTCTGGCTGCCCCCAGAAGGAGCAGAAAAGCCGTTGACACTAAGCTGGTTGGCGGATGGCCGTAACGCACGCGGTACGCCCTTGTAGAAGCCCGACTGTACCGGGGAGTGCAGAAAATTCCCATTGGTGAGATTTCCGAGTTGAGAATTCCCGCGCGACTCTACCACGAGGACGTAACTGGCTCCTGTGCTGCTCATCAGCTCGATCGCCTCTTCTACGGGCGTCCCAGGCGTGACGGTGAGGGGATTGCGGTTAATTACCTGACTGAGGGAGGGAATAAACATCAGGGTGCAGGGTCAAAAGAGTGATATTTGTTGGAAAAACCCGATTGTCGATAGCAGGTAGATTGACAGGGTTTGCCCGCAAGAAGGTTTCCTGTGCGCGATCAAAGTCTCTGTACGATGATTACTCACCCCTACTTCTAGCATCTTGGCATTTAAACTTAATTCCGTACCAAATCCTGACAATTGACTGGTTCTGAAACTCACAACCAATCCTATCTGATTGGCGGACATGAAAGCCGATCGGCAATTTCTCGGTTGGCCTAACTGCTGCTGCGGGTTTACGAGCAATAATTTCTGCCATTGTCTAGACTGCACCCTACTTTCTCGCCCTCAACGGAACTCTCGATCGAATTCTGTTGGAGGCAACATAGCCATACGCTACCAATTTATCAGAAAGTTGGGGATAGAAGGCCGAAAATCAATAATTGCGATCGTTACTAATTTTATGTTATCCCAATTCCGGTTGCATCCAAGATGTGATAGAGGAGAATGCGAGTGCCTTTGTCCATACAATTAATCAGTCAATTCTGGCGATCGAACTTAATGAGAATAGCGCTGTTCCCTGCCACCGAAAAAGTCGCACTTCCCGCCTTCAGCCTTAAGCTACCAACAACCTCATCCATTGTCCTCGAACTAAACTCCCGCACCGTACCATTACCAGCTTTAATCAGAGCCGAAATATCAGCAGTAACAGTATAAGATTTTGCTTGGTCGTTGACAGCCAGCAAATAAACATGATTGCTAGCATCAAGAGTCGCAACTGTCATTAAATTAGCACTATTCGCGATCGGGAAAAAAGTAGATTTCCCGCCCTGCAAAGCCCGAATCCCCATCCGCAAAGCATAGTAGCCAGCACGCCGTTTTCCCCCGTCCCCGATCAAACCTTCCGCGAGTCCCGGCTTTCCCCAATCGTACAAACAGAATATGTGACTGCCGTAAATATAATTATCCCCCGGTTGGGAACCTCGAATCAAATTCTTAATCAAATTTAAAGCTAAAGAGAAATCGTTATAGCTAATTTCATAACTTCCCCATTCCCCCACCCAAAGCTGGGAGTTAGCAAGTGCACTTCCCTTCATCCAGCCGCGCACTTTGCGGGTGTAGTTAGAAATATCTGCATCGTAATTGTGGACATTGACTGTATCGAAATAATTGGGAATTTCTCGCAAAGCATAAACAGGCCAATTGCTGCCGCCTACGGTTTTCGGGCCGTGGATGCGGTAAGTGCGCGAAGGCAAATAAGTTTTGTAAACAAAGTCGATCGCATCCTTAGACACCTTAACCAATTCAAAATAATCCGCCCTAGTACCGCCCCAACCCTGATCGCGGTTGTCCGGTTCGTTGTGAATTTCCCAATCATCAACGCCGTAATCATTGCGAACATTTAGCCAATAAACCGTAGCAAAAACGTGTTCCCACCACTCGTTCCAATCTTCTTTGGTGCGCGGCGGATTCAGTTGCAGCGCCCAGGACGGATTCCAGCTACTGTCAACATTGCGAATGCTGACAACCGGGCGAATATTTGCTTGTTTGAGACCGTTAAAAATAGTCCTCGCATTGCCTTGCCAAACTGTGTCCGGTTCTCCAGACCACGAATAATCGCTACCCCCGGGCGGATCGGTCATAATCTTATCCCAGTGCGCCCAATTAATCAGATTGGGATTAATCTTAATTTCGTCAATAGACGGCCAACCGTATTTACCGTCATCGTCTTCGCGTTCCCATCGGGACATCCCGCCGTAAATCCGGTATGTATTAATTCCCAAATCTTGCAAATCTTTGAGGTCAAAGTTGATGTTACCTTCCACAGCACCGATGTAGCGAGTGCTGACACCCGCAGCAGTGCCGGAGAATTTAATTGTTTCGATGTTTTGAGCAAAAATTGCCCTCGGGCTGCACAACTCAAGGATCAGGGCAGTTAAAAAGGCGATCGTCAGATTCCGAATAGTTGTTTTTGAGAACACGGATAGTATTGGTAATTGATAATGGGTAATTGATAAATAGTACCTCTTTTATAAAACGCGATCGCTCTTACAGGAATTACGCAGAACCAACCTATGTAGGGTGCTGATGGCGCACCTTACGACTATCAATAGCCGACTAGACCATTTTTTTGCCTTAGTCCTGTATTAGATACGTCGCCATTCTAGGATTTTGTCTGCTACAAACTCTGCTAATTGTACGCCGTCTATTTTTGATTTTCCTTCAGCTATTGCTGCCAAAAATCCGGTTTTTGCTGCATCTAAAGTTGCTGGTACAAATTTGCAGTAGTCCTGCATAGTAAGGATAGTTGGGGGATCAAACGCTTGAGCCACCGTTATCAAAATCCCGATCGGCTGTTCCGCATCTAAATTGTGTTTTTTGTGCGGACTCTCAGGCCCACCGCACAAGAACTTTATCAAACTTGACTATACAGTTTAAATACACAACAGCTTATTGCAGGACTACCAAATTTGCTAACACACGATGTGCTGCTACTGCTGCTTCCGCTGAGGCACTGGCGGGTGCTTCTACTGATACTTTATATACTTTGTGAGTTTTGCCGATCGCATTTGCCGCATCATAAATCGCAGCATGAACTATCGCTAAGTTCCTTGCTGCCAACTGTCAGGTGATTTTCTCGTACCATACGCCGTAAGCCCGGTGTGCGTCGCAGGCGACGCGGGCGGATTGGAATTGCAGGCAAAAAAGTCGAGGTTTTGCTTTCAGAGGCAATATTTTCTGAGGACATGAGGGGTAGATTTATTACGATAATAATAATGATTATCCTACAAGCTAGCACTCTCTCGATCTGGCGATTTTAGATTTGGGATTTTAGATTAAAGAGAAGTTAAAACAATGTATTGAGGGCGAGTGCGATCGATAATTCCCTCTTTCTCCAACCGACACATCAGCCGCGTTACGGTAATCCGTGTAATTCCGATCGCCTCAGAAATCTCCTGGTGAGTCAATCTCAAATCGATCAACAGTCCTTGTGCCACTTCCCGACCAAATTTTCGTCCCAACCAAACTAATAGTTGCACTAATCTATCCCGCAGAGATTCGCTACGAACAACGCAGAAAAATGCTTGAGTTTCCTGAAAGTGTCTGAAAATTTCATCTAAGGATTGATAGCACAAATTCTCAGGAATGTAACTCACTTCTACATGAGTTTTGCACTCAATTTGATAAGGTTGAACACCGGACAACGACTGACCGAGGACATCCCCAACTCCCCAATATCCCAGCGTCATTGCTGTTCCCTGTTCGCTCCAAGTCACGGCTCGGACGGCTCCCCGTTCAATTCGCAGTAAGCCGTTAAAGGGCATAGTCACTAACTGACGGCAGGTGAAAGTCTGCTGTCTTAAATTGGGGTACAAGGCTGGAGTGTAGGTTGAAAAAGCCATAGGATTTAGGTTGAGCGCGATCGCGACTTTTGATGATGATGTACAGTTTACGATAATTGATAATTTATATCAACTAATTCTGTAAGATTTACCAGTTTTCGTCTTTCCTCGGCAAATAGCGGACGATCGATCTTTGCGATCGCAGTTACTATGGACGGCTAAGGTTGAAACCCTTTGCGGGTGCTGTAAGCAATGCTTCGGAACTTGAATGGCTGTCAGGATTATTATATAGAGCGTAGGTTGCTACTCCAGGTTTGCGATCGACATTCCCCAGTCTGTTAGCGCAGCCCGCCCCTACGGGGGCTACGCCAACGAAGACGATCGCCCGTCTGGTACTTGCAGATACAGTTGATGGTGGCTCTTAAGAATCAAGTGTCATTGCCAATTTATTGATAAAAATTGGCTACAATTGATACTCAAATGCTAAGGGCGATCGCCCGCAAAATAAAGTATTGGCATCAGCGCGGGATTAAACCTAATAGGAGTTACGCAAAACTGTTTGCAAAGCGTGCGTAACTCCGAAGAAGTATAAACGCAGATGCAATCAAAATCATCTGCGTTAATCAGCACTTAAAAAAATTCCCTTATTTCAACATCAAAGCAGCTTCCTTCGCAAAATAAGTCAAAATCAAATCAGCACCAGCCCGTTTGATACTCGTCAAAGTCTCCAAAATAATCCGCTTTTCATCAATCCAACCCAACTTTCCAGCAGCTTTGATCATTGCGTATTCGCCACTGACATTATAAGCAGCCACAGGCAAATTAGTTGCTTCGCGCACTTGGCAGATAATATCCAGATAAGCCAAAGCAGGTTTTACCATCACAATATCTGCACCTTCTGCGATATCCAAAGCAACTTCTTTCAGCGCTTCTCGTGCATTAGCAGCATCCATTTGATAAGTCTTTTTGTCTCCAAACTTTGGGGCAGAATCGAGGGCATCTCGAAATGGGCCGTAATAGGCAGAGGCATATTTTGCGGAATAAGCCAGGATTCCTGTATCGATGTATCCTGCCGCATCTAAGGCTTTGCGAATTGCGCCGATTCTGCCGTCCATCATGTCGGAAGGTGCTACCATATCTGCACCGGCGGCGGCTTGAGAAACGGCCATTTTTACCAAAACTTCTACAGTTTGATCGTTGAGAATTTTACCATTTTCGTCAACTAAACCGTCGTGTCCGTGTGATGTGAAAGGGTCGAGCGCTACGTCGGTAATTACTATTATTTCGGGAATGTTTTGTTTGATGGCTTTGACTGTTTGTTGCACCAATCCTTCTGGGTTGTAGCTTTCGGTGCCGGTGTCGTCTTTTTTGCTTTCTGAGATTACTGGAAAAAGGGCGATCGCACATATCCCCAAATTCCAACATTCGGCGATTTCTGTTAGCAATAAATCCAGCGAATAGCGATAACAACCCGGCATGGAAACAATCTCAACCTTTTGCCCTTCTCCTTCCATCACAAACATCGGATAGATGAGGTCGTCAACTGTCAGATGATGTTCCCGTACCATCCGTCGCAAAGCTGGTGTACGGCGGAGGCGACGGGGACGAATGGTTGTGAGGGAGGGATTTCGATCGTTTGGAGTGGGAACGGCGGACTCTACGTTATTTGCGGATGACATAGGAACTGGTGCAATAATAATAATCATTATTATCACATTATTGCGCGAAGCCGTAGCGCCACGGAATTGAAAAAACAACTCCTCGCGCCTGTGTGACAAGCTATTTCACCAATCTGTTCTATTTTGAGCAGAATAGTATCGGCATTTCCTCAAGTCAAGTAAGATTTTTTTCACCACAGAGAACACAGAGGGCGCAGAGGGAGGAAAGAGAAAGAGAGAAATATGGTAATCCAATATGACTCTCTTTTCTTTGTTCAGCCTGCAAAGATGCAAGTTTCCGCAGACAATTCTAGCTAGTGAAAACTTGACTTGTGCGCGATTAAACTCATAAATTCTTGACGAGTTCTAGAATCTTCAGCAAACACGCCCCGCATCGCTGAAGTTGCTGTCCAAGAACCTGGTTTTTGCACACCACGCATTACCATACACATATGAGTTGCTTCAATTACAACTGCTACGCCTTGAGGTTTTAGCAATCCTTGAAGTGCATCCGCAATTTGTGCAGTTAAGCGTTCTTGCACTTGCAATCTGCGACCGTACATTTCACAAATTCGAGCAATTTTTGACAGTCCAATTACTTTCCCATTGGGAATGTAAGCAACGTGTGCTTTGCCAATAATTGGCAGAATGTGATGTTCGCAAGAACTGAAAATATCGATGTCCCGAATTAACACCATTTCGTTGGCATTTTCTGTGAACACTGCTCCGTTAAGCAGTTCGTCGAGAGATTGACGATAACCTCCAGTTAGAAACTGCAAGGCTTTGACAACTCGTTTCGGTGTATCTCGTAACCCTTCACGGTCTGGGTCTTCTCCCAATCCTAGCAGCAATGTACGCACTGCTTGTCTCATTTCTTCATCTGAGACAGGGGGTTGAGATTGGGTAGGAATTGATGACACTACACCATTTGGAGAAGTCAGTTCTGGACGAGTAGATAAAGTCATGCTTGCAGTTTGTGAAAATGTTTAAAAGTGGGTATGGACTTTTAGTTACTACCTGATTATAACAAAATTTACAAAATGCAACATTAAAATATTTAGATTTTTTGGGATGAGTTTTATCGATATCAATGTAAAACTTGCCCTTGGTATTTACACGATTTTTGCTGTTAAAAAATCGCAACTAACGGCGGAATTAAATAGACATTTCCAAAAAAGCTTGTCTTGAACAGGCAGGATGCCTGTTCCACAAGAAATATGGTCGATGCCTAATGTAAAATATGTCGGATAGAACCCTGGAGGTGATGCTTAGATTGACGAAATCTTAAACTAAGCAACTGTTAAGTTGTTCTCGAATTTGAGCGGTATCTAAGTTGCGGCCGATGACTACGAGTTGATTTTTAGGTGGGGTCAACCATTCGCAAGCATTTAGTTCGTAGCGCGGGCCGCTGAGTTGAAAAATATGTCTCATTGGACTATCGTTAAACCAAAGAATGCCTTTAGCACGAAATACCTCGAAGGGCATTTCTTCTGTGAGAAATTCTTGGAATTTGTGGACATCAAAAGGTCGATCGCTCTGAAATGATAGCGAAACAAATCCGTCATTATCTAAGTGATTCGAGTGATGTCCGTGATGGTGATGTTCGTGATGATGTTCATGTTCGTGATGATGTTCGTGTTCGTGATGTTCATGATGCTCGTGTTTTTCCTCGGTTTCAAAACTATCGAAAAGATCGGCTTGCGTCAAACCTACACCCAAAATTAAGGGTAAAGGAACTTCACCATGTTGAGAGTATAAAATTCTCGCTCCTTCCTTGATTGTGCGAATATAAGCTTCTAACTCTTCTACTTTTTCGGGAGGAGCTAAATCAGTTTTGTTCAGCAGCACAATATCTGCAAATGCCACTTGTTTTAAAGCTGATTCGCTCTCAAAATGATCGGTAGTGAATGTTTCGCTATCGACTACAGTCAGTACAGAATCTAGACTCGTTAAATCACGCAATTCCGTGCCGAGAAATGTCAGGATAATCGGCAGTGGGTCGGCAATTCCGGTGGTTTCAATTACCATGCAATCGATGCGGTCTTCCCGTTCTAAGACTCGGTAGACGGCATCGACTAAGCCTTCATTAATTGTACAACAAATACAGCCGTTGCTCAGTTCTACCATGTCGTCTTCGGTAGAAACTAAAAGCTGTGAATCGATGTTGATATCGCCAAATTCGTTAACTAAAACTGCAACTTTTAAGTCTTGGCGATTTTTGAGTATTTGATTTAGTAAAGTGGTTTTTCCGCTGCCGAGAAAGCCGGTAATTATGGTTACGGGCATTCCTTTTTTGGGAAAATCGGAAACTAAATCTGGGGTTTGTATAGTGAGATTAGTCATTGTCCCTCATTGATTAATTGTAGAGGCCCTGCTGTAAATTTGGAAAGCCACTGCGCGGCCCAAGGTATTTGTCGTTAGCGCAGCCCGCCCCTACGGGGGCTGCGCCAACGAAGAGGATCGCACTTCATACCTGAAACACAGGCCGTGCGGGCGATCGCACCGGATTACTTGATAATCGTTCTCATTGTATCCTAAGAGTTTCTTTACGCGCAAACCCCTAGAATTAATGCACTATGACTGAAAACCCTTTTTTGCTCCATAATGCACTGTCTTAAATTGGACGCGATCGCTGTCAGGATTATATAGAGCATAGGTTGCTACTCCAGGCTTGCGGCCGACATTTCCGACTCCGATCGCCCTTCGTGCAGTTGCAGACACGGTTCCAGGTGGCTCCTGAGAGTCCAGAGTCTGCACCCAGTTATTGATAATACTTGGCTGTAATTGATACTCAAATGCTAAGCCCGATCGCCCGCAAAACAAAGTGTTAGCATCAGCACGGATAACGCGATCGAGCATCACAGGCGGCGGAGTCTCCGGGGTAAGCTCATCAGACGCACCAACCGTACTCCCGTGAATCAACAAACAATCCAATTCATGAAAACCAAAATTCAAAGAGCGCAACCACTGTACAGTTTTTCGACTGACAGAATCCCAGAGCAACTTAATCGTATCTGCGCCGTATTTTTCTCGCAATTCTGTCGCATCAGGGCTAGAACCTATTCCGTGTAAGTTGAAACACTGTTCTTCCCACCACCCGATACAGATTTGAGGTTCGATTTCTCCTCGTTTGGGCGATCGGACTCGCTGAACTAATTTTTCGCACTCAGGATTCGGGCCGACTAAATCGCCTAAAATATACAAGTCGTCAACGCGAATTCTCAGGCGCTTTATGTCAGCTACTACAGCTTCGTAAGCAATTAAATTCCCTTCGATTCCTGTTAAGATTGCCCAGTTTTTCATTATTTATTTGTTGATTGTTGGTGATGCTAAAGGTTTTCTTCGGACTTTGTTTTGAACGAACCGCGAAGGCGCGAAGGACGCGAAGGAAGAGAAGGGAAGAGAAGAGTGTACTCTTAGTCCGCGTCGGCGGACTTCGTTTGTGTAGTAGCGGTTTCAACCGCCTAGTCTTATTTATCTCTCACAAACATGAGTCGGATCATCAGCTCTTTCGGCATATTCCAAACCTCTAGCCAAACGCCATGCAAAAATCGGCGGCAAACCTTTTTCAATAATTGCAGCGCAAGTAGCCTGATAGTCATATTCCACTTCTCGCAATGTCACCTGTTGAGCGTCAACATCATAAATCACGTAAGTAGCATTAGGTCTTCCGTGGCGCGGTTCTCCTACAGAACCAACATTTACAATCCGCTTTAAAGGAGCAGTAAAACTTAAATCTTTGTCTCCTTCAATGCTCGGCCCGCTGACTCGAACCTGCATATTGCCAGCATCTAAAGTGCGAACATAGGGTACATGAGTGTGACCGCAAAACAGCACATCAGCACCCGCAGAAAATACTCGTTCTAAGGCAGAGAAAGCATCCATTGTTGGCAGTAAATATTCATGATTGCTATGAGGGCTACCGTGAACGAAACACATATTGTCTTCTCGCAAACTGTGTGGCAAAGTGGCTAAATATTCCCGTGTTTCTGGGAAGATTTGACTGTTAGTCCATTCATGGGCTAATTTGCCTCTTTTTTCGGCTAAAACTGAGGGATAGCTACATTCGCAGGAGTTCAAACCTTGGACAATATCTTCGTCCCAACAGCCTACGCAGGTGGGAATGTCGAGGGAGCGAATCATTTCGACGACGGCGTGAGGATTGGGGCCGTAACCGACTAAATCTCCGAGACAAAAGATTTTGTCGGCTTGTTGTTCGTCAATGTCTGATAAAACTGCATTTAAGGCTTCATAGTTGCCGTGAATGCAGGACATAACTGCTATTTTCATGTTGTTTCTTCTGCTGATAAAAGTGATTGTTTGACTTGTTGTTGGTAATTCAACATGATTGTTTCGGGCAAACAGCAATCTTCTAGGGTTTGTCCTAATGCTGTTTCATTGAGATTTTCGCCGACTATTTCTATGCCGCTAAATCTTTGGGGGCGGCCTTCTAGCCAGCGGGGAAGTGGCAATTCTTCGTGGGCTGTTTCTTTGAATTCCGCAGCGAAATCGAAGTAGAAAGAACGCCCATCGGCTATGTCAAAAATACCTTTGGCTCGGTGGATTTTGCCGTAGGCTCCTTGGGTCATTTCTTCATACCAAAACAGATCGAGGCTG
>PVWI01000512.1 GCA_003003725.1 filamentous cyanobacterium Phorm 6 | reverse complement strand
CCGCCACAATCGTCACCGCGATCGCATCCAAATTTTCACCCAAACTCCCAAACCGAATCTGATCGCCAATCAGCAAAAACACAATCGAATTCACAAAAAAAGCTAAAAATTCCCAAAACTCACTCACAATAATCCGAGTGCGAGGATTCATCCCGATGCGAGAACCAAAATTGCCCAAAATTAGCCCCGTCGTGACCACCCCAATCACCCCCGAACCGCCCAAATCCTCCGCAATCAAATAAGTACCGTAGGCCGAAACCAACGTCAGAGACTGCTCCACCAGAGGCAAATCGAACCGCTGCGTCAGATAAGAAATCGCAAACCCGATCAGCCCGCCAACCCCCAGCCCAATCCCCACCACCGTTATCAACTCCAGCAAAATCGGCCCCGGCGATAACTTAGCAGTTCCCTGAGCAAAAGCAGCCAGAAATCCAAACGCCACAACCGCCATTCCGTCATTAAACAAACTTTCGCCTTCCATCAAAGTGCTGAGACGCTTCTCAACCCCCAACTCCCGAAACAAAGCCGTCACCGAAACCGGATCGGTAGCTGAAAGCGTAGCCCCAATCATCAGCGCAGTTCCCAAAGAAAGACCGGCAAATTGATTCAAACCAATTGCCACACCCACAATGGAAATCAGCACACCGAAAACTGCATAAAGACAAATAGGAATTAAATCCTGTTTTAAACTCGACCACTTCAAATTCCAAGCAGCTTCAAACAGTAGCGGCGGCAGAAAAATCAACAGAATCAATTCCGGCGAAAGATTCACCAACCGCACATCGACCAAAGCCAGCCCAGCTCCCACAATTACTAGCAGCAGCGTATAGGGAATTCGGCGCAACCAACTAACAATTTGTGGCAGAGTTGCCACACTCAAAGAAACTGAAAGCACCAGTAAAAATTGCTTCAAATTGTCTTCAATTCCCACTTCTTGTAGACTCGTTTCTATCATTTTAAAATTTTCCTATTTGTTGTAATTAATCGGATTGCATAGACAGATTGGTTCGTAGTGCGGACTTTAGTCCGCTGTATTGTTCGTAGTGCGGACTTTAGTCCGCTGTCTTGTCGCGGACTGAAGTCCGCACTACGAACTTTAGTCCGCTGTCTTGTCGCGGACTGAAGTCCGCACTACGAACCGTCTTTTCGACACCAGTGTTAAAAACATTCAGCGCGTCAATTCTCCTTCGACTGCATCCTGCTGAACAGAAGGTGAGGATTTTTGGGACGTTTTTTGGAGAACTGTTTTCAACTGGACAATTGGTTGAGTTGCAGTTTCAGTTTTAGTAATATAGCGATCGGGCTTAATTTGCCATTTTGTTTGCAAATAATTGCGAACCGCCACCGATCGCCCGATCGCCGGCGCCCCAGCTTCCGAGGGCGCTTGACCGGAACTCATTTCAATCTGCAATTTAGGATTTTGCTGTACCGTCTTACCCAGTCGATCGAGCAATTGAACTTGATTTGCCGCAATTTGAGCTTGATTTAACGCAAAAGTAACCGTTCCAGCAACCGGCGCAATCCGATTGAAATTGACCTGCGCTGTAGGGTAATTTAATTGACTGCGGATATCCTCCACCAGCAGCGCTTGTCCGTCGCGATCGAGATCCCGCGGACTAAAGTAAGCAATCTGAATCCTTAACGGCGTCAGCGGGCTAGTAATCGCCTGATAACTCATCAATTGAGCCGGTAGGGGCAAAATCAGGGAATCAAGGGCAGACTCCACAGCCGTCAAAAAACTCGATTGCAATTCCGCAACCGTCGGAGGAGGCTCCGGCTTGATTGTTTCTGAAACCTTTGTTGGTAACAGCTCGTTAGAAGCTATGGGAATTTGAATCAAATTCAGAGCAATTGACTCCAACGGCCTCCCGAGTTTCGCGGACAGCAATTGCTTGTATTGCTCTCGTTCCGCTTCCGTGTAAACCTTGCTAGTAACTACCTGAAGTTGAGCGACTAATTTACGCTTTTGTTGTCGAAACGAAAGTTGACTGATGTACGATCGCACCTTACCATCAGGAAAGCTACCAAAGTTTTTTTGCCAGATTTCTGTAGCGTTATTACGCAGTTGATTTTCTTGCTGCTTGCGAGAAATTTCTTCGCTAAGTTGATTGTAAGATTGATACAGAGGAATCGAAGTCAATGAAATAGTCATCAAAATCAGCAGCAGGCGACTTGGCAAACTACCGATGCGCTTCAATCGTTCCGACGCCGGAATTCGAGCGACCAACGACTGC
>PVWI01000511.1 GCA_003003725.1 filamentous cyanobacterium Phorm 6 | reverse complement strand
GGGAGGATCGCACTATAATAAAAAAAATGCTTTTTACAAAAATGAGATACTCCCCTCCGCATACACTCTATCTTTAGGGTGCGTAGTTTATGATAAAACTGTTTTCGCGAATCGTTGAAAATGAGAAAGGACTAAAGTCCTCACTACAAACCTAATTGCCAAATTATGAATTTTATTGAAAGTGTTAAAATGGCCGGTCAAACTCTAGTAGCGAACAAAACTCGCAGCAGTTTAACGATGATTGGGATGATTGTCGGAAACGCTTCGGTAATTGCGATGATTGGTATTGGACAGGGAGCACAAAAATTTGTCAGCGGACAGGTTCAATCCCTGGGTACAAATGTATTGATAGTGAGGCCAGGAGTGCCCAATGCTAGGCGAAGTTCGATCGCCAGCGCGCCTCAAACATTGATAGTAGAAGATGGTAAGGCGATCGCATCTCAAGTCCCCTCCGTCCAAGGTGTCTCCGCAGAGCTCAACAGTTCTGAACTCGTTCGCTACGGTAACAAAAATGTTTCGTCTCTAATTTTTGGCACGATTCCCGAATTTCTCACCGTCAGAAATTTTGAAATGGCTAAAGGGCGATTTTTGACGGAACTCGATGTCAGACAAAACAATCAAGTTGTAGTGCTCGGTTCAGAATTGGCCGAGAAACTGTTTGACAATGCTAATCCCCTCGGCGAACAAGTACGAGTCAAAAATGTCAGTATGAAAGTGATTGGAGTATTGGCATCCAAAGGTACATCTTTTGGTACGAATTATGATAACTCGGCTGTTGTGCCGATCGCCACAATGGCCAACCGCATTGTCGGGCGCAAGTCTCCCTACGGTTTAGCTGTCACTTCGCTGTTTATTTCTATTCAAGATGAGTCGAAAATGGATGCGGCTCAATTTCAGGTAGAAAACTTGCTGAGACTGCGGCACAAGATTAGCACAGAAGATGACTTTACGGTCAGAAATCAGAAAGATTTAATGGCGACATTGGACTCGATTTCTGGGGCTCTGACACTGATGCTAACTGCTGTTGCTAGCATTTCCCTATTGGTAGGCGGCATTGGGATTATGAACATTATGCTGGTTTCCGTCAGCGAGCGGACTCAAGAAATCGGGCTCAGAAAGGCGCTCGGGGCTTCCCAAAACGATATCTTGTTTCAATTTATTGTCGAAGCTGTAATTTTATCCGCGGCGGGAGGGATTGTCGGTACTTGCGTAGGTGTCGGCGGTATCTTGCTTGTAAGTAATTTTACGCCCCTGCAAGCTGGCGTTTCCCCGGTGGCGATCGCCCTTGCTGTCAGCGTTTCCGGCACTGTAGGCCTGTTTTTCGGCGTTGTCCCGGCCCGTCAAGCCTCCAAACTCGACCCGATCGCAGCCTTAAGAAGTGCTTAATAAATAGTTACAAACCTACCATACTTAAGTACATACTTACATCTACACGCACATAATGTTACCGTTTAATGCCGATCGTTATTATGTATATGTTTAAAAATTAATAAAACCAGTCGGATGGTAAATTTAGAGATAAAATCATGTATTTTTAATAAAAAATTAACCAGAAACTTTATCAAAATGAGCCGAAAATTAAAGATTGTATAAAGTTGGGTTCAGGGCATTTACTTACTCAAAATAAAGTCTAATAATTAAAATTACGAGCAAACAGTCAGAGAATTTATTTCTCCTATGACTCTTTGCTATTATTTAATGAAAAATATCAAATAAATACCAATGGCCTCTCTTACCAGTAGTCCTAAATTCGACTTTCTCGAAGGAACTTTAGCACCAGACACAATTAGCGGCTTGGATGGCAACGATATAATTTACGCCAACAGCGGTGACGACTTGCTCGAAGGCGATCGAGGTAAAGACAAAATCTGCGGCGACCAAGGCAACGATACAATTGTCGGCGGCGCAGACGAGGATATCATCCGGGGTGGCAAAGGCAACGACCTAATTTTTGGCAATTCCGGCAACGATACCCTCGACGGCGGCAAAGGCAGCGATACCCTCAGCGGTGGCGAAGGCGATGACATATTTGCGATTGCTAAAGGCAGTGGCGGCCCAACTTTAGCCACGGCCGACTACATCGCCGACTTCGGCAGCGGCAACGACAAAATTCAATTGCTAGACGGCCTGACATTTGAAGACTTAAACATCCAGCAAGGCACGGACGCTAACAGCAACAGTACCGTAATTCAAGACAAACTCACGGGCGAGTATTTAGCAGTATTGCCAGGAGTCAACA
>PVWI01000510.1 GCA_003003725.1 filamentous cyanobacterium Phorm 6 | reverse complement strand
TACTTCACCTATGAAGAGTTTGCCACGGGACATGATTTTCGAGCAAGATCCGGCGCAAATTCTGGAGGCTCTTTTGCCTTTGTATTTGAACAACCAATTGCTGCGGGCTTTGCAAGAATCTGCAGCTAGCGAGTTGGCTGCGCGGATGACGGCGATGAATAATGCTAGTGAGAATGCTAGCGATTTGATCCGTAGTTTGACGCTGACTTATAACAAGGCGCGGCAAGCGGCAATTACCCAGGAAATTCTGGAAGTTTCCGGCGGTGCTGAGGCTTTGAACGGTTAGGTTAGGGTTGACAATTTGTTGATTTTATGCTATGCGTCTGGGGGAACTCAGGCGCTATTTTTTGAAGTCGAAAACACGATAACGGAGGACACGGCAGTGCTGTTTCTTGCGCAAACGATCGATCTTTCTTGCTCGGATATAACCATCGCCCGCTTAATTGTAGGAACACGGCACTGCCGTTTCCTGACTACTGTGGGTAAGCTACAGATAGAGTTATGTGCGATCGCAAACTAAAGTAGTCTGGACAGAACCTCAAATAATGAGAAAATCCCAATTTTGCAAATAGACAGCCAGCCTAAAATGAGGGAGCATCGCAATACATAAAGCGTCACAAGACTCAGCACCTAATAGATTATATAAAACGGAGAGGGGGGGATTCGAACCCCCGAAGGGTGATAACACCCTTAACAGATTAGCAATCTGCCGCTTTCGACCACTCAGCCACCTCTCCAGATGACAGCAACTAAGCATAGCACACACATCCAGACGTTGGCAACCCCTAAACTCAAAAAACTTTCAATCCCTGACACTGTATTGAAAAAAGAAGGCACTACACGGATTTTGACATGGATATAAAAGAGAATAAAAAAACTATTCCCGATGCCCGATCGCCCGATGCCGGATGCCCGATCGCCAGCCTATTCCCCAAATCCCCTAGCCTTCAAGTGCTTTTCCCAACTAAAATTGGAACTCAGAAAAAATCTCTTAGTATACAAATATCCCAACCGATACAGCATAGCCTTGCGATCGGCATCAAGATTAAAATCCGTCGCCGTCACCTTAGCTTCAGTCACATCCACATTAATCACCCTGCCTCGATCCATCTCCCGCTGGTGATATCTATCCCTTGCTTTCATCATCGTGGTGAACATCGACGCCAGCATTGACACCGGACTGTTGATGTTCACCTTATTCTCAATTCCAGTATCAATTAATCGAAACCCAAAAGTAAACCAACGAGGTGCGATGGGAGTCGAACCAGATTGTTTGTCATAAATCCACAGCGGAAAATTGCTCAGAATGCCCCCATCGACAATTAAATCATTACCCAGTTTTCCCGGCTCAAAAAATAGCGGAATACTCATCGACAACCGCACCGCCTCAGCTACGCTAAAATCTTCAGCGCTTTTAAGCTGCAACTGCTGGTACAAAGCATCGGAATCCGCAGATTCGCTCCGCTGCAAGTCGTCGGGTATTACCAACATTTCACCACGGGTAAGGTTGGATATTACTACTTTTAATTCGCGGTCTTTTACCTGTTTAACATCGGCAAAAGTATGCAGATGACCTTTGGCTAGTGTTGTTTCCAGCCAGTTTCGGAAAGGTAGTGAAGAATATTCTCCCATCTGACGACTAATTGTTAAAAAAAGTAGCGTCCAAACCGGGGATTGCAAATCGTCTGCTGGGTCACCATTGATAATTAAAGGACTATTTTTTTTGCTCAAAAATATGCTGTAATCGAGCTGTCCTAACAGTTCCTCTAAGTCATCCATTGACAAGTCTGTTGCCAATACTGCGGCGGTAATTGCACCGGCAGAAGTACCCGCCAATTTTCGCCAGCGGATACCCAAATCATTGCAGCATCTGAGTGCTCCTAAAAACGCAACTCCGCGCACGCCACCGCCTTCAAAAATGCCGTCGGCGTAGATTTGACCGTTTTGGTCGGGAGGCGGGAATTTTTTGAGAATTGCTTGTTTCTCGGTTGCAGACATCCTGACGCCCGGTTCTTGCAAAATTTCCTGCGGAGACCACTTATTCATTGATTTTAGATTTTAGATTTTAGACTGACTATAACAGGTGTGAGGTGCGCATTGCGCATCTACATATAGCATTTGTGCATAAGTTTTTTTGAAGATTTTAGCGTTGAAATTGAGATTTTTGACACTCAAGCGGGCTAAAGCCGCTGAGATTCTTGAAGAGTCCAGAGTCTGAACTTCAAAGGCGCACTCAATTC
>PVWI01000509.1 GCA_003003725.1 filamentous cyanobacterium Phorm 6 | reverse complement strand
GTTACATCATTAAATATTTTTAACTGGTTTACACACTGTTGTTATTGTACCTCACCTTTGTGAGAAAGGCTATATGTAACAGGACTTACGTATCGCACACAGACCAAAGAAACCGGGTTTTTTACCGAATCTGCGGGTTACAATCAAGAATTTCCGCAAAAAAACCCGGTTTCTAAGCCCCATGCGTCCAGGACTGTTAATATCAAATCCGGGTGTACTGGAATTATTTATTTTGTAAAATTTGGTAAAGTTCGCAGTTGCGGTTTTTTCGCCACACCGCAACTGCGAATTTTTCCTATTTCATTAAAGCAGCGCCGCGGTTGTAAAGTTCGCGCGCGTAATCAGTCCAAGTTCCCTGTCCCCAATAGCGGAAACAGCTTGTTTGCACCAACAAATTGTAAAGCAAAGCTTGCTGATATTCAAACTGCTTGGCAACGGCCGCATCTTGCTGCAACAGCCGATCGTACTTTTGGTGAAATGCGGCGCTGAGTTGATTCATGGGTTCCAAGACGTTTTCGTAGCCTTTCACCCAACTCAAATCGTTTGTCCAAGAAGCACCGTCCATGTGAAAATTATGGTCGGTTTGCTTCAGTTGGTCGATCGCACTTTCCACTTTTTCCGGCGTCGCACTATCTGGATCGACTAACTGCCAGATTTTGTGCTGGTTGACTCCCTGACAAATCGGATAATCATCAGGATTAACACCCGCCGCCTCAATTATCTCCAAATATTCAGTGCCGTTTAAACCGACAACACCCGATTTTCCGCCGCCATCTTCCCGGTTTTCGTGCCAAGCTTTCATAAAAGCGCTGGGGAATTCATTCATCATCACCCCGCCATTTTCGCCGTCGGCAATTTGAGTTACCAAAGAAGGAATTGTGACATTGCCAATTTGCTGTTTCTTGCGCCCTTTCGCTTCGTAATACGGCTGCATTTGACCGACCAATTTTGTATCGGAACCTTGGGTTTTAATCAAAGCTGTGATGCTGATGATTTCGCCGCGAGAATTGCGCGCCATCAAACGGTTGGGAATGTATTTTTGGTCTTGAGACAATCCCGAACCGTCGGGATTTTCGACAGAATGTTCCTGCACCATCAGCCAGCGGTAGCCGCATTCTTTCAAAGCTTTGATGTATTCGTAAAGCGTGTCTGGGTGATTGGGAAAGTGCATTTCTGGAGGCGAAAAACCTTTGACGCGCTTGAGGGCATCTATGCCAAAAATGGCGGCAAAATGATGTTGCCATGCTTGAATTTGCAGTTTGATGTCGGGGATTGGAGTTGAGGGAATGACGGCGTGACTCCACATTGTCCCCAGCCATTCTACGTGGGGTTGATATTGAGGATCGCAGGTAATTCGTTTGAGATTGTCGAAGATATCATCGCGTCCCATTTGTCGCAATCCCCACAACAAATTACCCGAATAGTCGAGCATAATTCGCGGGTTGCAACCTTCAGCAATTAGTTGGGGAATGAATTCTCCCATGCGGGAATAGCACCAAGCAAAGACTCCGGCGTTGTGATTGTCTCCTTGGTTGGGATTTTCAAACATATTCTGCAAATTGCAGATTAGTTCGCCGTTTGCACCGGCTGGAATTGTGGGTTGGTGCATATGCAGGGCGCAGGCGAATCCGGCTTGAATATTTTCGAGGCGCAGATTTGTGGTAAGTAGAAAGACTGGTTCGTTGCTGTTCGTTGCGGCGCTAATTTCTGCTTCGGAGCCGCAAATGTTGGGCAATCCTGAGTTGATTTCGTTTAAAATGGATGGATTGGGAGATTGTGCGATCGCAGGCATAAGACTTTCCTCAGTAATTGTGGAGCGGTACTGTCTGCTATTGCTAAAATAGCTGTAAGATTTAAGAGTAGCAGAGTATGCCGGCAAAAGATAAGTTTCACGATGTAGTTAAAGCAGCATTAGAGAAAGATGGGTGGCAAATTACTCACGACCCACTTCTGCTCCGTATACAGGGCATTGCTGATATGTATGTCGATTTAGGTGCCGAGAAACTGATTGCAGCCGATCGCTAGGAGTGAAAAAATAGCAGTTGAGGTTAAAAGCTTTATTGGCACATCTACAATTTCTGAGTTCCACACCGCGATCGGGCAGTTTATTAACTACCGATATGCCTTAGAAGTACAAGAGCCAGAAAGAGTGTTATACTTGGCAGTGCCATTAAATACTTACAATAACTTTTTGGTAGTCCTGCATAGCAAGGAATATCTAGGGTTTTAATTGATAGATAAACTGGCGTTATACTCATGAATAAAATACC
>PVWI01000508.1 GCA_003003725.1 filamentous cyanobacterium Phorm 6 | reverse complement strand
CTCGATCGACAAACCCACCTTAATTTTTGCTTTCCAAATTCGGTTGACAGATTCCTTGATTTGTGATAATAAAATCCGCCCTTGAGTAACAGCTTCGCATACAGCCAAAATCGCCCCTTCCGGGTCAAGTGGCATCAGCAAAACATCAGCCCCAGCCTCGGCCGCCAAAACAGCAGCTTCATTAGCGCCGTACTTATTGGCGATCGCACCCATCACCAAAGCATCCGTCACGATCAAACCATCAAATCCCAACTCTTCCCGCAGCTTCCCAATCAAAATTTTGCGAGAAAGAGTAGCCGGAAACTCGGCATCCCAAGCCGGAATCAGCAAATGAGCGCTCATCACAGCATCCACCCCAGCGGCGATCGCCTCAACAAAAGGAGGCAACTCAACAGCAGCCAATCTCGCTGGCGAATGTGGCAAAACCGGCAATTCCAAGTGAGAATCAACCGCCGTATCTCCATGACCGGGAAAATGCTTAGCTGTAGTCAAAACCGGGTGCTGCCCTGCGCCGCGAATAAAAGCACTTGCCAATTTGCCGACAATTTCCGATGTCTCGCCAAAAGCGCGGACGTTAATCACGGGATTGTCGGGATTGTTGTTAACATCAACGACTGGTGCGAGAATCCAATTTAGACCGATCGCCCTAGCTTCGATCGCAGTCACAGAGCCCATTTGTTCAGCATATCTATCGGCTTTACCTGCATCATGCGTCGCAATTTCAGCAATTGCCATCGGCGGCCCGAACCAAGTCGCCCCCGCAAACCGCTGGCCGACACCTTCTTCAATATCCGCAGCTAACAACAACGGAAATTTTGCCCAAGACTGCAATTGGTGCGATCGAACTGCCAACTCCGCAGCGCTTCCCCCGACCAAAATCACCCCACCGACGCCCAACTTTTCCAAATAATAGCGGAGTTTGTCGGCGGTTGGCTCCCATTCAAGATAGCGAATTTGATGGTCGAACAAGTAGCCAGAAGCACGCACTACGAACATCTGGGCTACCAATTCTGGCAAGGAAAGATTGTCAATCATGGGTAATTTGGAATTGTTGACTGTTGACTGTTGACTGTTGACTGTTGACTGTTGACTGTTGACTGCCTTCAGATGCTAATTAATCCTTGTCTGCTTCTAAATCATCATCATCATCATCATTGGTCAATTTTTCGCCATCATCCGTCAATTCTTCGTCGTCAAACATACCTGGTTTGCGATCGGCAGAAAGCTGATTCAGCAGTATCACCATTTTATCACCCCGTTCCAGGGAACCATCTTCTAGAAATGCCACTCCTGGTGTCCGGCGTAATTGCAACCGCTGCCCCAACTGGTTACGAACATAGCTAGTTGCCGATTTCAAACCTTCCATAGTCTCGGCTTTCGCCTCATCAGTACCGTAAATACTGACAAAGATTTTTGTGTGCTGAAGGTCTCCCGAAACAACTACTTCGGTAACGCTAACCATACCTGCACCGACGCGATCGTCCTTAATGCCGTTCAGCAACATCAGACTGACTTCCCGCTTAATCATTGAAGCTACGCGCTCTATGCGACGACTTGTAGCCATACCAACTATCCCCTACTTTTAGATCAGCCGTTTTTATCCCGACCGACAATTGTAGCGCGACTTGAACCTAAAATGAGTGAATTAGCTTGATCGACCGGGTTTTTGCGTCATATAAATTCCGTCAGGATAGAGGAGACTGCACGTACGGTGTCCCTACAATATTATTTTGGGTAGGGACACGGCACGTGCAGTCTCCTAATTTCTCAACTATAGATTGTCAAATACTTAATATGAATATTCCTAAGTCAATTGTTCGCATTTTTCTAATCCTGCCGAACGGCCAGATTGTGGCACAACTGCGAGATAATATTCCAGGTATTGCAAGTCAAGGGATGCTTTCTACTTTTGGTGGTGGCGTGGACATTGGAGAAAGTCCAAATCAGGCCGCAGTGCGAGAATTGGAGGAAGAAACTTGTCTTGAAAAAAAACTATAAAATGGAATTTGTCACAACTTTTGTTCATCAAAAAACCCAAAATCATCAAGCAGTCCTACAGGATAATTACCTATTCTTGGCGAGAATTAGTAATATTGAGGCAATAGAAATCAAAGAAGGTGTGGGTTTAGTCGTTTTGAGAAAAGATGTAGATTTTGAGAAGGTAAATGCAGGCGAGGGTACTCAAATGGCTTGGAAATTGGGCTCTCCTCACTTTATGGTGTATAATGTAACAAACAATACATTTACTGTCATGGACTTTTATTTGGACTATATATT
>PVWI01000021.1 GCA_003003725.1 filamentous cyanobacterium Phorm 6 | reverse complement strand
AGTTAATAGCGCTTGGAGTAATAACTTAAATGTCATTCTGAACCATTGACGGAGTTTACCATCGAGCGTAGGAAAGCTTCCGCAAGTAAGGCGAATAATCTCAAACCTTTGCAACACAGTTACAAAGCGTAAGTTATGTATGGTTAATTGGTTTTATCCGAGAATGTAGGTTGCTCAATAAGTCAGCCTAAAACCGTTTGGCAATAAATTAAATGACTGTTTTTGTTAAAAGGCTTTGATATTAAACGCGATCGCGTTTGAGAGATGTTCCACTTGCAAATTATAATCATGTACGAACGTATTCAGCATTTTCTCACCCTCACAATTGAAACTGTGGTAATTTTTGGTTACGGTGGCTTAATTGTTCACTATATCGCTACGCTGTTAGCATCGAAGCGGATGAATCCTTCTGAAAAACTCTCAGCAGAACTTGCCCCAGATTTTGTGCCTCTTCTCAATGAAATTGTTTCCTTTCCTGCTGTTGCCGAATGTGGAGCAACTCCAGAACCCACAGAAGAACAGCGCCTCACCTCTTCGCTACAAGTTCAAGCCGAATTTGCTTCTAATATTCAACTCGATACCGACACATTAAATCTACCCTTCATTCAAGTCGATAGCCTGACTCTTCGACAATGCCGCACCGTTATTCGAGCGCTCAATTCCACTCTCCCACGAAGTGAGCATATTCGCATTAAACTCAACAAAAAAGATGTGCCAGCAGATTCGTTAAAATTTCAAATTAAGAAGCACTTTGAGCATCGACCGCAGCAAGTTGTCTCCCTAATTGAGCAAATTTTGAGAGTTAGTTAGCACGCTCGGAGAATCAACGACTAAATTAGTGTTCTTTTTCAAAAAAAATTCTGGTAACGAGTTGATAGAAAGTTTTCTCGATCTAACTCTCCCTTTCCAGATCGGGCGATTAGTTACTTTTTTCACCGCCAAGGGGAATCAGACCCCTGCCAATCTGTTCGATCAATTCGTTGAGGCTCAATCCTCGTTCGATCGCGATCGCGCGAATTCCTTCCCATCCTACCGACGTTACCTGGATATTTCTTTGCTTCTTGGGTTCTTCATAGCGAGGTTGTCCCCCAGAGCGGTTGAGGTTGGCTAATGAGTTGGGATGGGGGTGGATTCCTTTCCTAGGTGACATAGCGTCGATAGCATTTCCTTTTTTTAACTATTTTCGCATTTTCTGGAGGCTTATCGACGATAACTATGTTATCGTTGAATAAGTCAAGGAAATTTCTGCCCGCGTTTCGCCGCTTGCGGAGTACGGGAGTCAGCGCGGGCGAGCCTTGCATTCAACAAACTCGCCAGGAATGCGTCAAATGCAATCAGAAGCAGACGATCGGGAGCCGCAAGCGTTAATTGTTTTGCCGGGGGGTATTGGAGGGTGTACCTCTTGTGCTGCGAAACAACTGCGAATCGACCCCGAATTTCAATCTCTCATTCCTCCCCTGAGTAAAGACGAAAAAGCCGCCCTGCAAGCGACCATTCTGGAGGAAGGATGCCGCGATCCGTTAGTAGTCTGGGCCGAGGAAAAGCTTCTCATCGATGGCCACAACAGGTTCGCCATCTGTACCGCGCACGGCATACCATACAAAATTGTAGAGATGTCTTTTGACAGTCGGAATGCAGTCAAGGTCTGGACGATCGCCAACCAACTGGGACGGCGCAGCTTGACGCCAGAATCCGTTAGCTACCTGCGCGGCACCTGGTACGAGCTGACCAAGGAATCTCACGGGGGCAAGCGTTCGGCAAACTGTCATTTTGACAGTTTGACAGACAAAATATCGCCAGATAGAGCAAGCTGTCAAAATGGCAGCTTGACAGACACAACAATGCCAGATGAGGCAAGCTGTCAAAATGACCACTTGACAGACAAAATATCGCCAGATAGAGCAAGCTGTCAAAATGGCAGCTTGACAGACAAAACAGCACGAGAGTTAGGAGAACGGTTCAAAGCTTCCCCCAGAACGATTTACCGGGATGCCCAATTTACTCGAGCTGTGGATGCTCTCAGTTTTATTGGAGGGGACGAAGTGAAGTGGAAAATACTGAATCGCTCTGCTGGGCTGACCAAGAAGCAGGTCATCGCTTTGGCAAACGACACTCGCAGTCGTCCGGCTCAAGTTGCCAAAACTTTACAGGGGCAATGTCGTTCGGTAAAACCTGAAAAGCAACCTGCCATCGCCCACCACCTGACGCTCAAAATTGGTTCCTTAGTAGAGGTGTACGCGCCCGATCGCCAAGACGTTAACGGCAGGTTAGGCCGCATTCAGTCAGTCGGCGAGAAAACCGCCACTGTGTGGATGCGACACATCCCTACCATTACCATGCAGTCATACACCTTCAAACACTCAGCTCTTACTGCTGTGCCGCTCGAAAATCAACCGGGACTTCAAGAAATTTGCGATCGCATCTCCCTGCTCTTTGAATCAGGGAACCTCGATCCATTTGAAGTAGAAATTCTGAATTTGCTCGAACAGCGCGTTGTTCACACACCTTGTGAAATGCAATATTTGGAACAGATTGAAAAGAAAATTTGATATCAAATGGTTAGATTTGATTAGATGAGGCATAACACAATTCTAAAATAACTCAATGACTCTAAAACTTTACAGCTCAGCAATCGTTTCCCTCCCCCGACATTGGCAGTTTTCCCGACCTAGAAAAAAAGCGCTAAAAAACGCATTTTTGCTTGAGCGCAACTCGGCAATAATTGTTACCAATAAAAGCAATTACTCAGGGAGCGAAAACTCGCTCTTTTGGATTTCTAGTCCACAAAGTACAAAATCCTTTTTGTGCAGGTTTACCCTCTACTGTCAATGTCACCCCCAATCGATTGATCTCAGTTTCACACAGTTTTTTGCCACCTTTCTCGCTCAACAAAGCTTGATTCCAGCTCATAAATTGGCGAGCATATTTCCCTTCATTGCTTGTTGCCCACTGAATTGTATCCGCGTTCTTGCGAGCAAACTGACCCTCTTTGCTCAGCCCCCATTCGAGCGCTACGGCTTGTTCTAAAGTAAGCTGACGCGGCCCTTTTGGGTCGAGTTCAGGCGCTGGAATGAACCGGGGCAGCGCTAACCCGATAAACGCGCCGATCGCCATTGCCCCTAACACTACCCCGCTTCCAAAAATCACCGACCAAATATCGTGAGCAACTTTCTCTAAAGCTGCTTGTCGCACTAGGGTGTAAACTGAGTTGGAAATGTGGCGATGTTGCACCTTAACAGCCGCTTTTCCCTGCCGTTCTAAAAACTCTCTGCTTTCTTTTTCCCAATTTTCAGTAAGTTGGCGAACTTGTTCCAATTCTTGAGAGATGACAGCTTGAGAATCTTTCAAATCACCTTGCCATTGAGATTGCCAATTCTTGAAAAACTGGTCAATCTCTTGCGGTTTTTTTTCTAGCAGCAGTTCGAGTTGACCTGTGGCCAGCAATACGATAAAAAGTGGGTCATTTTTATTGAGACCGTATCGGTAAGCTGTCTGAATGACGTGAGAGCGAAATTTGGAGTCTTTGCCCTTGAGTACCTGGCTGATTAGTGACTCAGTATCTCTCTCGTAGATGGGAGGGGCCGATAAAGGATCTCTGTTCAGAGCTTCTCTTTCCCTCGAATCATCGTCTATGAGTTCCCAAAACTCCTCTTCATTTAGCTTACTCCCATCTGATTTCAACTTTTCTTCTACTGCATCTTCTGGGAATGTATCTGGAGAATCTGACAAACTTTGCGAATTTTCAGCGGATTGTATGGAATTATTTTTGGTATTATTAAGTCTGCCCTGTTCCCTTGGCGTTTCCAATATATCGCCAAACTCTTCAGAGTCAACTTCGGAAAGTTCTTCTAAAAGTCGATCGGACATTTAACCTCCTACCTAATCAAAATCCTAATCTTTATGCTGTTCTGTATCGCGCATTCTCTAGTCTGAACTCATATTTTGTCCGTCTCCTAACGAGTTCATCACCCATTGACTCTAAAATTTACAGTCCTGGACGCAAATTATCGGTTTAGACACTACCTGTAGTAGTAAGATGCGTTTTGGTACACTCAACCCGCTCAGGAATGGTGAAGAAGTTTTTGAAACCCAGGAAATCTCGTAGCGGGCGATCGATCAATCTTCTTACTTTCAGAGTTTAAACGCAATAAACAACGTTTATTGCTAATATCCAACGCCTGGGATAACACAACTGCGTTGATTGCACTCAGCCAGCGGGCTAGTTTCGGCACACCCTATCAGTAGAGTCTGTGCGTAAGCCTTAATTTAGATTATTAAAAGCTTACGATACCTTTTTTACAAATTACAGCCTCCTGAGACTTTACAACCTGTTGCTTATTTTGTTACTCATTTTGCTGCTCATTTTCTATCTGCATTTCCTCATTTTTTTTTTGTTCATAGGGCGCGATGACTTCTTTTTTATTGCGATTGGGTGCGTTGTTAAACAAACCTACATCTTCTATCAGACGGAAACAGTCTTCCAGAAAAGTATGCAATCGCTGCTGACTAATCAAGAAGAATTCAGAGTGTTTCATTGCTTGAGAAAATGACAACCGCTTCGTATCAATAAACTTGCGCTCTCTTGCACTCAGAGCAGGCAAATCTACCACAGGAATTCGGTAATTATTAATGAGCTTGTTCATTTCCTTATGGCTTTGTACGTGCGACCAATCTTTGCAAACTCCAAAATTGCGGACAAAAATGTGATTGAGCTGACCTTCAAAGTAGTTGAAAGAGTCAATAAACATTTCAATACTGTCCGTCGTGCCGCCGCAAATAAACCACTTGCATACATCAACTCCTGACTGCTCTTTAAAATCAGGAGAGGTTAAATTAGCTTCGTCAATCCATTTGTTGATAATGCTGTAAACCCGAGCAGGTAAATTGACAATTACAGGAGTTTCTACTGCTGTTTCAAAAATAATATCGATCTCGAAAAACTTCTCTTCATCTTCAACTAAAGCTACGATTTTTGCATTGTGTTCAGGATAGCGCTGCTGCACGTCAGGATTTTGAAAATCACCATCAATTAACGTGTACAGCAGTTCATACTTCTGATTGAATTCAACCAGAATTCGAGTTAGCATCGACTTGCCAACGCCACCTTTCTCGCCGTCAACCAAGTGAATCATGTTAGTCATTTCATTCCTCCTTGCTGGATGTCGATGTCTATTCAAGACTTAATAATTTTTAACTAAAGCTAGGCCCGACCATTGCCGGATCGAAACCAGCTAAGTTAAATGCGCTGTTTTCAAACTCAACTTCTCCCGAAAATTCCTCTGGTTCTTTTTCTTCGGGCAAACTTGCGGGATTTGAACTCTCAGGGGCAGTTAATTCCGTAGCAATAGATGCACCTGAATTCGATAAGTGAGGGAAAGTAGCTAAAGGAATTAAACCCGAAGAAATACCAGGGGCAATTACTCCTAACTCGGTACAGTTAAATCCCGCATCTCGGCAAACTTCATCTATCTGCCTGAGCAAAAAATTAATGCTTTCTCGCCTCAAATACTCTAAGTCTGTACTAGAATGACTACCGCTATTGCGTAATGATACTAACAGCCACCGCGCTTTAATTAGAGGTAAAATCGTTTCCTGGAAACTAAAAAAAGGATGATTTTGCAGGTAAGATAGCAAGATAGCGTCTTCGGAATCTGGCAAAACTTGACAGCGCCAGCAAAATTCTTTGTAACGTTTTCTAGGCATAATTCCTCACCTTCTTTCCAGCACCTCGGTAGGGCCCTCCCAATAAGAGAGCTGCATCTAAGTTTGCTTCTGATTCCTCTAATGAAGGTTCTGTATTCGACGACGACTCATCACTCAATTTATTAGAATCATCTAAGCAGCTATCTTTGATACTTGAATCAGCCTTTTGTTGAGCGCAAATTTCACTGTTTTGTTCAGTAATATCTTCAGTGTTTGGTTCACTGGGTTCCTCAATTTTTTGTTCAGCGGGTTCTTCAATTTTTGGTTCAGTAATATCTTCAGTCTTTTGTTCAGTAGATTCCTCAAATTTTTGTTCAGTAGATTGCTCGGATTTAGCGTGAGTAAATTGCTCAAGTTTTAATTTAGTAGGTTGCTCGGATTTTGGGTGAGTAGGTTGTTCAGATTCTGGGTTAGTAGATTGTTCAGATTTTGGCTTGGTAGATTGTTCAGATTTTGGCTTGGTAGATTGTTCAGCACCTTCTTTTACACTCTGTATATCAGTCGTGGGGACTGGAGCATCTCCTGAACAGGAAGTTGTATCTTCTGCCCTCTGAGAAGTTGTCGCAACAGACCTTTGCCTCAGTACCTCAAACTGAGATTTGAAGTAAGAAAATAGTCCGTAAACATCAGCTATGCGACAACCTAAACCATCAGGATCGAGCGTTTTTGGCACTGTTATACCTGCGTGCCAAGACAGCGAATAATGAGAAAACTGATTTCGCAGTTCTGGCTTCATATATTCAGAAGTACCCCCGCAAAATACAATTTCATCTAAATCGGGCGGCAGCACTTCATTAATCCAATGAGATAGCATTCGAGCGTAGTCAAAGCGAGACAGCTTGACTGCTTCAATCAATTGGTCAACTTCTCGATCTTTCGCTGCATCCTCTCGATTTCGAGCAATTCGGTAAAAGTAAGGGCGGTTGTAGCTTACACCTGAAGAAGCGATCGATAAAGCCAAACGGGGAGCATCGTAGTTAGAGGTTCGCTCTTGAACTAGATCCACCAACCTTACCATTCCTAAGTCTGAAGTTTTGCCTTTACCGACAGCACCGCGTGCCGAAACTATTACCGAAGCATTGCGAAATCCTACCATCACAAAGGCAGTTACCCGCTGCTTGAAGGCTGAACCTAAATTGCTGTTGTGGATCAAAGCAATGCCGCCGCCTTCTTGCAAAGCTTGGGTTTTGTCCAGGGTGACGGATAGCTTGCCGGTGGGCGTATCAAATGAAGCAGAGTATTGACTTAATAGCTCAAAAAATTGCTTGGAGTCATTAAATTCGCCTGGGGGCAAGAAAACGGAGATCGCAGCGCTGAATTGATTGCCTAAATTTAACTTCCGCGACACTACCCACAAAGCTGCTAGAGCTTTGTACAAAGCGCTACTGTACTTCAGTCCTGCCAAACCGATATGAGCATTGAATTGCGCTGCTGCTAGGTAGCCAACGGCTCGGCACTCATTGCCAATTGCCACCCAAGCAATATTTTCGGGAGATGCTGATGCGAGGTTGGGTTGTGTGAAACAATTGGCTATGTCTTGGCTCACTGGCCCCACCTGCGATTCCATTACAAAGGAGCTTGCTTTACTGCCTGCTTGCGAGCTTTGGCAGAAAACTCTAGTAGATAAGCCGCCAAAATCTATAGCCAGAATCGCATCTGGTATTGATGGTTTTTTCTTCATAAATGCTGGCTTTTATTACGTTATAAAATAATAGTATTGGCTTCAGTTTAAGTCTGACCTCACCAAATCCGGTGGTTTTGGATAATTAAAATAGCCCCCTCCAAATGGCGGGGTACAGACTGCCTTTCAAGGAAAAAATCTTGGGTGGATTATCAGGGAAAGAGCTTTAGAGTTGTGAGAAACGGTGTAGGTATTGTGAGTGAGATACCGAGCAGGTACGCCCAAAGTATCTTCAATAAAGTGTTTGAGTTCGGTGTGGGAGTAGCACTTATCGAACGTACCCCACTTGGTAATTACGCCATCGCTGTAAGCAATACCCGCATGATTTGCCGATCGCGGGCGTGATAGCACTAACCACCAGAGTTGGGCGAGTTAGGTGGTAAGCAGAGGTCATACTAAATCAACTTAATATCAAGAGTAATTTTAAATATACAAATAATTTAAATTAAAGGGCTACCGCTAGGGTGTAAAAAATAGGGAGTAAGCTATGCTCTACGCTTTGATTAATTCAACAGGAATCCACCGGCTGGAAGTAGAAGAAAAGTTGGAACTGGCAGATTTGCAAAACCGAGTGGGCATTGCAGGTGAACCTGCGTTCATAGAATATGTCCCGAATCAATTTCCAGATCCCGCGATAGACCTAATCTGTGATGAGGAATTCTTATACAAGGAATTGCCCTTAACCTGCATTACCCGTCGCAGTATTGCACTTTGCGGTCAAGTGATTGCTACTGCCTGTACGGATGATGGTGAAACAATAGGGTTGACCGAAGCTCAGTTTCAATTAGTCGCGACAAATCTGATTATTGCGAGCAGGATCTAATCTATCATGCCTCAAGTTTGCGCTTGGGGCAACTTCCTTATTTAAAATATTATAATAATAACGTCTTACTAATAGCTAATAATTGATAAAATTAATAACTAAAATAACTCAAACACAATGGCTATCGCAATGGGTGTAAATCACAATTAGAACAATTGCGAGAACATCATGCCCAGAAAGAATACACAATTACCCGCATCTCAAGAACCTGTCACATCGAGTGAATCTACGGCTAATACGCCCAATACGTCCTTATTGGATGTTATTTGCACTCAATTACTAGCAACCTCGCTCAGAAAGTTGCATAATTCGGAGAACGCGAAACTCATTTGAGAGTTCTATAGATTGCCATTAAGCAGGAAATAATCACTTTTTACAAAGGACTCTTTTCTGCTTAATGTTAACCTCAAAACAAAAGGAATTTTAATAAGATAGCTGTCGCTAGTGTAGAAAAAATAGTAAGTTAGAGGTACACAATGCACTGCTGTTTAGGGTTAGATTGTACTCAAATGGGTTTAGATGAAGGCGGAGAGTGCATCAACGAAGAAAGTTGCTACCGTTACACAGAAGCTTGGAATTTGTACGAAATAGTGCTACTCAAAGGATTCCCAGATGCGGTGTATCTTTGCTGGCATAGCAAGGATAATGCGAACACCGAATGGACTGATGAAAAGTGGGGGTTCAAGCACCTCAACAACTGCGATTGGTTGCTGCACAGCAGCGCATCATTGAATGCCTTTGCAGAATGGCAACACGCCTATTACAAACTAAGCTCTAGAAACAACACCAAGTACGTTCGGAGTGAGTTATTTGATGAGTTTGAAGCGTTGAGAAAGCAGGTAGACCCAGACTACGGGAAACGCCAAGAAAGCAGCGCTCTCATCCTATTTGAATAACAGAACACATAAAAATGACCAGAAACATTCACACATTTCTCAGAACGGCTTGCTTCGTGAGATGCCGTCACCCTTCCCATCACGAACGAGGATACACCTTAAAGCATCATAAACTGGAGGGCATCATTCAAGTTTGGTTCAACTCTTTTGAGCTGTTGGATGAGGCAGAAAAAGTTTTGAGAACAGAAGGGCTTGAACTAAAGATAACTTTGGCTGATCAATCTAACGGCTGTTTTCTTTCGATTGATTGTTAGATAACTATTACACTCTTGGATTAATGGAGTCATAAAATATGCAGATTTTCTCCGAAGAGAAAGTACAATCCCATGTCTCATTCCAATCGGATGGTATCGCGCTATGAGTATCCCTACTGCTATCACGACAATGTGTATAACTTCAAAAAAATGATTTATCCAATCAACCCGTTTGATGATGGGGTATGGATTGAAGCTAGTCGGGTTCCGCCTGAAGTGTTCGTGCAGTCTATTAAAGTAGAGTTTATTCTGAGAGATGCGAAAAATCCTTGGCTGAATGCCATCAAAAATGATTCATCAGAAATGATGGTTCGTGTTGATGCCCACTGGATTAAAACATTTAAAATACCCCGACATCTGGGAGGTAACTCAAATGAACTAACAACAAAATAAAGAGCAATTCGTTGTTGAGCATTGACTGAAACAACGGTAGATATTAAATACACGAAAGGGCAAAAAACCAGCGTTTCCATACCCTTTTACTTGAACAAGGAGGAATCATGTTAGGAACACACTTCATCGAATTACCCGTAGCGATGCCACCCATGTTACCGGGGATGGTGGGAGTCAACAACACTCAATACTTTGCTCTTTATTACCAAGGAAGCAAAGCCACATGGAGTAATGGCAGAGCAATGGCTACATTTAGCTACTACGCCGTGTATGCGCCACTGATAGAACATATAACTCTCGCAATCCACTTAAAATCTTACAACTTAGGCTCTGATGATGAATTGCCCGAACACGCAATTTTATGCGACACTGTTCGCCATAAAATGTATGTCGGCGCGTACAAAGAAATCGATTATTTCCTGTTACAGCAGCATCCCCATGAGCCGTCCCAGTTGACCGCCCAAGAGTTTGAAGAAGCCGTGAAAGCGGTGGAAAGTATGACCTTAGAGCAAATGCAGCGTTTGGGAATGTTCGAGATGTTCGGCAACACCAATCCCCAAGCGCGCCTCGCAACCACAGAATTGGTGCAGTGGCTAGACCAACAAATCACCGAAGAATTGATACAGCAATATATCCAATTAGCTAATCGGGGTAATTGGACAGCGATAATGGCATTAGACACTCTCAAACGTAGAATCTCGGAAGCTAAGGAACACCAACAGCAATCAGAGAATAACTAAATAACCTATGCCGGGAAAGTATCAATATTACAGCCCCGGCATGGGTACAAAACACCCATAGTGTAGCAAACGCGGAGTTAGCCCATGAAGCGATTGACTTGGAGGGATAAAGCAATTTATTTAGTAATTTTCTCGATGCTTGGCAGCTTTCTAACAGTAACGAATACCTTTAACAACCAGCCGGGAAGTCCCTCGGTATATTTAGAGGGGATTAATCTGAGCGCTGCGCGAAGTACCCCGAATAAATTACCGTAGGGATGTCCAGAAGCGTCGGGTGTCGCGGACGGAAACCGACAATTAGACATTGCGAGTACCTTGAATTTTGATGTAATTTCTAAACATTAAATCAAAAGAAATGGTACATTAAGGTAGGTCGAAAAAAGGAAGTTAAAAAATGCAACTCACGTACAAATACCGCCTCAAACCCACAAAAGCCCAACTAACAACTATTGTGGCTCATTTAGAACTCTGCCGTCGGCAGTACAACTACCGACTCGGCGAAAGATTTAGGTGGTGGGAAGCCACGAGAACACCTATCAACGCCTGCCCATTGATTGTTTCGATAGTCCCGATTGAGGAAATTTATCAAAATATTCCCTTAACTAGGGTGCAAACTAGGGACGGCAGAAAAAAGGATGAGTCAGGCAATTCTTTGACCAAGAAGGGTGATGTTTTCTCCAACATTGAAGGCGGATATGTACAGTGGCAAACGATACAACTTGCCGACCTAAAAAACACCAAAAAACTATTTCCTGTCGTTCGAGGCGTTTTGACTGCCTCAACAGCTCAGGTATCGAGTTTATCCTTAGCCTTGTTTGCCCTAAGCCGATCATTTACCAAGCGTTTGTTGCTCTGTTCGGTATACGCTGCAAACCCGAGTACCCAAAGCATCCGGTGCAATTCGGCAGGTTTCCAACCCTCATCCTTAGCTAATTCTTGCATTTGCTCTAAAAGCGGAGCAGGCACGGAAAAATCTATGCGTACCATTTTAGGAGCATCAATGTCGGGCATTTTCAATATTTCCACAATTCCTATACTGCTTATCCTACAAGGATTTAGGGGTTCCTAAGTCCTTAAGGATTCTCCCTCATGCCCAATAGTTTACTTTGAGGGTATACACAGGGACTCAGAAGGGGTACAATGTGGAAATTCATCCAAAACCAAACCCCGCCCCCTCTGACTCGCAATCTTCTGGGGCGGGGTTTGGCACTCACTTTCGGGAGATTTCCTCTATGTTCGCAGATTACGGGCAGCCATCGCAACCCGCCCAGCCAAGCTTTGTAGAAATACCCAATCCCCGCGTTACCACCACAATGGGACGCATCGAAGTGACCGACGTTCGTTCGGAGACCGTCACCGGTCGCCTGCTGGATGACCGAGACAACCCGATAGAGGAAGATGGACAGCCAGTTTACATCTGCGTTCGGAAACACGAGATTCTGTGTTCCACCGAACGAGCCGACGTGATGAGTTGGTGGGAACTAAGGGAACAAGCCGCGGTTCCCTACACGGCACCCAGGAAATATTCCCTGGAATCCTTAATCAACCGATTGGATGGACTCAACTTCGATGAACTGTACGTTTTGCGAACCTTCGTCTGTTTGGAAAGCGACCCGTTCAAAGCGTACTCCGGCACTGTCAACAATGACTTATCCCATTTGCAGCCTTGGTTTCCCACGGTGCGAGCTCTCAGTCGCGCCGAACAAAACGAACTAGCAAGCGCGCTGTGCTGGCGGATAGCTAGCGAATCCAACGCACCAATTGCACCCGCACCGGGCGATGGGAGGGACGATCGATGAGAGCGCTCAGAAGCCATCAAATTCAGTGGAGCGTTACCATCACCCGCAAGTACCATCCGCCTCGGGAGATACGAGTTTTCGGGAGAACGCCAGCAGAAGCGCTACTGGGTGCGGTCTCTTCTGCTCGTGAAGTCTGGGGTATTTGGGATGCTAAATCCTTCGGCGTCCCAGAAAGAAAGTGATTTTTTTTGAGTTTATTGCGGTCGTTACGAGGTGGCTGCACAATTGCCGATCGTACAGCCACTACCGACCCAACAACCAACAACCAACCTATTAAATGATTGAATGGCTCAAGTCAATTTTGAACTGTATTCTCGTACCACTCGTACTAATTTCAAACTGCGAATCCAGTGCGGTATTGATGATGTGGCTGTGCTAATTATGGACAATAAAATGACTGCCATCCTTGTATCAACTCTATTCTCAGCCATACCAGTGATGCTGATGTACTTGGTTAAATCTTCCTACCACGACGGTTATCGGCAAGCCGTAAAAGATTTACCGCCAACAGTAGTTCAAGGCGATCAGAATATCGACAACAGCACGCACAACCACTATCAATTTGCACCGTCAGTGGGAGGCAAGTAAATGAATGCTTTTCTTGAATTTATGCTACTTGGATACGAAAGCTATCCGAAAGTACGCAATCTGAAACTTTTAGCTCAAGGCTGTCAGATTGTAGGAGCGATTGTCGTTCGGAATGACGTTACAGACGGTTTTCATCAGCCAGAACCTATCAATCTTCCGACTGCAATCCAGAATCAGAGGAGATAAGTGATGTTTTTGAGAAAACTCCTTAGCTTGCTACCGCCTTCAATGGTTCGGTTTATAGGGAATAGCAGCTTTGCGAATCTTGCCGAACGGCAAACAATAGAAACTTGGATTGTGATTGAAAAATCTGAAGAGATTGACCTGCAACCCGATTGCTATTACTACTGCGGGCTGCAACTCAAGATAGTTCATGCGTCAGAATCCTGGGAGTGGTTTGTCTACGACGGACGCGGAATTGACCTAATCAAATCAGGCAGCAACCCAACAGAAGAAGGATCGCTTGCCGAAGCTAAAAAGTGGATTGATGATTTCTTTCGCGACGAGGTGTAAGCAATAAAAATCAAGTTTAATTTGTTGAACTGGTGTCTTTGTCAAAGAATTGTGGGTCTTCATTACCTAGTACGCCGGCATCTCGGCTTATTGTCATCAAACCATTGCTATTAAGCCCCAAATGGTTAAAAAATCTAACAATAATAGATTTTAGGCTCAATCTCTTGCCAGCTAACAGTCTGAGCGCAGCTATTTGTTACCTATATCTGAAGCCGAGGCGTATTGGTGATTATTTTAATTCGCAGGCAGTGACAATTGTTTGATAAAATAATTAGATTGTCGTTTAGCTTTGCAGCGGGCGACCATCCCCCAATCTGGGGGTTTTCTACTTCGATGGTATTATTTTGTTAGCTGTTGCGTGGGTTCTCCCGTGCCGCAAATCGAGCTATATTTTGAATGGGTTATTTTGATATCGAGCTGTCAAAGATGGAGCTGATAAAGTACAGTTGGTGGGGCGAATCCAACGAACCGCCACCGCACCTGAAAACTAAAAAGTAGACTAAAGATTAATAACCCAGCCCATGAATCAATTCTCTTAGCTAGGTTAATTATCTTTAGCAATCAAATGAAGGCGGAACTTCCTATGCGTAAAGCTCGTACCTCTTCCCGATTATACGCCAAAACTTCCTGCAACTCTTCATGCGTCCATGTGCTGTAATGAACGATTTTTTCTAGCAGAAAGTCTACCGACCTTCCTGCAAAAGCATCTTCCAATATTCGCTCTATACCTGTTTCAGCAAAAGCAGCTAATAAAATAGTAGCTTTTAAGTTGCGTTTGATGATAGCTTCGTAAGTAACCAGTTTTACGAAATCTCGAAGACCGACAGTTTTTGCTAAAGAAGCACCTCTTTTATTGTCTCCTTGTCGAATAATGTTTACCCAAACTTGTTCGCCCGAAAAGCCCATACCTTGCAAGGCTTTCAGCGCTTTTGACTCCCGTTTTGTTCGCCCGAAAAAGAAGCGTTCCGAATACCCCAAAGCCACTCCTATGTTCTCAACGCCAAGGCGCTTCTCACCATTGGGAAGCATATATGCGTCTAAAACAGATTCACCAAGATTTAATTCGCAACACACAGCCTTGATGACATCGTTTTGAAAATCCTCTGCCATACCAATCTATTGGGGTAAAGTTAACTACAAGACTGCATACATTATACTACTCGAAAAAGATTAATAGCTTGAGAAAGCAGGGGCGCAATGGGATTTTCTGTTTGGGATAAGCCGCGCGCGATCAAATTATTGGGGGCAAGTTGTAAACCTGTCAACAAGTTTAGAATGGTAGCCAAAGAAACTTGTTGACAGGTTTATGGCTGACAAACCAAAGGGCGGTCGCGGAAAGAAAGCGCCCTACGACACCAAACAGATGAGAATACCCCAACCGCTCTGGACTCAAGTAGAAACGCTGTGCGATCGCTACCCGGAATTTATTGCTGCTGGCGGCAACCCGACCGACCCGCCTTCCTTCCTGGAAAAAACCCCCGCAGCGCCCGAGCTTGCCAAACAAAAGCGCGCAGAAACGGCGGGCGACCGACATTCGCCCCAAAGAACCCCGAACGAGCCGGTCGAGTCCAAACCCTCCAAACACCATCAGCTTTGGGATGAATTGAACCCCAGGCAGCAAACCTACTTGCAGTTGATTTTTGAAATGGACCAGCAGCGGGAAGCCTTGGAACGGAATAAGGACTGGCGGCGCGGGCTAACGAGGCCGGCAAGTGAATGGCGCTGGATCGAGTACGCGGAAATTTTTGGGGTGTCAACACCGTTCAGGCGGCTTTTGAAAGAAGCGGGAGAAGTTGACCCCGGAACGGGCAGCACGTTCAAGGCATTGGCGACTCGCAAGCTGATTGAAATTCGCTACCCCTACGATGACTTGCGGTGGCTCGATTGCAAGCTTACTCTTCAGGGGCGGGCCGTCGCTAGGGCGGGATTGGGTCTGGAAGCACCCAAAAAAGCGCCAAAGGCGCAACTGAAAGAGAGGCAGTGGGCGGCGTTAGTTGCAGCCTACGTTGCGGGGGATGAGGGAGTCAAGAAGGATGAAAACCTAAACTACGGAGGCTTTTCCTGGGAATGGACTTGGCTGAGGTTGCGAGATTACAGTGGCGGGGGACACATCAAAGAACGTTCGGGGTTTGTTGGGGGGCGGTACGAACACGACCTCGCCATCCCCCAGTTCGGTCGGCATTTCTATCGCTCAAACTGGCAAAAATATCGCCAGCTTTATCCGAACGTTGATGCACTACCACCCGCGTAGTACCCTTTTTTTGATACAGTCAACATAACTCCAAAGCATTATCGCCCCCTACGATAACCCACCGACAAGCGTGTATCAAAAAAAGGATACTTCTGAATGTGGCTCAGATATGGCATTGACCGAGACAAAACCCTAGTGTCGATCGAAGATGTTCCACGAGGCGGGAAAACTCAGCTAAGGTGTCCTTACTGCGACGGCGAACTGACTGCTAAAAAGGGTCGGCGCAAGGAGCATCACTTTGCCCACACTCACGAAACTTGCCTGGAATTAAACCGCAGCGTGCGCTTACTTCCCAACCTCCCCCTGTATGACCATTTCAACATTTGGCTGACTGGCAAAGAACTAGAGCAATTAAAAAAACTCTGGAATCGCTACGGAATCAACAATCGAGGCATTCCAGAGAAAGAAGTGCCCCAAATTTTTATTGACGAAGAATTACTTGAGTTCAACGAATATCGCTACAGCGGTAAATACCAATTTACAAAACTGGGCAAGATTCCTGTTGGTGCATTGTCCTTGATGTTGTTCAATCAAGTTCAAGAACCAATGTTGTTGGAAAAGCTACAGGAACTTGAAGAAAATGTTCAAGTTGCCGCTCTAGAAAACTCTGCTAACTTCAATGAATGCTTGCGAGATTTGCAAATATATCAAGCTGAATTTCGGAAAATTTTATCTCAGAATCTCTACTACCTACAAATTAATGTGGGCGAACAATCCCTTTATAAAATTGGTGTAACTCAGCGAGACGTTCAAACACGAGTGTCTGAAATTCAAAAGGATCTGGCACCCCATTTTCAAACTGTTTCAATTAAGGTTTTGGGTGTTTGGGCGCATCGCGGAAATGTAGAGAAGTATTTCAAATATCGATATTCGTTCTTCAATATTTCTCTTGGCAATCGGACTGAATATTACAACTTTTTCACCCCCGAACCAGCTAAAACTGTGCTTCGGGATTTGCGGCGGATGGAAGCAAAGGGATTATCAAAGGTTGAAACAGACATCCTAGAAGGTAAACCCAGTTGGATTGAGCAGTTAATTGAAGGGGAGGAACGTGCTTCTAGGCGCTCGGATGCAATCAAAAAGGGGATGGAACGTGCTAAAAATTGGGGTCAACACGTCGGTCGGCCGCCTCGTGCGGAATCGACAGAGATTTTTTTGGAAAAACCCTCATCGCAACGAGCAATTGCAGCAATTAATGAGGGATTGTCATTGCGTCAGGCGGCCCAAAAAGCTGGCGTGTCAGTCAATACGGTTCGCAAAGTAAAAGCTATTTTGGATTTGAAAGCGGAGAATTATCAACCGGTGCCGGACGCCCCGAAAAATACATCCTCCTAACTCAAGAGCAATCGGGGGATTCCAGCCAGCCTCGCTAAATTTGCCTCGATTTTTGTGCTGCTCTAATTTTTTGGTATTCGGTCACGACCCATTCCGAGTATTTTTCCAATTCGTCATGCACTATTAGTTTTACCAGCCAGGAAAGTGCATCCTAAACAGATTCAATTGCCGCCAGCGTTCAGTTGATAGTATCCCAATCCACCGCATCATCGAGGAACAAGGATAATTGCCCTGGCGATACGTTGGACTGACCGCGATTGTGATAGGACAGGTGACACGCGGTACACAGAGCGATTAAGTTTTCTGGGCGGTTGTCCTCTGGTATCCGATTGCGATGGTGCACCGCCAAAGTCAAGGCACACCGTTCAGATTTGGTTAAGCCGCTTTGTTTACCGGGTCTGAGTTTACCGGGTCGGAGGCATTGTTGATGGCACTTAGCACAACGCCACCCTGCGTTTTCTTTCACCGAGAGCGCAATCTCTTGCCAATTGTCGGGATACCTCTTTGGTTTAGGCATAGCGGTAAAAGCTCATCTTTCCAAAATAGGGCGATCGCTCTGTTAAGTAAATTCAATTCAAAGTTGTCAGTAGTCAATGTCAACTTCAACGCTGTCTTGATTCTCCCACAAGAATTCTGCTAATAAGCGAAAATCGGCTCGCGGGCTGCACCGACGCGGCCCTTACCAACTTTTTATACACTGCAACAAACCGCCAGCGGTAACCCTCATAATGTAGGCTCCACTGCCAAAGCGATGTTCTACGGCTTCGACTTGTGTCAGGTCGTACCCCAAAACCCGCACTCGGAAGATTTGCCGAGTGCGGGTTTTGATGGCTCACACAGATGCCGAGTCAATCTGACAGGTGTTTGCGGCTGGCGCGGGTGACTTTATTAGCCTTGCCAGCCGATAAGGATAACGCGGAGCTGTAGTCAGAAAGTCTCCACGTAGAGCTTAATGCTCAAACTTTAGGGTTTCTAACGCTCGTTCGCGCCAATATAAAAATAAAGGCAAAGCACAAGACACACCAATGCCAAAAGTAGCGACAACGTAAACAAACAACCAGCGACGAGACAAACCTAATCGCTTCAGCTCAATAAATGAAAAACAGAAGAAGACATCTGCACAAATGAGCAAATCTATTGCTACGGCAGAAGCGACATGATTGGTGAACGCATTCTGGAAAAACAAATCGAGATCAAGACCATTCTGGAGAAAGAACTTCAGCAGAAAGCTCCAAGGCGCGATGGCACCAATAATCGTTAGCAGCAGATAAAGCGATTGGGTTGACAGAATTTTTTTGGATGTAGGTACTTGCCGGTGTAGATAAGTTGCATTGGACATAGGTTCACTTTCCTTTTGTTATCAGCACTTCAACAGGGACTTGGTTTGGCGAAGCGTAAAAGTTCGTCATCAACCCTGTTGCTCTGATTGTCACCCTCCGAGATAATATAAACAATTACCTATGAGGTAATAAGGATAGTAAAATGGCGATCGCTTCAACCTCAACGCAATCAACTCCAAACCGAGACGCCTCTTTTGGGAATCTGCTCAAACACTGGCGCAATCAACGCGGTTTGAGTCAACTCGATTTGGCTTTAGCTGGCAATGTCTCTCAGCGGCATATCAGCTTCTTAAAATCAGGTAGAGCTAATCCCAGCCGGGATATGGTACTGCAACTGGTGGCTGTGCTAGATGTTCCTCTGCGCGACCAAAACATCATGCTCACGGCGGCGGGCTTTGCGCCGATTTATTCCCAAACCGATTTATCAGCGCCTGAAGTTGAACCGATCCGCAAAGCCATAGAGTTTATCTTGCGCCAGCAAGAACCCTATCCGGCATTAGTAATGGATCGTTATTGGAATTTAATCCAGAGCAATACAGCCGCGCAACAGCTCACCAATTGGTTAGTTCATCCAGAGAAGCTGCAACACCATTTCTGCATCAACGGCAGGATTAATCTGATGCGGCTGATGTTTCATCCTCAAGGGTTCAAGCCGTTTGTGGGGAATTGGGAAGAAATTGCTAGCCATCTGATGCAACGGGTGTATCGAGAAGCGTTCGTCGATGGACATAGCGACGAATCTATGGCTCTTTTTCAAGAACTACAAGCTTATCCAGATGCCCCCCGCTTGTGGCAGCAATCCCTACCCCGCACCTGGCAACTACCCTTGTTGACGGGGGGTAAATGAGCAGTCGTACAGAAAGTTACGTTAAGGCTGAAAGTGTTACTGGATAAGCATAGATTATTTGGTACAGGTTTATAAGAGGCGATCGCAATATTCAAAACGGCACAATCATTTCCTTAGCGTAAGTTTCTGTTCGACGGCTCATTTCACCCCGAACTCTTAGCAAGCATAACGTTTTTTCTACGGTTTTTAGCCCGATTCCCTCCGTTGCTAGCAATGCGGCGAGACTGTATGTACGATCACCCTCTATTACTTCCCGCACTCGTTTGATATAAGCCTTACCCAAACCCGTCACCTCTATCAGTTCACTCTCAGATAGCCTTAGAAATTCTGTCTTTAAGTCGGTAAACAGATCATCAGGCGCGTCAGGGTCAAAGTGGTAAATCTCAACAGGGATGTCGCAATGGCTTAAATATTTCTGCATGATCGCTAAAGATTCATCTGTAGGGATTCCCCCATTCTGAGTACCGAGTAGAGGAAAAGCGATCGAGGTAATCCCTTTTTCTTTGTAAGTATTGACGAACTTCTGTAAGCCTAGCTCAAGAAACTTTGCATCTGAAGGTTTTTCCCAATGGTTTTTAGTCGGGAAATTCAGCACCCAAGAGCGATCGCCTGTCGAAATACAAGTTGCAACAAATCTTCTGGCTCAGACATTACTTGCTCTAAAGATTGCATAATATTTTCAATTTTCTCGTTAAGCTTATCCCAAATACGGGTTTCAACAGTATCGGGATTACGCAGCGTAATTACTTCCACAGGATGCTTCTGCCCATAGCGATTTAAACGTCCAACACGCTGATGTAAACGCATAGGATTACAAGGTAGATCAACATGAATAAGCGAGTAACAATTATCTTGTAAATCAATCCCTTCACCACCAGCTTCTGTAGAAACAAGAAAGCGATTGCCACATAGATAGGGTCTGCTGAAAAAGCCTAGAAATTGAATCTAGGAGTCACAGAGCTTAAAAAATCTTAGTTTGGGCGATTGATCCCCAAAATTACCCCTTGGAATTTAAAAAGCTTTTATGAAGAAACTTCTTCTATATTCTTACTCAAGCCAGTTTTCACCAGCCTTTTCCAGTTCAACAATATGTCATTATCTAAACCATTTGAATTACGTTGTAGCCCAATTAAAACTTCTTGATCTTTTTCAGCATACTCACAATTAGTGAGGGCTTGCTGATCGAGCTTTGAAAAGACTTCCTGTAATGTTTTCCATGCAGACTTAATCCGAATCCTATTCGTGATTAATTCCCCACTGTGGCAGACTATGAATAATTCATATTTGTCTGAATTCGTAATTTTACACATTTCTCTGCACTCGTTGCGTGTAATCCGAACTATATTGCTATATCTAGGATTAATTGTTTTTACTTCTACAAATAACTCACTGTCTGCCTTGACACATTTAAAATCATAACCATCTTTATCTGGCTGTTTGGTAACATCATAACCAAGTTTCTCGTAAAATAGTTTTGCTGCATCTTCACCAAATTTACCCCATTTTTCTGCGTTATCTCCAACACCTTGTTGATCGTTCTGGACAATACTACCTGTGGGTTTTAGCTGATCTTCTTTTTCTCTACTATCTGTTGGTTCTCGCTGATATTCTTTTTCTCTCTCAGTTATAACTGCCATCATTCGGTCTATAAGTCCATTTATGCTCTGATCTTTTTTTATCCAAGAGTCTTGAGGATTTTCGTCAAGAAGTTTTGCTAGTTGATCTCGATGTTCGCCTTTTGATAAATAGCCGCGTATTGCCTGCCCTTTCTCCGTCGTTTCTTCCCGTAATACCCATTCTTGAAGAACTTCTACAGGAATACTTTTTCTTTGCAAGCGACAAGCATCGAAGAAAGCGATGGCAGTGTCGGTATAGTCAACGTGCAGTAAGCAATCATCGGGTGCGAAACCAACTAACAGTTTCTCTTCAGCTTCTTTAGATGTGGCTGAAAGCAATTGTTCAGAGGGTAGATAGTTGCCAGCTTTTGATTGAAATTTAATCTGAGGCAGGAATTTTTTCAGGCTATCACGCTCGGAAGAGTTGTTAAAGCTATTCAGAAAATCTTTTGAGATAAGCTTGCCTACTTGTCTTGCCTTTTCAGGCGTTACTTTTGCTTCAATGACTCCAACTTCGGTTTTCAGTGCCTTGAGCAGTTGTATATCGTCAATGTTAATGGTGAGCTTATCAAACAATGATTTGTCTAAGAGTTTTGTGGCTTCTTCCCATTGAGTATCAACAATCAGAGTACGTGGATCACTACTTTTCTGGAAGCTTGACCAACTAGCGACTTTGCAGAAGCAAGACTCTTCAGCAAGTTTGCCTGTCACTTTGGAGTATTTAGTATTACTATTGATACAAATCAGTTGGCGATACTGACCATATAATCCGTTTGGTAGGGCTTTACTGCGGGTAATGAGATATCCCATGCCGCGATCCCCGCCTAAAATACCGCTAATCAGATCACGCTGCTCATTAGTATCGATTTTTTGCCAATTAACGGCTAGTTCTTTCCAAAGAAATTCCCAAAAGCTGTAACTATCTACGCTAGAAAAACCTAGAGCAACTTTTACATCTTCCCAGTTGGCTTCACATAATTTCTTTAATAGTTGACCAAGCGCAATGCCAATATTATTAGCAAGTTCTTTGTTTTGTCCTGTTGAATCTAACCTTGTCCTTCCTGGTGTCACCTTAAAGGCTGCATTCAGTATAAAACCAACGTTAAGTGTTTCTTGTGTTGGTGCTGTTACCCAAAAAGTCGGTGCATCAGGAGTAGTGCAACTAAGCCTACCGTCTTTCTCGGTCATATCTAATAGCAGAGCCGATCCAGATGCTGTTCGCAGGCACAGTCGTAGCGAGTCTTCACCCTTGATCGTAATCTTATTTACTTCGATACCTTGAATACCCAGAAAAGGTTTTCTCTCCCATGTAAATAATTTTGAGTCATTATCTTGAATATCGTTAATAAAACGATATTTTGTAATAGCCCGTGAAAAAACAGTTAAAATACCTGCTAGTTCTTGAAATTTCGTGATAATTTCTTGCGGCTGAATACCCTGCTCTAACTCTAGTTCGACAATTGTTGCATCTGAAGGCATCTTGTATAAGTCTAATTTGTATTGCAAGTCTTTAGTTTCTTCAGGAGAGAGACGTGAAGGAATTAGTCCACCCTCGACAGCAAACCCTAAGCGCTTGCTTAAAATGCGTGGTCGTTTACATGATGACAGATAAACACTTTTGAATCCTAAGCCAAACATCCCTGTTACTCCATCTCCCTTGTCAGAGGTGTTAAATGTCAGCATCTTTTCAAGGTCGCGATGGTATCCCTCATCGCGATAGTTTCTCTCTGGATTATCTGAATGTTGGAAACACCCAATCGGTCTACCCGCATGAATAAATAAAAGCTGGCGATCGCTCAGTACCACCACAAACTGTTTTCTTTCTTCCTCAAGTTCTGTGGGTGATGACATTTTTTGCCATTCAACTACGGCATCATCGGCATTTTGAAATAGCTCAAAGGGGATACTCTGGGGACGATAGCCATACTTCTTTATTTTTTCTCGTACAGACTTGAGTAAACTCTCTTTTACGCCTTCATTATTTTTTAGCAGATTTGACAATTCAGAGAGTTTTTCTTGAATCTCTTTTTCAGTAGCTTGTTTTTTTTCATTCAGATTTTGTACTTCGTATTCGGTTTCGTTGCGACGCAAGTCTTCTAAGTTGTCCAAGAGCATTTTTACACTGAGTTCCTGTATTGCAAGCTCCCTCAGAATATACGAAGCATTCTTTATCACCAATTTTTCAGCTACTCGGATGTCAAGCTGATCGGAATTTAGCAAATCATCCCAAATCGCTCCTATATTGGGTTCGACTCCATAAACTTTTTTAAGAAGAACTCCAGTCGAGTCTTTAAGAATTCTCACTAACTCAGTACGAGTAAGTTTTCCTAGTTGTATATGCAACAGTTCTAGCTTATTGCTGGCTAATTCACCTTCATTGACGAAAAAATGAGGCAGATTAGGTAGATCAGCAGCAAGTTCAGCGTCAAAAGTACATCCCAGTATTGAAGTCACCTTGCGCGTCCGATTTCCATCGTCACCAATACGCACTTGAAAAACTCGAATGGGTTTTGCTGTATTTTCCAGCAAGCGTTCTTGCAAATGTTCTATATTACGTCTGCCTAGATAATATTTCGCCTGTTCCTTAATCTTATTATCAGAACTCTTGAAAAGACTCAGAAACGCTCCAATGAGTTCTAATGGACAGTGATCCTCCCATTTTTTAAAGTAATTTATCAAGATGCTATTTTCGTCTTCTAAAACTTCCTCAGATTCTGGTAAATCATAATTGCTTTGAGTCTCTGATTTCAAGAATGAATGTATAATATCTAACTGCTCTTTATCTAGCACATAAGTATCATCAATATTGGCGTTTTCGCCTGTTAACTGGTTATTAGGAGATTTCCACTGACCTTTACGATTAAGAAGACGGATGTGGGGTAAAATATCTGTGCTGAATGTTCCGTAATTAATAGCTAATCCAAGATAAGTATTGAAAATTTCCACATTAGCGGCATTAGCAGCATCCACTTGAGAAGCGGGACTAGAAAGCGATATTAGAAGCTCGCGGAGCTTTGCCACCTCCATTTTATCTAAGAGGTTTGGCAACAGATATCTTTTGAATTTCTCGTTTGGTAGGTTTTTGGCAAAGTTCCAGGCTGGCAGGAAGCTAACATCAAATGGCTTGAAAGCTTCTAAGCATTTATCTAAGGGAAATTCTTCAACAGAAAACTCTCCAATCTGATATTCTGGCGCTTGCTTCAGAAGTTTACCAATCTCAATTAATGCTTCATCTTCTGTGATGAATAGTTTCTCAGTAAGCCACTGAGAACAGTCATTATGATTGCGAAACTCCTTCGCTAATTGGGAAGATGATATATAACGATCAGGAACTAAATAGACTAAGCCCTCAATCTCCTCATTTAGAGATGGGTAGTGCAGAATCATAATGCTCTTAGGATCGATAGCATTCCTCTGTTTATCTACCAACCAAGCCAGCGTGCTAAGTTTTTGAGTGTTTACATTATTAGGAGTAGACTGCGGTAAAAGACTGCTGAGAGCATCCAGAATAATTTCAAAATACTTGTGTGGTTCGTTTTGAGCTAGAATAAACTCAAGAACATCATTCTCTTTCCATTGTGAAAAAAACTTATTGAGAATTGGAAAATTCTTATGGTTCGTAATTTCTTTAGGCAGTTGGCTCATTTCGGCATACTCACCAGCACTCAAACGAACCAGTGTTGATAGGTGTTTCTGGAGTTTATTTCGAGGAGTTTCAATAATTTGAGATAGACAGACAGTACGATCGCCTAAAAATAACCAGCTTTCTCTCGTAAGAATTGTTTTTAATTCATCTGAAATATTTGTAGATAGCGCATCAAGGATAACTGGACAAAAACTTTGCCAATGTTCAATATTTTTCTGATTATGAGTTAATATTTTCTTAATTACTATTTCTGCATTCCAAACTGTAAATAAGCTCTTAATCCAATGCTCTACTTTACTCTTTCTGACTGATTCATGTAGAACCTGTTGAGGATGTTTACTCTTATTTAAACTAGCAATCTCTTTTGCATATTGCTCCAAATTATTTTGGAGTTTGAGTATATCTTGTGGACAATATCCATTTGGAGGAAGCCACCCAGAACTTTTTAAAGACTCTTTGTGCGATTCTTTTGTTTCATCAGTCATCCTTTGCAGTGCATCGAGAATGATGCCATAGTATTGATGAGGATTCGGTAGGCTAAGAACTTTTGCGATCGCTGCATCAGGAGTCCATGACGGAATCCAGTTTTGCTGAATTTCTGTATTTCGTCGAATTAAAACGATGTAGTTTTTTAGTCGTTCATCTAAAGGAAAGTCTGAATTCTCTAAATAAACGCGATTAACTTCGATGCTTTCTAAGCGATTAGGATTATTAGCATTTTCATGCAATCGTAATGACTTCCATAGATATTGATTACTAGGTTTCTGGCTGATGTAAGCGAGAAGTTCATATCTCTCAGATTTGTTCAGCAAAATTCCATCGACGGACTCTGGGTTTTGGCGAATTAAATCAACAACTTGTTCAGCTAGAAGTTTTTCAATTCCCAATCTTTTCAAATTAGCTGTAGGAGTAGGAAGGGAATCAATAAATACTGAATTAATTAATCGCCAATCTTCTTTCCGACTGGTGAGAACTTGTAACCCAATCTTTTGCCATAGCGTACTTTCTTGAGGGATGATGTATAAGGGTGTTTGTACATCATCATATTTTTCCTTATTTCCATGCAGCAAGTAACGTAATTCTTTAGACATGACGAATTAACTCCTTCAATAGATTTATGCGTTGTTCAGGAATAGCCAAATTTGGTTTTTTGTCAAGCAGGTTTTTACAGCTATCAAGTGTGAGTGAAGAAATACCTTTCATACTTAGAATTTTGTTAAGTATGCTTGCGAGATTCTCCTCAATGAATATGAAGTCATAATCAGGAATGGCTTCATTTAGGGCAGCCGCTATGGTATTGTATTTACCTGTGAAAAGAAGGTTTTTGGAGCGACTTTCGCATAGTTTAGCATAACTCCAAAGGTAAGTCTTTTTCTCGCGATATTTATAGCCGTAAAATAAGATTTTATCAGCTAGTTCACCAATAATAATTAAAGGATAATCAAACTTGCTAAGAATTTGTTTAATCAGGTTACAAATTGCTAGGTATATAGACTTATCTTCTTTCAAGATATCACTAAGACAAGTAAGTACGTCAACTGCTTGCTCAGATTTCAGTATTGCTTGACTAGATTGTGATGCAGGCTCAAAAATTTCATAGATAAGTAGCACATCGAGGTTGAGTGCATAGAGCTTGTTAAGAATATTATGCACGGCGGTTGGCTCGTTTGCGTCGAATTTGGCGATCGCATAACGACTCTCTGGTAACACAAGTGCCAGCAATTTCTTTACAAAGGGAAGAATTTTATCCTGTAGTTGTGCTATACCAAGTTCTGCAAAAGCTTTATGAAGAAGTTTTCTTAAGCTTACCTGCACTTCTTCATCATTGATAACCTTAGTTTCCTGCTGACTTTGACTTAAAAAAGCTTGGAGGAAGCTAAGATTATCAATATTCGAGAAAATTTTGCTAGGTTCGAGTGAATTTATAATAGCGCATATTTCGTCTGATTTCCATGTGGGAGTATTTTTTCCTACAAGTAAGTTTGGTTTTTCTTTAACGGTTAAGCAGTATTGCTCGGCAAGTTTCTTAAGTTGTGGGAAAGCATCCCAGATAGACTTAGAAGGAATGCTAGGAAGCGATCGCACAGTTGCGTCCAATCCTATAAGTTGCCACTGATTGACCGAACGACAAGTACGAAATACCCATTGATACTCGAAATAAATACTTTGCCTAAATACTTTGCCTTTAAACAGATGAGATTTAAGAAGTCCTTGACATAGGTGTGATATAGCAATATTAGAAAGCCCATGAGTCTCTACAAAGTCACGCAAAGATGGTAGTACAAGTCTTAGTGTTCCTTTTGTTGCAAGCAAGTAGTTCCACTGCCAGACCATATCATCCTCGTTTTGGGGAGGATGTTGAGCGAGAACTTCCCGATCAATATTCTTTAGCCCTTCAATATATTTTCTTCCCGAATCAAGAAAAAAGTAACCGTGCAGGAAAATTGTGTAGTCTTGTTCGCCATCACAATCAATTTGTTGATATGCAGCACGATCTTCTTCGTTTGAGCTATTTTCATCACTCGCCAGAGGCAGAAAAACTGCCCATTGAAGAGTTAATTTAGCACTACGAGATGTGTTACTTGATTTTTGTGTAAAAACAACACCACAGTGAGGAATTGACTTGTCAGGAATAAATTCTTCTTCATAATCTTTATCTTCATTGATAGATGATCGCTGGCTCCAGTAGCAAGATTGCTGCAAATCTTCCCAAAAGTTTTTTGAGGCTTTATCCGCATCTTGCCCCAGTAAAAATGCAAAATCTTCGGCTGGCAATATCCGCTCAATACCAGCAAAAGAGATCGCCTGTTTACTCACAGTTACTTTTCCTTCGAGACGATGCTCATTAGGTGAAAGTGCATCTTTATCATTATTAGGGTAAATAAAGCGTTCTAAAGGAACTGAAGAATCTACGCAAACATTGAATTTTTGTTGTAATTTTCTTGTGTCATCCTCAACCCAATATTGAATATTTGTCAGGTGTCGCAATAAAGGAAGTAGTTGCCCAATTTTGATATCCATATCATTAGGCAAACTATCTTGAATAGAATTTTCGTCATTGTAATAATTGGCCAGAATACAGCGTTTATCATCCGGTCGTCGAAATGGAACCCAAAGAAGGAAATATTGGTTATCTGTATCAATTAACTTGCGATCGATTAGATACTTTTTTAAATGCTCATGGTCTACTTCATTTAACTCAATCCATTCTGGTCGTCTCCTATCTGTACCATCGGGTGTCGCCCAAGGATTAATAAAAGCACCGCACCCATTAGGAAAATCTTCAGAACGCGCAATATAGAAAAAAGCTTCGCAAAAGTGAAAAATGCTTTTTTGTCCTAAGCCAAACTTACCAATTTTGCCCTTATCTCCTGCATTTGCATCAATCCCAAAACAAGAAATTGCTTCACGATCAGATGTTTTAAACACACCATCATTGAGAAAAAATAGGGCAGGCGTTGTCAAAAGCGGATGAACTACAGGATTCTCAGCAGTGCCAACCAATCCTCTAGATATCCCGAACTTAAGAGTTTTGGCTTGGCCATCGTTCGCATTTTGAATAATTTCTTTGATAATTGGAAAGCCTTGTTTGTAGCGTTCTTTCAGAAGACTCTTTATATTGTTAATGATTGTACCTTGTTTGGGTTGATAACCTGGCATCTTGGTTTCCTTTTCCTTATTTTATAAATTCTCAGTTATTGCGATCAATGGAAACCATTCCCCTTCTCAAATCCACCTTCGGACTTTCTAATAGTGTCCCCACTCGCTTGAACCTGGAAAACGCAGTGGCAAACCATGTATTCGGGGAATACGAATCACAGTATACGACATCTTAGAATATCTCGCAAGTGGCATGACGGAAACAGAAATTCTGGAAGATTTTTCAGAACTGGGGGTCATTCGTAACAAGTTAAGCCTGTATGGCAGTTGTCAAGGGGGTTTGAGAAGATGTCTCAAAGAAAAATTGCTCTTTGCCTCGCTGTCGATCGGGGAAAGGTGCAACAATTAACTTAATATTGGGTTTTCGTTGAGCTTTAACAATACCTAAGTCTCGATTTTCAGGGGCGGCGAAATACTCGATAGGGTCAGTTGCTTTACCTTGTTGGCGGGCTACATAAAAATGGTAAAGACCCCGGTTAATCATTTCTAATGAAATCGAATCAATTGGTAAAGAGAGTTGATCAGCAACGGCATCACCTAAATCGACCAAGATTGCATAGAATATCCAAGTTCCCCAAATTTGAAGCTGAATCCCGTTGAGAGAACCCGTCCACAAATAGCTTAATCCCAACAGCCTTTTTACGGTATTGAAAGCTTCTTCAATTCTCCAACGCTTGCGATATAAATCTGCCACGACGTAGGGTGGTAACACTTGAGGATCTAGTACGCTTGTCAAATAAGAATGCCAGGTTTTACCCGAACGAATTTCAATCAAGCGTAAGGTAATAAATGGAGTTTTTGCTGTTCCCGAACCCAAACGTATCAGACTATCTTTCAGGTCGTAACTTTTGGTTAATACTTGCTGTACTTGAACTGCTGCTCCTTTTTTCAAGCGAGTGATTAAGTGGATATCTCTTTCAATTAATTTGAGCCAAAAGCTAAAATGATAAAATCCCCTATCCAGTAAGAGTAAGGTTTTAGCTGGCACTAATTGCAGGATGTTTTCATCAATCTTAACATCAGAAGCTCTCGGGTTTTCCAGAAACCAAATATCGACAGGAAGCCTGGTCATTAAATCTATGACTGTTGCCATTTTTCCTGCCAACTGCCCTTTGGGTATACCTTCGAGGCTTTTGAGTTTACAAAACAATGCTTCGAGTGTTGAGCTATCTACTATCCAAATTCTCGAAAACTTTCTCAAGGTAAATTGAATGCTTTCTGGTAGAGGGCGTTGGTTTCTCTGGTGCCAAGCAGTTCTTAAAATCGGCAATAAATTTTTGAAAACTCCCTCAAATAATGTGGCAGGAAAACTTAGAAACCTTTGAGACATTGCTTGTTGAGTTACTGTTGTAGGTCGGCACCACAAAAAACCTTCTCTGGCTAACATTCTTGTGAGTTCTGTGACTCCAGATACGTCTCGCCACAGCAAAGTTAATACTGCTGCTACCATCAACGGTAGATTAAGAATTCTTCCTCGCAAACCCAGTTGACGGTAGTAATTTTCTTGTGAAGTGATGGCTGGTGTTAGTAATGCCGATAGTTGCGAGGCAATCGCTTCATCTTCCACCATCGGTCTTGTGGTTTTTTTAGCGTGGTCACGGTTGGTTTTTTGACTCTTGACCATATTTACTGACCTACACAATCCTCAATTATTTGTCAATTCTATCCTTCGATATCCCCAACGTGGTGCAACTATTCTGCTTGTCCACACCCTGCCATGCCCCTTGATGTGCAACTATTATTGATCGCCCGTTACTGTTATTGATCGCCGGTTACTGTTATCGATCGTCCGCGACTATTATCGATCGCCCGTTACTGTTATCCATCATCCGCGACTATTATCGATCGCCCGCCATTATTATCGATCTTCCGCCATTATTATCGATCGCCCGCCACATAATTCGATCGCGATGCAACGCCAATTGAGCACACTACTTATTAATAATGATAATCGCGATTGGGTGAGAGAGTCCGCCGCAGGCCGACTCTCTCACCCTTGTCTTTATTTGATTATCATTATTAATAAGTAGCATTTCTATCCCAAGAGGTATTGACAAAATCTACTCCCTTCTAACTTGTTACCAATGCCAGCCTATAGTGGTAGAGGCAGACCCAAAATTCACGGTCAACAGTTTAGACTCAACGAGCCTCAAAGCTGGTGGAAACCAAAACAAACTCTGGAATCTATTGAACCCAAACTGGGAAAAATTCGGTTAAAAAGATGGGATGACTTGCATTTTAGAGGTAGTCCCAAACATCCAATGACCTTGATTTTAGTCGAACGTTTAGAAACTGTAACGGGTCGATTAAATAGTCAACCTTTGTGGTTAGTGTGGGTTGGTATCCAAATGCCATCTCTGGCTGAAATTTGGCAACTGTATCTGCGCCGCTTTGCCCTCGAACATTGGTATCGGTTAGCTAAACAAACCTTACATTGGACTGTGCCGAAGTTGAGTACCAAGCGAACAGTGCGAACGATGGAGTGATTTGATGCCTTTACTAACCTGGCAATTATGGTTAGCTAAAGATGTCGTCACAGAAATTCGTCTCCCCTGGCCAAAATCTCTACCTGAATTGACGCCTGGAAGGGTTGTACAATCAATGCTTCCACTTTTAATCAGGATTGGAAGTCCTGCTGTTGTTCCCAAACAGCGAGGAAATTCAGATGGATGGCAAACAGGAAAACCGCGCACTCCAAAATGCCACTATCCTGTGGTCAAAAAGGGTAAAGGTAGGTTCCAAAACTCGTCAAAATCCATTAGTTAACCTTTCTACTCTCTCTAAATTCACCACCATTTCTACTCAGCTAACGCTGAGTCAATTTGTGCTTAGTCTAAACTCCAATTAAGTACCTTTCTCATCCATCGTCAATCACAGGACAAAATGAAAGGGTTAGTCGAATGTTTTGGGCGAGAGGCATTCAATTCTTGGGTTGCTGAAGGTATGCAAGGCGACCACAGCGAATATGCACTCAGAAAAGCATCTGACGCTTATTTTGCGAACATTTTCCGCTTCGAGATGGTGCAAAGTGAAGGTAATTATGGCCCTTACTACTACTTAGCCATCACCACTCGACCGATCTCAACTCCTTTTGAAGAAGCTGCCGTCAAAGCTGCTCGTATGATTTTTGAAGATGACCATAAAGAAGGCCTTGTTCACTGCGTCGATCCTAGACTCATTGAAAACCAGTTAATGTGCTTAGGTTCTGCTTCATCTTCTACGTTAGCTATTCCACCTGGCAATGGCAGTGAAGTCATTGAAGCTGAACAACCTGTAAAGCAACTTAAAGGCAAATAATCCGCGATTCAGGGGAGTAATCCTCTGAATCTCTCCTCAGTTCGATCGTCCTTACTCAGGGTGATCGAACTGACCCGATCTACTCGATTTTCTACTCAAACCCTATCAACTCGATCTCTGTCAAAGAAAGGTAATCTCATGCTGAAAACAATCAAAGTAACTAGCGCAACAGGCAATCAAGAACACATTCTCAAACTCTTCAAGGAGTATGTGATAGATTTTCTCAAAAAAGCTGTTGCTGTTGCCGAAGAAAATGGTCAACAACTTTTACCTCAAGTTCAAAAGTCTGACTGGCAATGGGTGACAGATTCCTCTCCCGCTGAATTACTCGAAAGAGTGTCTTGGGCTTGGCAGAGCCGGACTTGCGGGGATGGAGCCGATGGAGATTGCACAATATATCTCAAATCTGATGAACAAATCCGAAGCCACACATCAGAAAAGTTGCTTGAAGGTAATGCGGTCTACAACGTGGAAATTACCATAGTTACTTAATTCTGCGCTTCCCACATACACACATATACGCACATTTATTATTAGCACAGGCGAGACGCGCTTAATAATAAGTGTGCGACACATTAACAAACTGAAGAAACTGAGAAAAACATGAGCAATATTCAATGGACGGACATCACAGCCAACCCCATCCACTTAGTAAAAGCTGACGGCAAACACGGTGGACACTGGTGCAAAAAAATCAGCCCAGGATGCGCTAACTGTTACTCAGAAGCCATGAATCTAAGTAATTACTTCAAGTTTGCCAGCAAAAGACCTTATGTAGGTGAAGTGCCAGAAAACTTGATTTTCTCCTCGGTCATCATGCAAAAGTTGGTGAAATTGAAAAAAGGTGAAAGAGTATTCATATTTTCAATGACCGACTGTTTTGGAGGTTGGATAAGTGTTGAAATGCTGGATTTAGCTTTTGCTTATATGGTAATAGCGTCCCAGCACACCTTTCAGATTCTGACAAAACGCCTAGAGCGGATGCCGGAATATTTTCGATCGGCTAAAGAACCAATCAGAAAAACTGTTGAGGATTTGAGACACCAACTCAACCTACCTCAGTCGGAGTTTATCTGGCCGATCCCAAACGTTTGAATAGGAACTACCGTCGAAAATCAAAAAGCTGCTGACTATCGAATCCCTCATCTGCTAGAAACGCCAGCAGCAATCCGGTTTCTGAGCTGTGAACCTTTACTAGAATGTGTCAGCCTTTCAAACGGTGAGCAATCTACTTAGCTAGATTCTATTGACCAAGTAATCATGGGTGGTGAATCTGGGCCCGGTGCACGTTCCTGTGAAATTGACTGGATTCGGTCCCGACAACAGCAATTTATGCAACTGTCAAGGCTGACATAACGGCTGCTACGCTGCCAATTTTTTCGCACTTCTGAAATTTGATTTTTAATTCAACTTACCAAGCCACAACTTGACTATTAATTCAATCCAGTCTTTGTTAAAAACGCTAAAAATTAGCTAATTGTTGTGTGTCCTAAAGTCAGACATTTGCAGTATAAAGTCAGGCGTTTGCAGTATAAAATCAGGGAGATTACAGGCATTTGCAGGGGCTGCACTTTACCTGTATTTACCTGAAAATATCCTGCAAATGCCTGACTTTTTCGGTCAAATTGCTGCTTTTTTGTGCAGAGACTGCCTTTGCTTGTTGAGGCAGGTTTTGGCTGTTCTCAATCGGTAGCAAGCAATGGTTTTGCGATCGCAAACCATGATTAATGCGTGCAGAAAAAAAATAATACACCCTGATGAATGGGGCATCCTAGGTGTCAAGCGACTTGATTTTTACCCGATATCCAACTGTGCTGATTGCTCACATTGCTCCTGCTGTTGTGGAGACCCTTGTGACAGCATCAGCGTCAATTGCCCCAACTGTCCCGATCGCACGCTTAGCGGAGCGAGCCTCACTCGCTCTCTTGTAGACTAAATTTTATGCCTGATAGGAAGCTAGGGAAAAAAGTTAGGAGCAGTGGTAGCAATAGCAATGTTGGGCGATATATTTATATCGGTAAAGGAGAGTTCCGGCTAAGTTTTCTCAAACTTATAGTGCGATCGCTCCTACCTACAACGGTTTCTCTTCGGCCGGGGCGAGCGCTGTATTCGCTACATGGCTCACGCCCTTCAACAAGCGCCGAGCAGTCAATTAAAGTCGCCACCTTAATTATTCGGTATTCGCGAATGTAGAATAAAGGAAACAATGCGCTCGCTCATCCGCTATGCTAAAACCCCAAGATATCCTTGCAATACTCAAAGTCCACAGTTGGGATTCAACGAACTGGACGTACAGTTCTCTCGCTCAAAGCTTGGGCATGAGCGCATCAGAAGTTCATGCTGCCCTTGAGCGTTCTGAAGCTGCCGGTCTGTATTATGGCTCCGAGCGGAAAATTTTGAAGCAAGCGGTGTTGGAATTCCTGGTTCACGGGTTGCGCTATGTATTCTACGCCCAACCAGGCCCCCTCTCGCGGGGATTGCCAACTGCACATTCTGCTGAGCCATTGAAAAGCAAGCTGGTTGCCTCACCGTCTGAGGTTTACGTCTGGCCTGACCCTCAAGGTGTCGTGAGAGGGCAGGCAATCGCGCCTCTGTACCGTTCAGTCCCCCAAGCTGCCAGTAACGATCCAAAACTTTATGCCTTGCTCAGCTTGATTGACGCTATTCGAGTTGGTCGGGTGCGGGAGCAACGTTTAGCCGCTAGCGAACTTGAAAAAAGGCTCGTCGCTCTATGAACCCGCAGATATTCATGCTGGAAATAGTTGCCAGGGTACTCTCTCAAGTACCCACTACCATCGTCTTCACAGGAGGGGCAACCATATCGCTTTACCTCGATGAAGCTGCGGCCCCCGACATTCGACCCACCGATGATGTTGATTGCGTTGTCTCCATTGCATCCAGGGCTGAATACTACCAACTCTCAGAATTGCTGAAAACTATCGGGCTTCAAGAGAGTACAGAATCAGGCGCACCGCTGTGTCGCTGGCACTATGAGGAAATTTCAATTGATGTCATGCCGTGCGACTCCTCTGTATTAGGGTTTTCCAATCGCTGGTACAGACCGGGCATTGCTAACTCTATTCGCTACCAACTTCCAAGTGGTAGGCAAATCCTAATTTTTTCAACGCCTTATCTCCTCGCTTCCAAAATAGAAGCTTTCATTGGTAGAGGTGGGGGTAACTTTTATTTTAGTTCCGATATTGAAGACATTGTGGCACTGCTTGACGGGCGTTTTAGTTTGTTAGAGGAAGTGCAACAAGCTGACGAAGAAGTGAAAGCATTTTTATCAGGATGGTTTCGAGCCGAGCTTGCAAATCTGTGCTCCATCGCGCCTGCTTTCCTCTCGTCCGCTGCTAAAAATTCAGGTCGCACTCGCTTGCTCTTGCAAAGAATTGAAAGGCTGGCGATAGTAGTGTAGTAGTTGACTGCTAGCAATAGACGGCAGCGGACACTTGATCGAGGTAAGCTTTACACTCGCGAACAGCTCGGCGGGCGAGCGCAAAAACCAGATAGTCCAGCCTCAACTTTATTGCTGGCATAGTGGGTACTACGCTACAAAATCGCTTCATAAATTTTAGCTACCTGCCACTTTTCTCGCACTTGCTCAACTTGATTCTTAATTCAACTTAAATACTGTAACTTGACTATTAAATCAATTCGGATTTTGTTAAAAACGCTAAAAAATTAGCTAATTGTTGCGTCAGCTAAAGTCAGGCATTTGCAGTATAAAGTCAGGCGTTTGCAGTATAAAGTCAGGCAAGTGCAGGTATTTGCAGGGGGTACACTTTACCTGCATTTACCTGAAAATATCCTGCAAATGCCTGACTTTTTCGGTCAAATTGCTGCTTTTTTGTGCTGTTCGTGTCTTGACCTGTTGGGACTGGTTATAGTAGTTCTCTCTCGGTAGCAAGCAATGGTTTTGTCCGTACAAAGCTTTATTTATTACTTTTAAATAAAAACAATGCACCTCATGAACGCGGAATCCTAGCCGCAACGTCGGGCTTAAGACTTTCTTAAGCTTTAATGACAAATGTAGCTAACTGTAATACAAATTAAGCTGAATATTATACAGCTATAAGAAATGAGAGGGAGAAAGGAGCTGACAACGCCCTTGCCTGTGGAGCAAACACTTTAAAAAGCAAATGGATAGATTGTCAGTTATTGATTCGCGACGATCGCAACCAGTTATCCTCAAATGGCGGGGGTAACATTACGCCCCTAGTTTGCTATTTTGGGGTGAAGTTGAAAGTAGTTATAGATTTATAAAATGAGATAAACTCAACTATTTTTATGACTATGAAGCTCAATAAATTTCCTCACCAGCAGCAAAATCAGAGACTTTCGAGTCGGCTGGAACTGAGATTGTCTGACTCTGACTACAATCAAATTAAAGCAAGAGCAGAGCAAGTCAATTTGAGCATGAGCGACTTCATGCGCCGTGCAGCTTTGAGGAGAGCTATGCCGCGCCCTCTAGCGGCATTTGACTTAAAAACCTATCAAGTTTTATGCAAGATTGATGCCCAATTGAGAATTGCAGGAAACAACCTCAATCAGATGGCTAAAGCTTGCAATAGTGCTGTGGTATTGGGAGAACCAGTTGTTGTCAATACAGGACTCTTAGAAAGAGTACAGCAACTCATTCGAGAGAACCAAGCTACGATTAAAGCAATAGTGGCAAACCTCGCCAAATCTACAGTACGCTAATTATTAACAAGGCTCGGCTTTACCGCCTGAGCAATCGATTCTGTGCAACTGACGACTTTTGGGTTATGATTGGCAAACAAATCAAAGGTACAGGCTTTAGGGGCTGTTTGAACTACGTGCTGGGCAAAAAAGACGCCGCTCTAATTGGCGGTACTATGTGCGGACAAACTCCTGAAGAACTCGCTGCTGAATTTGCGATCGCCCGACAACTAAGACCTAACCTGAAAGTAGCAGTTTTTCACGCCACTTTATCAGTCGCAAGCACCCAGAAACTAGAAGATTCTGTTGAAAATGACCAGCGCTGGCTGGCAATCGCAGCCAACTACATGAAAGCGATGGAATTTGACAACAACCAGTACGCAGTTGTCAAGCACAGCGATACAGAACACGACCACATCCACATCGTCGCCAGTCGCATTTGCCTAGATGGAGGTGTTGTTGACGATAGCTGGGACTATTACAAAAGCCAAGAAACTATTCGCCAACTCGAACGGAACTACAACCTGGAAACGGTTACACCCAGTTGGGAAACAGACAAGCGAGCTCAGACTACAGGAGAACACAGGCAATTAAAAAGCAAGGGAAACAAGAGTGTCAGGGTGCAATTGCAAGACCTAATTGATGAAGTTACCCAAGACAACCCAAGTATGCCAGAATTCGTTGAGCGGTTGCAGCAACAAGGCATAGAGGTGCAAGTCGGATTGACTAAAACTGGCTTGAGTAAAGGCATTTCTTACAATTTAGATGGAGTCGCTTTAAGTGGCACTCAGTTGGGTAAAGCCTACACTTTTCCTGGATTGCAGAAGCATCGAGGTATTAGTTATGACCAACAGCGAGATAATGCCCTAATTGAGGCTTTAATGCAGCCACAACACTTAGCTATCGCCCCCAGTGAGGCAGAGGAAAATGAGCTAGAGTCGTCACAATCCGAGTTAGTAGCAACCCTATCTGCAAAAGCATCGGAGTTAGAGTCGTCACCATCTGAGCTAGAAACAACTACACCTGCAATTCCTGCAACAGCAAATGAGTTAGAGTTGCAATTATCAATCCTGCCAGAAAGGAATGAAACTCAGTGGCAAAAAGTGCGATCGCATCTAGCAGTCGAGTACAGTTTACCTTTAGAATTGCTTAATTTATTGCACTCTCATTCTTGGCTGTATGCCGGCTCAGAAAAGGCTGTATTTACAGGACGGACGCTTGACGGGGAAGCCAGGTTCGCTTTTGTTCTAGATGAAAGAGGCAACTTTACTACAACCCATCCCCTGTCATCTGAAGCTGCTTTCTGGGTAGCCACTACTGGAGAAATTGAGCGAGCTGTGATTGCTTGTAACCCAATCGAAGCCCTTTCAATTTTGCT
>PVWI01000162.1 GCA_003003725.1 filamentous cyanobacterium Phorm 6 | reverse complement strand
GGTAGATATGGGGATTTACGAGGCCGACGATTTTCTATCTCTGCTGCAAAAGGGCGATCGCGATCGCATCTTAGAAATCGCCTACAAACTCTCAGAAATCCAGCGAGGAACCCAAATAATTAATACCGCAGCCGATCGCGCTTCTAAAGTCGTTTTTGCCCTCAAAACCTATGCCCGCTACGACTCATCAGAAAAGATGGTTCAATCAAATATCACTCAAGGCATAGAAACCGTACTCACCCTGTATCAAAACAACCTCAAACACGGCGTAGAAGTAATCCGCAATTTCGCAAAAATACCGCCCGTACCGTGCTATGTAGACCAACTGAATCAGGTATGGACAAATCTGATTCACAACGCCCTGCAAGCGATGGAGAATAAAGGCACATTAACCCTGGAGATCCTGGAAGAAGGCAAATATATCAAAGTCAGCGTTACGGATAGCGGCAAAGGAATTCCGACCGAAATCATGCCCAAAATATTCACTCCTTTCTTCACAACAAAACCCCCCGGAGAAGGCAGCGGTCTCGGTCTCGATATAGTCAAAAAAATCCTTGACAAACATCGCGGTAAAATAGAAGCTGCATCGGTACCTGGCACAACTACCTTTACGGTTTTTCTGCCTGTCAATTTCCATGAAACAATTAGTTAAACCAACAAAATGTCTAAACCAATCATCCTGTGTGTTGACGACGAACCAGTAGTATTAAAAAGCCTCAAAACCCAACTTAAATCAGCTTTTGGAAATGCTTACATTTATGAAATAGCGGAAAATCCCACCGAGGCTTTAGAGTTAATTGATGAGTACAATGACGATGAAATTTCGATTATTTTGATTTTATCGGATTGGTTGATGCCAGGAATGAAAGGAGATGAATTTCTAATTTGCGTCCATCGAAAATTCCCGAAAATAGTAAAGATTATGCTAACAGGTCAAGCCGATGAAAAAGCCGTGAAGAGGGCTTTTGACGAAGCGAACTTACATCGGTGTTTGCATAAACCTTGGTCGGAATCAGAGCTGATCGAAACCATTAAAACCGCCTTATCGCTATGACCAAACAAGTCATTATTTGCGTTAACGATGAAAAAACCCTTTTGAAAAGTCTGAAAATAGAATTCGTAGTCTTGACTTTAGTCCGCTCTATTTTGCGGACTAAAGTCAAGACTACAAACCGTTTTTATTATGGTAATCGATCGCACTTGATATCAATTCCTAAATCTCAAATCTAAAATATAAAATCTCATTTTTTTACTTTTTTGAAAAAGGCTATAACTCAACACTCTACCGTCCACTGCCAACAATCAAGTTTGTGGCAATCCCCTGCAACTGCAACAGCCGCAACCATATCTGAACTAGAAATTAATTCAATTAAAGACCATTTTGATGCTTCATCGGGGTTTCCTTTGACATTTAACAGCGCTGCTGGTTCTTCAGGTGCGAGGGTGACATCAAACTCATTTAAAGGAATAGAAAGTCCTTTGCCTACTGCCTTGATATAAGCTTCTTTGCGAGTCCAACAGGTGAAAAAAGCTGTCGTCTGGAGATGTTCGGGCAGCGAACTGAGTGCTAATTGTTCTAATGGTGAAAAAAATCTTTCAGCAATTTCTAAACAAGAAGTTTTAGGCTTTATGGCTTCAATATCGACACCGATTTCTCGATTTTTGGTTATAGCAATTAGAGCTATTCCCCTAGTGTGAGACAAATTAAAACGCAGAGTATTTCCACCTTGGGCGATGGTGAGAGATGGTTTGCCATAGGGATTGTATTCAAAGCGTAGAAGGGTGGGGTTTATGTGCAGGTAGCGACTCAAAATCGCTCTCAGCGCACCGCGACTTACAATAAATTGATCTCGATCTTTGGGAAAGTGAAAACGCTCTGCTTTTGTCTGTTCGTCGGTTGAAAGAGTTTGTTGTAAACTCTGCAAGCAAGTTACAGTTTGAGCTAAGGAGACGCGCCAAACATGAATTTCGTTGATGTCTAATGTCAAGTTTAGCGGTGGGGAATTCCACGAAGGAACGACAGCAACCATATATTTACCATGCCTTATCCAAAGCTTCCAGTTACCAAATTACCGCTCCTATTCTCGATCTTCTTTCTCTTCCTTAGCGCCCTTTGCGCCTTCGCGGTTCGTTAAATAAATCCTAATTCCAACGGTCAATTAATCCAAGTTTGCACAACCTTACCTGCTAATTTTTGTCCCAACCAAGGCGTATTTGCCGATCGCGACTTCAGACTATGCCCCTCAACAGTCCAAGTCATGAGCGGGTCGAACAAAATCAGTTCAGCAGAGACACCAGGTGCAACCGTGGCTGGGGTTTGACCGAGACAGACCGCCGGCCCTGTACTCAAAACCCGCCACAGTTCCAAAGCCGAAAATTCGCCAGTTTCTACCAGTCCGTGCCATAACAAAGGCAACGCTAATTCCAAGCCGATCGCCCCAGGCGGACTATCAGCAAAAGCTACGGTTTTTTCCTCGTAGGTACGCGGATTGTGGTCGATCGCGATCGCATCAATCACCCCATCTTTCACAGCTTGAATCAGTGCTAATTGGTCGTTGCGAGTGCCTAACGGCGGTTCTAGGTGTAAATTCGGATCGTACGCAAACGAAGCAGTCAGAGCATTTTTCCCGCCTCCCGAATCTTTGGCATTTCCAGAAATTGCGCCGACATTTAACAGCAAGTGCATCCAATTCACACTCGCCGTCACCGGCAAACCCCGCGCCTTGGCATCTCGAATCAATTCCACGCTGCGGGCGGTAGAAACGCGCATGATGTGAACCGGAGTGCCCCCAGATGAGACTAACTCAAGGATTGTCGCCAAAGCGGATGTTTCGGCACTTGCGGGAATTCCCGGCAAACCTAAGCGCACCGACACCGCACCCTCCCGCGCCGCGCCATTTCCTGCTAAAGCTCGATCGCACGGCCACAATGCGATCGACTTATTCAAAGGCTGGATATACTCAAGCAAACGCCTCACCAGATCCGGATTTGACAGCGGCAAACCGTCCGCAAAACCCACCACCGTAGAGGATGCCAGCTCCCCCAACTCAGCCATCTGCTGCCCTTTAACGCCCGCTGTCAGCGCTCCCCAAAAATACAAGCGTGGTAGGGAGGGCGACAAATTGCGGATGTGTTGTTGCAACAAGGCTAAACCGGCTAAATTGTCCACGGGTGGAGATGTATCGGGCAAAATCGCTACGCGGGTAAAACCGCCAGCCGCCGCAGCCTGCATTAAGGATTCTAGGGTTTCTCGTTCTTCAAAACCTGGTTCTCCGCTATGACTATAAATATCGGTTAATCCTGGCCCTAAAATTAGGCCTCGGCAATCCCGGACTTCTGTGTCGGTGGGAATTTCGGTGATGTTTTCTTGGATTGCTGTGATCTGATTTTCTGTAATTAGAATATCATTGGTGCGATCGAGCTTTGAAACTGGATCGAGCACTCTTACATTTTGTAGCAGTTCGCGATTCATAAATTAAGATTCCAACATAAAAATTTAAACATTTCAGAATTTATCTCATGTCTCGTAAAATAACCGTTATAAAGTTCGATCGTTCGGACTTTAGTCCTCTGATTTATGCGGACTGAAGTCCTCACTACAAACCAGTTCGATCGTTCGGACTTTAGTCCTCTGATTTATGCGGACTGAAGTCCTCACTACAAGCCAGTTCGATCGTTCGGACTTTAGTCCTCTGATTTATGCGGACTAAAGTCCTCACTACAAACCAGTTCGATCGTTCGGACTTTAGTCCTCTGAATTTATGCGGACTAAAGTCCTCACTACAAACCTATTACAGTGCTCCGGCTGCTGTTTGGTCGAAAACGCCGCCGCTTAAATGAGTTGTGATGTTCATCGCTTGCAATACTGGCAAACCGTCGGGGCCGTGGGGATAATCAATTACGCTAACTGCGCCGTTTCCTTGTTTGAATTGCCAGAAATGTTCGGGTTTTAAATTGAACAGGTGGCAGAGAAGAGCTTTGTTGACGGCATCGTGGGCAACTACTATTCCTGTACCAGATACTGATTGTACAATTTCTCGCCACGCTGCGATCGCCCGAATGGAAACTTGCTCTAAATTTTCTCCTTCGGGCATTTGCACTTTTTCAGGAGATGTTTTCCATTCATCGAGCAAACCTGGATAGGATTGTTCTATTTCTGATTCAAATTTTCCTTCCCAAAGTCCGTGACTGATTTCTCTCAATTCGTCGCGGAGTTCCAGTTGTAAATCGCCGTGATATTTGAGAATAATTTCGGCAGTTTCTTTCGGGCGCAGCATGGAACTGCTGATGGCAAAATCTAATTTTACATCTTTGAGAAATTCTGCTGCTTGCCGAGCTTGTTCGCGGCCGTTATCGTTGAGAGGTACGTCTATTTGTCCTTGAAATTTACCTGCTTTATTCCAGTCTGTTTCGCCGTGACGTACTAGCAATAAGCGCGGCCCGCTGTGTCCGTCCCTCGGTTTGGGGAATTTTTCTCCGGTATGGGCGGTTAAATTTAATGATTCTAATTGAACTGCAATTTTCTTGTTGGATTCTGTTTGGTCATCTGTAAATCCAAAATTGATGACGCTAATTCCACAATTTGACTGTTGAATTGATTGATAGTAATCTGGGGTGATTTCTGAGGCTGTTGCGATCAGCGCGCGGTTAATTCCGTTATGACCTACTACTAGAATTGTGCCAGAAGTGTGGCGCGAAAAAAGCTCTTTCCAAAAATTGCGGGCGTTAGCAAATATTGCCAATACTGGAAAGTGCTCGATTTCTCCTTCGGGGGAGGGGATTTTCATGGAAAATTTGTCTGGATGTTGTTGCCATTGCTGATATGCTTTGGGGAATTGGTCGATCGCATCTTGGCGCAACATTCCTTCCCACAATGGCAAATCGATTTCCATCAATTTATCAGTTGGTTGGAGTTCTGGCGGATTTGTCAAGCGCGACACGATGATTTCCGCTGTTTCTTTGGCTCGTTGCAGGGGACTGGTGTAGGCGGCATCAAAGTCGATACTGCCGAGGATGTCACCTACTTGCTTTGCGCCGGCGCGCCCTGCTTCTGTTAAAACTGATTTATCGAGGCGGCCTTGGATGCGCCGTTCTTGATTGTATGTGCTTTTGCCGTGACGGACTAAGATAATGCGAGTCATTCGATTTTAGATTTTAGATTTTAGATTTTAGATTTACGTTGCTGCTGCTGAGTCTTCGGGTGCGCGGTGCACACCTTACCTCATTGAAAAATCTCGCTTCTAGCACAGTCTCGATCCCCCTCGCATCCCCCGAAAGCAAGGGGGACTTTGAGCGTTTCCTGTCCCCGCTTAAGAAGGGGGACTTTGAGCGTTTCCTGTCCCCCCCGAAAGCAAGGGGGGCTAGGGGGGATCAGGGCCCAGTCATCAAACTCTATACTAATGCGGTGCGTAACTTACCCAGTCGAAGGGTGCGACGCGAGTCAAAAAGATGAGCCAGTGAAATTTTACCAGTTGTCGGGATACTCACGACTGCAAAGACATATCATTAAAGACGGGAAAGACTTAGCCACGGATTTGCGCGGGACGGAAAAGCACGAATGACACTGAAGCGGATAATTTTAGGTATTTTAACAGCGATCGCGATCGCTCTGGTCGGTTTATCTTTACTTGCTAGTTGGAACCAGCCGCAAATTCAAAGTCGGTTGGAACTCTACCAGACGAATTTGTTGCTTCACGCCTCGGAGTGGCAACCTGAAAGCAATCAAAGTGCTAATTTAAGTTCGGCGCGCAACAATATTGTCGGTACAGATCCTTTAAATACGGCTTTGACGCAGTATCAAGAAGCGCGAGACTCGACCCAAAAAACTCTCAAAACAACTCAATTAGAATTTAAACAAATTCAGTCTACTACCGCCTCCAAATCGGAAGATGGTAATCTGAAAATTGCTCAAAAAAAGGCCTTGTCAGAGTCTATCAAGCAACAGTTATTATTGCAAAATGAACTTGACTTGCGCCTGGGAATTTTGCAGGTAAGCAGCGACAAGACTGATGCTGCGCTTCAAACTTGGAACAATTTAGTCGCTCGGCAAAAAACTCAAATTGATTCCGACCCTTCGGTGGCAAGTGCTCAAGTTTTAACCGGAATTTGGAGTAATCCGGCTCAACTGCTGCCGGATGCCGAGCCGCGCATTCAAAAGTCTTTGGATGGTTGGTTTCGCTATCGCGCTCTCGCTCAACTTTACAAGCTGCAAGAACGTTCTAAGGAGCTGGTGGCGCTGCAAGCAACAGAGCAAGCAACGGCTGAACAAGCTGTAGAAAAGTTGGCAATTATTGTCGGCATTCCGGCTATCTCTCTTTGTCTTGGCACGGTTTTGCTGGTTGGTTTGAGTGTGCAATGGCTGTTGCAACGGAAGCAGTTAGATAAAGCAGGCTCCGGGCCGCTATTGGCGCGAAATGCGAGCTTGACTTGGGATGTGCCTTGGGATGGCGAGATTGTTTGGCAGGTGCTTGTGGTCGGCTTTTTCTTTGTCGGGCAAATCTTGATTCCCTATTTGTTGCTGCCAGTTTCTCTGGCTGTTCTCAAACTGAATCCTGCTAGTTTTGACCCGCGCGAAAAGGCTTTTTATATCTTTGCTACTTATTTGTTACTGTCGGCTGGGGGGCTTTCGGTATTGTATTTTTCGGTTAAGTCTTTTTTCCCTTTGCCTGATGGTTGGTTTCGGATTGATTGGCGGGGGAATTGGTTTTTGTGGGGGTTTGGCGGCTATTTTGTAGCTTTGCCTTTGGTGGTTGTGGTGTCGCTGATCAATCAGCAATTCTGGCAGGGACAAGGTGGCAGTAATCCGATTTTGCCGATCGTCCTTGAAGGTAGAGACAACGTGGCTCTGGCGGTGTTTTTCGGCACTGCTGCGATCGCCGCTCCGGTTTTTGAGGAAATCGTGTTTCGAGGCTTTCTACTGCCTTCTCTGACTCGCTACTTGCCTGTTTCGGGGGCGATCGCAGCTTCGGCTTTCTTGTTTGCGGTGGCTCACCTGAGTGTCTCGGAAATTCTGCCTTTGGCGACGTTGGGGGCGGTGTTGGGGTTTGTGTACACGCGATCGCGCAATCTGCTAGCTCCCATGCTTCTCCACAGTCTTTGGAATAGCGGAACTCTTCTGAGTCTGTTTCTTTTGGGCGGGAGCGCGAGTTAATTCTGGCGGTTGTGAATAATTGTAAATTAACCTTGCTTTTTTCGCAAGTTTGATAAATCACGAGTTCGGCAGGTGCGCGCTGCGCGCACCCGATAATTTAGTCTAAAATCTGGAAGCTAAACGGAAAAACTTGTTTTAACATAGAAGTAATATCTTGTCCGGTTTTTTGTGGATGGTAGAACTAATGAACAATTTTAACAGCCGCAAGTTAGAGGGAACGCCAAGTTGGATGCGTTTCGCACCCTACGCAGCCCTAGGCATTTTAATATTTTCTTTCAATTCCGGTAGCGAACTCAATTATTTCTTGAGAGGCTACTTCGTAATTCTAGAGGCTCAAGCAGGTATAGTTTTGCTGTATTTTGCGATGTCTAAGCTTCGCACAAACAAAAAAGAATAAGCGAATATTAGTATTATCTAGGGCGATCGGAAAACTGGAACTTTAAAAAATTGGGGAAACAGAAAAATGGTAAAAGATAGAACCGTAGCAGTTGTCTTAGTTTTCTTTGTTGGAGGTTTCGGAATTCACAAATTTTATTTGGGTAACAACACAGCAGGAGTATTGTATTTGGTATTTTCCTGGACATTAATTCCGTCACTGATTGCATTTTTCGATTTTATCGGCTTACTGATGATGTCGGATCAAGCTTTTCAGGTACAGTACAATGGCGGAGTTTTGCCGTCTGGCTATGCCCTCAGAGCAGCAAAAGATGTGACTGGGGCGATCGCCGAATTGAAAGGACTTTACGATATGGGCGCAATTACCGCCGAAGAATATGAAGAGAAACGCCAAAAACTACTGCGGGAATTGTAATTTGTGAAGCCATTAGTCATTAGTCATTAGTCATTGGTCATTAGCATTTTGTAGGGGCGGGTTTAGAAGAGGATATATGATACTTATGACTAAAAAAAGGGCAAAATCCGCCCTCTCAGCTTTTTGCTGTATGAAAAAGGTGGGATTTAAATCAGAGTCAAATAACAGTCGAGCGAGGATGTAACTAAAGTGTCTCAAGATTTATACTGGCTGCGTCAAACTCCAAACTGGGTGTGGTATTCTTTTATTCCCTACTTCGGCGGATTGGCGATCGCCTATGCAGGCCAAAAAACAAATATTCGCAGTTGGATAGGATGGGGTGTTGGCATTACTTTAGCGGCACTAGCACTATCTTCATCAGCTAATTTCGGCGCCCTCGTTTGGATTGCTCAAATTGTCACAGCCTTTTCTTTGAAAAAACGCTATCTGATCAAAACCGCACCCAGAGGCTTACTGGTTCCTGCAACTGCGACAAATGCCGAAGAATTGGCTTCCCTGCGCGGCAAAATAGATATTAACGAGTGCACAAAAGATGATATGGTCAGAATCTTGGGTTTGCCGATCGTCTATGCTAATGATATCGAATCTTTGCAAAACGAAGGCTACCTTTTTACCCATGCCGAAGAGTTATCGGAAATCGCCGGAGTTCCCGAAAGTCACGTCAGACGCATCGCCCCGATGATTTGCTTCAGTTACAATTATCAAAAAGAATCGCAGTTTACTTGGAAACGGTTAAATATTCTTTCGCCCGAAGAGTTGATCGAAAACGGTTTAGATCGACTCGTTGCTGAAACAATAGTTAGAGAAAGGCAACCCAAAGGTGCATAAAAATCAGTTGTCGATGTCAAGGGGCGGACGGGACTGCCTTTTGATTCCTACCGCCATATTTGTTAATTATGCGATCGGGTATTGTAAATATCTCACAAGTACCAACAATCTAAATCAACCCGCCCGCCTCACTAAAAAAGATGATGACGACAAAAGTAGATGTAGAGCGACAAAATTTGTACGAGACAGATTACCTAAAATGGATTGAAATTACTGTGGAAAAGTTGCGGAATGGCGACTATTCAAACATTGACTGGCCAAATCTGATTGAAGAAATAGAAGACATGGGGCGCAGTGAACGTCGGAGTTTGGAGAGTAATCTTGTGGTAGTTCTCATGCACTTGTTAAAGTGGGAATTTCAACCCGATCGCAGAAGCGGTAGTTGGAAAGCTAGCATTGCTGAACACCGTAGACGCATTCGCAAAGCTGTGAAAGATTCCCCCAGTCTAAGACCCTATCTTGAAGAGGTATTTTCTGAATGTTATTCGGATGCAGTAGAACAAGCAAGTGCTGAAACTGGATTGTCGATAGAGACGTTTCCGCAATTGTGCGTTTATACTTCTACTGAGGTTATAGATTCCAACTTTTTGCCAGATGAAATAATCTCAAAGTAGCATCGTTTGAAAATCCGATAGCCCGATCGTAATTAATCCCATATCAAAAAATATAATACCCAGATCCCCGACAACTGCGAAGTCAGGGATCTAAAAAATTGTGGACTAGACAATGCTTGGAATATTGGTGCTATTCTACAGAATTATTATTAAAATGCAAAACGACACAACAGCAGATTACCCCTAAAATCACACTTATGTCTGACTCTCCTCCATCCCAAATCTCCCCAGAACCCACGCCCGAAAGCGCTGCTACCGAAAGCCGCAGTGCCAAAACTCGGCAACTGTTGGGCATGAAAGGGGCCGCTAGCGGGGAAACTTCCATCTGGAAGATTCGCTTGCAACTGATGAAACCGATTACCTGGATTCCCCTGATTTGGGGCGTGGTGTGCGGGGCGGCTTCTTCTGGAAACTATGTTTGGAATCTAGAGAATTTTGCGATCGCCTCCGCTTGTATGTTGATGTCAGGGCCGTTGCTGGCCGGGTACACTCAAACTTTGAACGATTTTTACGATCGCGACATCGACGCCATTAACGAGCCCTATCGTCCGATTCCTTCCGGTATCATCTCGATTCCGCAAGTAGTAACGCAAATTTTGGTATTATTAGCCGCAGGCATTGCGGTAGCCTATGCTCTAGACTTGTGGGCGGGTCATGAATTCCCGATCATGACTGTTTTGACTCTCGGCGGCGCATTCTTGGCTTACATCTACTCTGCGCCACCGCTGAAACTCAAGCAGAATGGTTGGTTGGGAAATTATGCTCTTGGTGCTAGCTACATTGCGCTGCCTTGGTGGGCAGGTCAAGCTTTGTTTGGTACACTAGATCCCACGATTATGATTCTTACCCTGTTTTACAGTTTGGCAGGGCTGGGAATTGCGATCGTTAATGATTTCAAAAGTGTTGAGGGCGATCGGCAATTAGGGTTAAAATCTTTGCCAGTGATGTTTGGCATTGGCACCGCAGCCTGGATTTGCGTGTTGATGATCGATGTATTTCAAGCAGGGATTGCAGTCTACTTGATTAGCATCCACCAAAACCTGTACGCGGTCATTCTCCTGCTGCTAATTGTGCCGCAAATCACTTTTCAGGATATGTATTTTTTACGCAATCCTCTGGAAAATGATGTTAAATATCAGGCAAGTGCTCAGCCTTTCCTGGTGTTGGGTATGCTAGTAGCCGCTTTGGCACTAGGTAATGCTGGTTAACAGTTGACAGTTGACAGTTGACAGTTGACAGTTGACTGCTTGAGTGCAAAGTTTTTAGGCAGGGGATTTAAGCCCCAGCCTAAAAACAATCCACCTAAAGGTGGGGGCTTAAATCCCCTGTGATGCTGGTTAAGCAGAATTTTGAGTTGTGAATTTTGAGTTAAATAGTTTTTAATTCAAAATACATAACTAAAAATAATTAACAGTGCTGTTGAATACAAAATATCAAGTTAAAAATTAAAAATTGAAGAGGTTTAGCCTTTTTAATTTTTAATTTTTATTTTAAATTGATGAGGTTTGAAGGTCTGAACGTGGCAGAATTTTTCTCAAATATTAACGATAAATTGAGCAAAGTCACTAAGGCAGTAGGCGGTAATTCCGATCTAGAATCGCCGAATGTTGCCAATAGCACCGGGCTAAACTCGCCGCAATCTCCGGATCAATTGTCTGCACAGACAACAGGTGAGCGATCGGAGTATGTGGTATCAGAAGATGCTACATCTCTAGAAGAGTCAGAATTAGCATCAGAATATTATTCCGACTCAGAAGACGATGAATATCCAAGAGTCCAGCGCAATTGGCAAGGGTTGAAGCGCTTAATCATTTGGTTGGAAATTGAGCCTCTAATTACTACGTTGCAAGCAAAGGGAAGAGAATTGTTGCAGCCGGGATTGAGTGGGCACAGAACTAAATCACCCCAAAAATCTGATAATAGTGTAGTGCCGAAAAATAGCGCACCGCAAAGTACCGAACTGCAAATAAATACCGAACTACAGAAAAGTATTGCACCGCAAAATACCGAACTGCAAATAAATACCGAACTACAGGAAAGTATTGCACCGCCGGAAATTAGCGCACCGCAGGACAATACTAAAAAACGAATCTCCCGTCGCCCGAGATTTTGGATAGGTTTAGGTGTGATCAGTATAGGAAGTGGCGCTTTAATCTACGGTTTGTGGATTTTATACACCTTAGACAAAGGTTTGCCGGATGTTAACGATTTGTCTGCTTTTAACCGTGATGGAACGCTGACAATTAAGGCGGCAGACAATACGATTTTGTTGCAGTCGGGGCCTGCAACTAGGGATAAGCTAAAACTTAATGAAATTCCCGATTTGTTGAAGAAAGCTTTTATTTCTATCGAAGACCGCCGTTTTTACGAACATCGCGGGGTGGATTATCAAGGTATTGTGCGATCGATCGCTTCTAATGTGATGGCGAGAGATTTGGTGCAGGGCGGCAGTACAATTACTCAACAATTGGCTCGCGTGGTTTTTCTCAATCAAGAAAGAAGCCTTAGACGGAAAGTTCGAGAGGCTCTTTTAGCTCAGAAAATTGAGCGAGAGTTGAATAAGGAACAAGTTTTAGAACGTTATTTAAATTTGGTTTATTTGGGTTCTGATGCTTACGGGGTAGCTGATGCGGCTTTGGTTTTCTTTAGCAAAACTGTCGATAAATTAACTTTGGCAGAGATGGCAACTTTGGCGGGTTTGCCGCCAGCGCCGAGCGAATATTCGCCTTTGGTTAATCCGAATATTGCTAAGCAACGTCGCAATATTGTGCTGAAACAAATGCAGGAAGCAAAGGTAATTACAGAGGCTCAAGCGAAGGAGGCGATGGCAGAACCGATGACGGTTAAACCAAGTCCGCCGAAGCGATTTAAAGTAGTCGCGCCTTATTTTGCTAGTTACATTCGGAAGGAATTGCCCCGCTATGTTTCTAAGGATGCTTTGGAATCTGGCGGTTTGACTGTTGAGACGACGGTGGATTTGAAGTGGCAGAAAATAGCGGAACAGGTGGTTAAAGATGCGATCGAGGTTGATGGCCGCCGTCAAGGTTTTGAACAAGCAGCTTTAGTTTCGATCGAAACCAAAACAGGAAAAGTTAAGGCGCTAGTCGGCGGCGGAAATTTTAAGGAAAGTCAGTTTAATCGGGCTACGCAGGCTTTGCGGCAGCCAGGATCGACGTTTAAGGGGTTGGTTTATGCGGCGGGGATAGCAGCCGGTTTTTCGCCTTACGACAGCTACGAAGATGAGCCCATTATTTTCGACGGCTATCAACCGAATAATTACGGGAAAAAGTTTAGCGGTTGGCGATCGATGTCTGATGCTTTGAGGGCTTCGGTGAATGTGGTGGCGGTGAAGGTGTTGGTAGATGTCGGCTTTGAACCGGCGATGAAATTAGCCCACGATATGGGAATTAAGTCTAAATTAAGTCCGATTTATTCCCTGGCTTTGGGCTCGTCTGAGGTGAATTTGCTGGAGTTAACTAATGCTTACGGTACTTTAGCTGCGGAAGGTACTTTTATTGAAGCCCACGGCATTACTAAGGTAATTAATCAGCGGGGAGATGTGATTTATCAGGCTGATTTTAAACCGAAGCGGGTTTTGGATAAGGATAGTGCCGCGATTACTACTTGGATGTTGGAGGGTGTGGTGACTGGTGGTACGGGCGGGCCTGCTGCTTTGGGCGATCGGGCTGTTGCCGGCAAAACTGGCACTTCCGAAAAGGTGCGAGATTTGTGGTTTATCGGTTATATTCCGCAGGTGGTGACGGGTGTTTGGCTGGGGAATGATGATAATTATCCGACGGGGGGAACTAGCGGTACTGCTGCCTACAATTGGCGCGATTTTATGAGTCAAGCTGTCAAGGGAATGCCGGTTGAGAAGTTTCCAAAGTTGCCGGAGTTGGAGGGCCGCAAAGGCAGTATTAAGGCGAAACCGGTCAAGCCGAAGGAGATTATTCGGGGGATGATTGTAAATGAGGATGGTGCGATCGTACCTTACAATCCCAATCCCGAACCCAGGCGTCGCGAGTGGCAAGAGCCTGCTTATCAAGAGCCTGCTTATCAAGAACCAGCTTATCAAGAACCAGCTCATCAAGAACCCGGATATTAAGGGATAATTACAAACAATTGCGATGTGTAGGGGCGGGTTCACCAACAATCCTTAATGAGTATCAACAATTGAAATAAACCCGCCCCCACCCAACCAATAATTTAAATGTACATTGGATTGATTGCAAAAATCGGAATTTTTAATTTTAACCGCTGATTAAATCTGATTAACGCAGATTAACGCAGATGTAATTGCCGATTTCAATCCGATCGCAATTTAATCTCGCTTGAGCCGCACCATAAAAAAGCCGTCCATTTGATGTATGTGCGGCCAAACTTTCACCCATCCTTCCGGTGATGGCTGTACGGGTAAATCAATGGTTGGCGGTTCGATTTGCCAGTCAGGATTGCTATCTAAGAACGATCGCACAACTTGTTCGTTTTCTAAGGGATGAATCGTGCAAGTTGCGTAAACTAAGACGCCGCCGGACTTGACAAATGTCGCTGAATTTGCTAGTAGTTCCGATTGCAGTTGCGATTGTTGTTGAATGTTTTCCGGTGTGTGTCGCCAGCGGGCGTCAGCGCGGCGGTGGAGGGTTCCGAGGCCGGAACAAGGTGCGTCTAATAATACTCTGTCTGCTAGGTTGATAAATTCTGGGAATTCGCGACTGTCTCCGGTATGAATTTTAATGGATTTCATCTGGAGTCGATCGGCATTTTCTGTAAGTTTTTTGAGCCTGCTAGCGGTTTTGTCGCAGGCGTAAATCGTGCCTGTATCCTGCATTAATTCAGCGCTGTGGGTGGTTTTCCCTCCGGGCGCGGCGCAGGCATCGATGATGATTTCCCCTGGCTGCGGATCGAGTAAATGGGTGACTAATTGAGCGCTACTATCTTGGATTGTCCACCAACCTTCGCTATATCCGGGGAGGTTTTGGATTGCGCCGGTACTGCCATTTAGTCTTAATGCTTGGGGTAAATGGGGGATTCTGCTGGTTGAGATGTTCTGGGCTGTGAAGGCGGCTTCGATTTGGGCGATCGAGCTTTTTAAGGGATTAATTCTGAGGTGAATTGTGGGAGATTGATTGAACCATTCACAGAGTTGTTCGGTTTCAGTTTCGCCTATTTGTTCGATCCATAATTCTACTAACC
>PVWI01000161.1 GCA_003003725.1 filamentous cyanobacterium Phorm 6 | reverse complement strand
GTTATTTGTTATTTGTTAGTTGTTATTTGTTAGTTGTTATTTGTTAGTTGTTATTTGTTATTTGTTAGTTGTTATTTGTTAGTTGTTATTTGTTATTTGTTAGTTGTTATTTGTTAGTTGAATTCCCAATAATCGGTGGTAAGGTGCGCATTGCGCACCCTACAAATAGACTTTAGTTGTTAGTTGTTGGTTGTTATTTGTTATTTGAATTCTCAATGATCGGTGGTAAGGTGAGCATTGCGCACCTACAAATCGATCGGCGTGCTGCGATCGCGTGAGTTAATCGATCGCCTCTTTTTAAAGATATAAATTTACCTAAAAAATGCGATCGCACGCGTGGGCGATCGCAACTTAAATTATTGTCATTGACTGCGGCGAATTTCAGTAACTTGGTCGGCAACTTCCAAAATTGCTGGTGGCATCGAAGGCCCGGTCAAAATAATATCTAAATGGTGTGGCTTGCTGTCAATCAATGCCAGCACTTCAGATTCTGGAATTAAGCCTAAATTCACAGCTAAACTCAATTCGTCGAGAATAACTAAGGCATAACTGCCTTCGCGCACCGTATTTTGAACGTATTGCCACAATTGTTCGATCGATCGCGTTTCCAATTCATCTAAATCCGCCTTGTCAATGCAGCGGGGCAAATCGCACCGCACCCAATCTAAATTCTGCCCCAGCCGCACCGGATGCTGATGCCCTTGATTGATGCCCCCTTTGAGGAACTGTACTGCTAACACCGGATTCCCCTGTCCTGCAATTCGGAGCGCCTGAGCCATGACACTGGTAAAAAAGCAGCGGTGCGGGGCTGTAAAAACTTGCACCAGCCCTTGAACTGTGTAGGGCAAGCTGTGGGTTAAATTGAGTTTAGGGCTTTGTAACTGAGCAACCATAGGGCAATATTTAATTAGCAACTGAGTCTTGAGTGCGGCTCTGACCTTGACAGGAATGGAGCCTGCTTAACAATATATAGTGTACTTGGCCGATCGCATATCCGATCGAACGCTAGATATACAAGTTGTCAAAAGCTCGCGGCAGTGACGATCGCAGCTATTTTGCCCGATCGATCTCAATAACAGGTAAACTTTGAGTGTCGCAGCGCTAGGAGCAAAGCACAGTGAGATTGGTGATTCTGGGAGGGCCGGGAGCGGGAAAGGGAACTCAGGCACAACTACTGTGCAACAATTTGAGTATTCCTTTGCTGGCTTTGGGGGACATTCTGCGGGAGGCGATTGCTTCTGAAACAGCTTTGGGCAAGTTGGCGATGCCTTATGTCAAAACAGGGGAATTAGTTCCCGACGCAACTATGATTCACTTCATTCGCCGCCGACTGCTGCTGTGGGATGTCTTTAATGGCTGGGTGTTGGAGGGCTATCCGCGCACGGCTTTTCAAGCTGAGGAGTTGGATTTTTTATTAGACGATTTGGCACAAGAGATAGATTGGGCGATTTGGTTGAAGGTTCCGACTGAGTTGTTGTTGAGTCGATCGATCCAGCGAGATCGATCGGACGATAGTCCAGAAATTTTGCAGCGTCGGCTCGATTTATACCACGAGCAAACTCTCCCAATTTTAGATTATTACGAGTATCGCAACAAGCTGTTAACTATCAACGGCGACCAATCTCCTGAACAAGTGCAGCAAGATATTCTTAAATTTGTCAGTTGATAGTTAGTTGGCAGTTAGCAGTCGTTATTTGTTGATTATTACTCACATCTTTCACTATTCTCAAGAACAGGCAAGATGCCTGTTCCACAAAAATTAAATTTTCTTGTGGGATGGGCATCCTGCCCGTCCGTGAAAGGCTAGTTGAGAATGGTGCAAGATATCAGTGATTAATAACAAATAACAAATAACAAATAACAAATAAATTATGTCTATAAAACGTGCCGACGGCAGACAGCCAAATCAACTCCGTCCGATTAGTTTCGATCGCGAATTCAACAAATTTGCGAGTGGTTCAGTGCTCGCAAAAAGCGGCGATACTCAGGTACTGTGCAGCGTTACGATTAAGCCGGGAGTGCCTAGGTTTCTGGAGAATACCGGAAAAGGTTGGCTGACTGCGGAGTACCGAATGTTACCCGGATCTACACCGCAGCGACAAGAGCGGGAGTTTATGAAGTTATCGGGGCGCACTCAAGAGATTCAGCGGTTGATTGGCCGGAGTTTGCGATCGTGCTTGGATATGGAACTGTTGGGGGAACGAACGATTCTGGTGGATGCTGATGTGTTGCAAGCAGATGCGGGGACTCGCACGACTTCTATCAATGGCGCGTTTGTGGCTGTGGCTGATGCTTTGAATAAGTTGGTGCAAAAAGGTGATTTAGTGCGATCGCCCTTAATTCGCCAAGTGGCGGCCGTATCTGTGGGACTTTTGGAAGGTGAGCTGTTTTTAGATTTGAATTATCTGGAAGATGTGGCGGCGGAAATTGATTGCAATGTGGTTATGAATGGAGATTTGAACATCATTGAAATTCAGGGAACTGCGGAAGAGGGAAGTTTTAGTCGGAGTCAGTTGAATCAAATTTTGGATTTGGCAGAAACTGGGATTCAGGAATTGTTGGAGGCTCAGCGGCAGGCTTTGGTTAAGTAGGGATACGGCATTGCCCATTGGTGTTAAATTAAGACTAAAATCCTGGATAAATCTCGTTTTTACCTGAGTCTCGATCCCCCTAAATCCCCCTTAAGAAGGGGGACTTTGAGAAGATTCCTGTCCCCCCCTTCTTAAGGGGGGCTAGGGGGGATCTGGCTTAACTGAACCGTATTGATTTATATATCCAAAACTAAACTTCGTTGCTCTTACCTATGGCCTTTCGGACTTTCTCAACTTGCTTCGGTGCTTCCATTTCAGTGAAGAGTCGAATCGCCTCTTGAAACGGAGTCTGACTCTTTTCGGCATCACCCATCTTTTGGTGAGTTAAGGCACGCTGATAATGAGCCTCGGCCAGGTCACATTTAGCGCCGATTTTGTCTAGAAGTGCGATCGATTCTGAATGATGCGAAAGCGCTGTTGTAAAATCGGATTGTTCTCGATAAAGCTCTGCCATACCACTTAAAGCTTTAGCCTTAACTTGAGTGTAGTGAGTTTTTTCGGCAAATGCGATCGCTTGGCGGAACATTTCAAAAGATTTGTCAAATTCTGCTAGATTTTTATAGGTTAGACCCATAAACAATAAGCTATATCCTTGACTCCAATAACTATTATCTATGTTATGAATCACTACTTCGCCTTGTTGTGCATAACTCAGGGCGATCTCTTTAAAGCCTAAACAGGAGTTCAAAAATGCCAAACAATATAAATAGTCTTTCTCGTTTTCATATAAACCAGTTTCTAAATCGTTATGATTATTACAAATAAATTCTGTTTTTTTAAAATAATTGACAGATTCTTCTAGTTCCCAAAAGTCAATTTTACAAAGTCCTATATTAATTAAAGAGCAAGTTTGCCACCTTTTTGCATAAAAATATATTGAAGGGCTTAAGTTAACAGATAAAAGGGTGCGTTCCGCTGCTTTAAATGATAAATTGTGACATTCTATTGCTGCGTTTATACTTCCGGTTAGTCCGTATAAATACCCTAAAACATTATGCAGTATACTCAGTATAAAATCGTCTTTAATTTGGTTGATAATTGAATTGATTGAGTAAATCATGGGTTGTAACAAACCCAACCGATAAAATGATATTCCTAGAGATTCTCCGTTTCTATAACTGGCATCTCTCCTTCTCTCAATTACATAGCCAGCTTGCTCAAAGTCATTAATCTCTACACAGTGATAATAAGCCTCAAAAGCCATCAGTGCATCTTCTACAGTTTTAACCGTCTTAACACTATCCGTCCAAAACTCTGCTGCTTTGCGATTTGCCTCTTCCCAATCTTCACTTGCTCTCAGCCGCGCGATCGCCTCTTCCCGAATCATCGGATGCAACCAATATTCTCCATTATTAAACTCTACCAAAGAGCGATTTCGCAAAGATTCAATCACCCGTCTGCGCTGTCCTTCTGGCACATCCCACAACAAACACAATAATCCCTCAGTCGGGACAGTCAGCACATCCTGATAGCGATAGCATCCCAAACGGCAGAGGAGTTGATAGGCTTCTGAGTTAAGTTCTTGGAGACGCTGAAACTGACTGGTTACTAAGTTTTCTAAATCAGCCTTAACCAACAAATCGCTACTATTCTCGCGCCAATAAGCCACCATATCTCCATCAAAATCTTCTTGAATTGCACCGCAGAGGATACCCATTGCTTTCGCATTTCCTCCATAGGCTTTGTGCATCGCGTTCAGTGTGGAAATATCTATATTAATATGGCGATTCATAAAAAATTGCTGCCACGCTTGCTCATCCAATCCCGGTAATAAATAGTGAGCAACATTTACATCTGATTCGCACAGACGAAAGCGGCTGGTTATCAGCGTCACAGACTGCACTGTTGGATCGGCCAAAACTCGCAATAATTCAACATAGCGGCGATGGGGTTCAATAAACTTGCCTTGTCCATCTAGTGCGGGTTCTAAGTTATCAATTAACACGCCTATTTTGCGAGTTTGAAGTTGCCGCTTTAGCCGCCGCAACATTTCCCAAAACTCTCGCCCTGGTTCTTCATCAAAGTCTTGTTTCAGCCATCCTTCAATTACACTATCTACAAGTTGGATATTATCTTTTTCCTTGGCCATTGGGAGGTCTAGCACTAAGTCAAAACCCTGAGAGTTGAGATATTCGTGGGCCAATGTGGTTTTGCCGACACCGCCGTTAGCTTGGATGACGATGATTTTTGCGCCTTGGTTGATATGGGTGTTGAGGGAGGCGATCGCCTTTTCGCGTCCCACAAAATTTTGGTTTGGTATTGAGGGATGTGCGATCGGCCCTTCACCTTCTACAAAATCCGACTCTGGCTGCTGTCCCAAATAGTCCCGGATCTTCGGCAGCCAGGAGGACTTATTGATTCGCTTCGATTCTCCCATTTCCAGGGCGATCGCCTCACCGATGTCTGCGCTGACTCGTTTGGCATGGATGACACTGTAACCGCTATCCTTCGCAGCATCCTCGATCGTCTTGCCCTGCAAAAACTGATCGATCAGACTGCACTGGGCACCAGTTAAAGGACTATTTTGAAAAGCTAACAAAGCTTTTTTGACCCAATTGACCATTCGTGTGCGATCGTCGCCCATATACCAAAAGATACTTTTTAACGTTGGCTTAGTGTAGCGTCAAAACCGTTGCCATTACAAGGTTTTTGGTAAAACAAGTTTGGTCTTTGTGGACTCACTTCATGGCAAGGAAAGACCAAATGATACTTTTTAGTTCAAAAAAGACTCATTCGCTTTTCCGCTAGCCACCAGATATCTACCAAGAGCCAAAACCCTTATCAATTGCGGATATTAGGTATCCAAACATCTTTTTTCTGTCTTCAAAGTCTTAATAGGGCGATCGAAAAGTATGAATAGTTTTCTAGAAAGTTGATACAAAAAAGACTAGCTCATTAAGAAACAAGTCGATATCGTAGAACTTAATTGAGCAAGAATTTTTGTGAAGAGCAATATTCTTAATTGCTGCAATCCTTGTATTCAAAACTTCGGCTCAAACCAATCCAAACTATACACTTCTTAAAGGAATCTGGTCATGCTGGCACAAACTACAGAAACAAAGACAGGTGAAGATGGTTTTTTGAATTTAGAAACAGTGCTTAACTCTGAGGCAATTCTAGCTCTCATAAAAGGTCAATTGCTCGCCATTCGAGTTCGTCATTACTATCCTGAAATTTTATGTCAACGAGTTCAAGATCGATTATCTAGCAAAGAACGGATGGGAGTCTATTCAACTTGTGGTGCGGAAGAGATTGGTCGTGACCGTCTTTCCTATTACGAAACATACAACGATCCACTACATTGGCAGCAATACTACGCCCAAGCTGGATACAACATTCGAGAAATTCGAGACATTTTCGATCCTTACTATTCACCAATTGATCGACTACGACTCAACTTAGACGAAGTATGGCCCGCCGGAGCACATCTCGAAAATATTGATGGTCTACCTATGTTTGTTGGGTTGACTCGTCTTCTTAAAGAAGGGTCTTATATTTTCCCTCACAATGACAATATTCAAGAGGATTCCAATTTCAATCCACGCGCCAAAGAAATTCGGATTCAGCTTGGGGCAAACGTTTACCTCAATATGCCAGAGTCAGGAGGCAGCTTGTCATTATGGGATGCTTCTATGCTTCCCGAAAATTTATCACATTGCCGTCGTCAAGACGGCTACGGATTTGACCCTGAAAAGATTGGCCCTCCTAAGCTTGAAATTCAACCAGAGATTGGCGATTTAATACTGTTTAACTCCCGTTATCTTCATTCTGTATCGCGTGTTGGTGTTGGTGGACGCTTAAGTAGCTCTTGCTTTATTGGTTTTCGTTCTTTCAATTGTCCGCTCTCTTACTGGAGCTAATAACTACTGTTTTTTACACTTTAATTTGGAGGTTTTAATTGTGACCACTCTTAAGCTTTACCTAGAAGACTCAGACATCTCGGAAGCAAGTGCAAATATCGTTGAATTGATTAATGGTGAGCAACGGATCATTCGCCTCGATCGAACTATTTTTCATGCTCAAGGGGGCGGACAAAAATCTGACATTGGGCTGATTGAAAATGTTCTTGTCACTCATACCTCTCATTCTGATAACTATGTCGATCATTACGTTTCAGATTTCGGAAATCTCGAAGTTGGGCAAGAGGTAAATATTTCAATCGATATCAATAATCGTTTGATTCATTCCAATCACCATGTTGCAGGTCACTTGATTGCAGCATTAATTGAGAAACGTTTCCCAGATTTGCAAGCAACGGGAGGGCATCATTGGCCTGGACAATCACGAGTTGAATTTTCAGGAACCCTGTTACCCATTGAGAAGGTTCAGGAAAGCTTGAAATCCGATCTGGCAGAGGCAATCATTGAAAATCTACCTGTACAAGTCAAGGGCGATCCTTACGGCAGTCGCAAGATTGCGATCGGAAATTTTCCTGCTGTCTCATGTGGGGGGACACATCCTAAGTCTCTTGGCGCATTGGGAGAAGTAGAAGTAACTAAAATTAAATCCCAGAAAGGAGTCCTCAGAGTTAGCTACTCTGTAGTAGATTAGAGAAAATGTAGGCTTGGCAGGGTTGGCAATGCCAGCCCTGCCAAAGTGAGATCGCCCGTTTTGTAAATAGTGTAATTTACTCTAGTTTACTACTTGTGCTATAATTAAGTAGAAATCTTTGTAATTACCAATTGCTAAGATCATGCAAGCTGAAAAAATATCAATTTCCTTATCACAATCGCTACTACAGTTCATTGAAAGCTACAAAATTGCTAAAGGATGTAAATCGCCATCCCAAGTAATTGAATTAGCTCTGGAATTGTTGCGGAATCAAGAACTAGAATCTGCTTACCGACAAGCATCTAGTGAAGTAGACTCCGCTTGGGATTTAACAGTTGCCGATGGATTAACAGATGAAACGTGGTGAAATTTACTACGCTAATCTCAGTCCTACGGTTGGTTCTGAGATAGATAAACGCCGTCCCGTATTGGTGGTGAGCAATGACGCTAATAACCGTGCTGCCAATACAGTTACAATTCTACCAATTACCTCGAATATAACCCGTGTCTACCCTTTCGAGGTGTTACTAAATCCAGAGGATAGCGGTTTATCCAAACCTTCTAAAGTGCAAGCACAGCAAGTACGGACAATTTCTAAACAGCGAATTACCAGCGATGCAGTCGGAAGTTTGAGTGAGGAAATTATGCAGTTAGTAAATGCAGCTCTCAAACTGCATTTAGATGTCGATTGATAGGGATATATCCGCGTGCATTTGCGGTTAAAATAGCCCGCGTCAGGGTGGCTGTCATGGCTACCTGCTTGTTTTTTAGCTTGTTTATGACATCTTAGCAAAACTTGGTTTATTTATACCACCAAATAAAGTTTTCTTAGTCCGCGCAGGCGGATTTTGTTTGTGTAGCAGCGAATTCCATTCGCCCTTTCTTTTTTTCTTTCTTAGTCCGCGGAGGCGGACATTGTTTGTGTAGCCGCGAATTCCATTCGCCGGGTATTAGATATATTCAATAATTATTGTGGAACAGGCATCTTGCCTGTTCCATACTTTTTAGGAGATATCTATTCGCCCTTTCTTTGTGTTTATTTACAAAACCTGCCTGGGGGCGATCGGAATTTCGATCGCAAACTCCGTACCCTCTCCCGGTGCAGAAACACAAGTCAAATTCCCACCGTGAGAACTAACAACGATCGAGTGCGAAATAGACAGCCCCAAACCAGTACCAGAACCCACTGGTTTAGTAGTAAAAAACGGGTCAAATATCTTGTGCAGCACCTCAGTGCTCATCCCAGAGCCGTTGTCAGCCATTCTAATGATAACAGAATTGCGGTCTGTCATCTCCGTGGCGATCGTAATAGTAGGATTATTTTGAGGCTGAGACGGACAATCCCTCGCCAACAGCAGCGCATCGATCGCATTTGTCAAAACATTCATAAATACCTGATTCAACTGCGACGCATAACAAGTAATTAGCGGCAACTTCGCGTAATTTTTAATCAACTCAATTCCCAAACGGCCACCCTCTTTTCTCAGACGCGGCTGCAACAGCATCACCGTACTGTCAATGCCTTGATGGATATCCACCGACTTCATTTGCGCTTCATCGAGGCGCGAGAAATTCCGCAAACTCAACACAATATCCCGGATTCTTTCCGCTCCCACCTTCATTGAATCCAGCAGCTTTTGCAAATCTCCAATCAAGAATTCCAGTTCAATTGTTTCTATTTCCTCTAAAATTTCATCAGCAGGTTCTGGATAGTGCTGCTGATAAAGCTCAATCAACTTTAGCAAATCTTTGACGTATTCACTAGCCGGATTGAGATTGCCGTAAATGAAACTTACAGGATTATTAATTTCGTGAGCTACACCAGCCACCATTTGCCCCAAACTAGACATCTTTTCCGTTTGAATTAGTTGAGCTTGAGTTAGTTTTAGCTCGCGCAAAGTTTGTTCTAAACGCTCGTTTTTTTCATTTAACTCCTGCGTCCGCTCTTGCACTTTCTGCTCCACCGAATTGTAAAGCAGAGCATTTTCTAAAGAAATAGCAACTTGAGACGAAAGCAGCCTTAAAACTTCCAATCTATGAGCATTGAACGCACCGACAGTTAAGTTGTTTTCTAAATAAAGAATGCCGATTAGTTTGCGTTGATTGATGATCGGAGTACACAAAAGAGATTTTAGCTGATGTTTTGCCACGTAAGGATCTGCCGTAAATCGCCCCTCAGCCGCATTGCTCAAGACCAAATCCTCGCGAGTTCTTTCCACATAATTAATCACTGTCACAGGTAAATCTTGACATTCTTCTACAGGTGTAAATTGCATCACCGCTACATCTTCAGCAATTACTGATGCTTTCGCTGAAATTAACAGTTTGTCATCTCTAACCAAGATTAAAAAACCGGATTGTGCACCCGCGTTTTCTATCGATATTCTCATCAAAGAAGCCAGTAACTTGTCGAGAACAATTTCACTAGAAATCGCCAGCGATGCTTTCATTACAGTTGCTAAATCCAGCACTCTCGCATCGCTTCCAGTAGAAGTATGAATAGTTGTTGTAGTTTGACTGTTGTTAAAACTGCCGTTGAGCGGTATCATTTCCCGCAACTGCGGATACTTCTGTTCCAAATCTTCAACTTTGCGGACGGCACCCCAGCGTAAGTAGCATGAATGAGCTTCGCGCAAGTGGATTTTGGCATATTGATATTTGCCTTTACTCAACCAAAACTTGGCTGCTAGTTCATTAGCCAACGCTTCATTTTGGACAAACTCATTGTCTTGAGCAAAAGTTATGGAAAGGTCATACAATTCTACAGCTTCTGAGTCTTTCTTGGAAATTCTAGCTATTTCTGCTTGTACTAAAAGGTACTTGTGCAGAAAATTTTCTGCACAATTGTCTGACCAGATTTTCATCTGTTTTTGATTTGCCTCTAACTTCTTCAAATATTGCTTTTGCTTGTCTGCTGAAACGTTGGGAAAAACTGCCGCTAAAACTAGAGAAAAGAAAAAATTCCACTCGGTAGCTGGTATCGCTCCGGTAATGAAAGATAGCTGCTTTTCTACTTCCAAAGCTAGTGTTAGTGCTTCGTCAAAGTTGCCGTACCAGTACATTACCTGGCATTTGCGAATTTGATAAAGGCACAACGAGTATAAATTTTGATGAGCTTGACAGTTGTGTACATATTCAGCTTCCGTGATATCTTCGCTTTCAAATACAAACTTTTCAGAAGTGAGTTGGCTCAAGTTGCGCAGGATCAACTCTACCCCTAATAATATATCGGTGACAAGCTGATTTTTCGTTTTTTGGCTGAACTGCAAATACCTGCTCGTGTCTGCTAGAATTTGCGAGATTTCTTTACCTTGAAAAAAGTAATTGGCTATACGGTTGGACAGGATATAACCTGCGTATTCTAAATCTCCTGATTCTAAAGCGGCTTGATACCCTTCATTGCTGATCGCGTGTGCTTCTTTAATATGATTGAACCAGTAATGAAAAATACTGACCAAGGACGAACAAGCTCTGCACTTCAAGCCGATATTTCCCGATTTCTCGCTCAAATTCAGCGACAGCATGGCAAATTGATAAGCTGCTTTGTAATCTCCAGAAACAGCGTTTAAGAACATACCGTAGCCCGCGTAGCAGAGAGATGCTTCGGGAACCAAACCGTATGTGAGAGAAAGATTGACTCCTTTTAAGACGCTGACTTTCCACAAGTCTGGATTTTTGAGGTAAGCAGATGTTAACAAGTTTGTGATTAATTTGACAGCAACTTTTTTTTCTGGTACAGTCATTTCGGGAGCGTCAATCAGCGAAGCTATGTCTCTACCTGCTAAAAAGTTTGTGGCTGCTGCAAATTCTTCGGAGATGACTGTTTGCAGCCCGTCTAGCGGCAAGTCAATTCCCAACAAGTTCAAGGCTTGGATTCCGGCTTTGACGGCTTCTTCGTACTTGGCGCGGAGGGTGTACTGCACGATCAGCAGGTTGTAAATTTCTACCTTTTCTAAGGCCGATCGCGCTTTTTGCAAAGTTATGTTGATAAATTCTTCTGAATGCTCGAAATAGCCGTTTAGATACTCAACATTTGCGCGCTCCATGTTGAGAGCAAAGGCTAAGTCGTAGTGGAAATCCCAAATATCGGCGGTTAAACCGTCCATACCTGCGGTTAAATACTGCAAGGCAGCAACATAAGCAGTGGCATCTTTAGCTCTGCGGGCGGCGTCTAAATTCAGCGTTGCTAGTTCAATTAATTCTCGCTCGTCTGTAATTAGCGATCGCGCGACATTCAAGTGATCGACTAATTCAAAGATTCTGTCAGCGCGATACTCAGCCGGAGTGTTTTCGAGGATTTGCCGGCCGATTTTCAGGTGAACGTCTTTTTTTTGCGAGTCGTCTATCAAAGCATAAGCAGCTTGTTGGACGCGATCGTGCAAAAATTTATAATTCAGAATCAACAGCGGAAACATCACGTAATCGAGTGATTTACTTTCCAATTCGGAAGTTGGCAGGATCAGTCCAGACTTAATCGCCGGCAGTAACTGCGAAAAAGTTTCCGATGCTTCTTTCTCATTAATTAAAGACAGAGTATTCAAGTCAAATTCGTTTCCCAAACAAGCCACTAAACGCAAAACCTGCTGCGTTGGACTCGGCAGTTTTCTCAATTTTTGCACCATCAAATCTACTACATTGTCAGTGATGGCGCACTGTTCGATTTGCGTCATATCCCAGTGCCAGCCGCCCTTGCTCCCCGACTGCGGCGGGTGAAAAACCAGCAAGTTTTCCTGATACAATGTTTGCAGAAATTGATTAACAAAAAAAGGATTTCCGTCTGTTTTGCTGACAACCAGTTCAGCTAAAGGTTTGACAGATTCGCGATCGCTGTGCAAAGTCTCCGCAATCAAATGAGTGATATTCTCCACACCCAAAGGCGACAAAGCAATCTGATTAATGATGGCTTCCTGATTCCGCAGCGTCTCCAAAGTCATCATTAAAGGATGAGTCGGACTGACTTCATTATCCCGATAAGCGCCAATTAAAAACAGATATTGAGTCGCTTCATCTGTCATCATCAATTCGATCAATTTGAGAGTCGCAGAATCAGCCCACTGCAAATCGTCGAGAAAAATCACCAGCGGATGTTCGGGCTGACAAAATACGCGAATGAAGTTTTGAAAGACTAAATTAAAGCGATTCAGAGATTCCGTCGGCCCCAATTCAGCTACAGGAGACTGAGCTCCGACAATTAGTTCAACTTCGGGAAGTACATCAATAATAATTTGCCCATTTTGCCCGAAAGAAGTGCGGAGTTTTTCGCGCCAAACTGCCAATTGAGCTTCGCTTTCAGTTAACAGTTGTCGCACCAATTCCGAAAAAGCGCTGACAACGGCTGAGTAGGGAATAGTTCGCTTGTACTGGTCAAATTTTCCCCAAATAAAATAGCCGTGCCTGCGGGTAATCGGCTTGTCTAAAATCTTCACCATTGCCGATTTACCAATGCCGGAATAACCAGCAATTAGCATCATCTCGCTGCGAGATTTATGTTGTCCTCTAGCGATTACCGACGACACGGGAATTTCTTGTTTCGATTTGATCTCTTTCTTGAGAACAGAAATTTGGGACTGTTTGATGTTGTAGGCTCGATTATTTGCGGCTGCTACCCGTTCAAATGCCGCTAAAAGAGTGTCAACTTCTCGCTGTCTGCCATAAAGTTTTTGAGGGATTTGAAATTTGTCGGAAATATCTTGGCTGCCGAGAGCAAACTCAGAAATAACCCCAGATGTTTGCAATTGAAACAAACAGGATTCCAAATCGGCTTTCAGTCCCCAAGCACTTTGATATCGATCCTCAGCGGTTTTTGATAACAATTTCATCACAATATCTGAAATTGTTTGAGGAATTTCTTGTGTGATTTCCGCGAGAGGTACTGACTGTTTGGCGATGTGACAATGAACTAACTCCATTGGATCGGTAGTGGGAAAAGGGAGCTGTCCTGACAGGATTTCATAGAAGGTGACGCCGAGGGAATAAAAGTCGGTGCGGTAATCGATTATCCGGTTCATTCTTCCCGTTTGTTCGGGCGACATATAGGCTAAAGTGCCTTCTAAAAAATTAGGATTTTTATTCGGAATGTCTTCCAGACTTAATGAAGTTGAGATGCTAAAATCTATGAGCTTAACTTGACCTGTAGCCGGATTAAAAACTATATTAGAGGGGTTTATATCTTTATGAATTACATTTTTGGCATGAATTTCTCCCAAAGTTTCAGCAACTTTGATGGCAGTAGTCAAAAATCCTAAAGTGGTAAATTTTTGGGAAGCCATAAAGATTTTCAAAGATTCGCCGCCAAAATCTTCTAAAATCATTGCCAGACTATTTCTAACCTGCTGCAATTTGTAAACTTTAACAACTCCATCGAGGAGGTTTAAGTTGACAGTAATATCATATTCGCGCTTGTATCTATTGAGTTCTTCGGGAGTGGGATAGTCTTCTTTGATCAGTTTGATAATAACAGGTTGGTTGTCTTGCTCGTTGCGGCCGCGATAAACCAGGGAAGTGCTGCTTTCATAAATGAGAGCGAGAACTGCAACGCCGGGAATTGCCATCATAGTTGGTTCTCTCAAATTAGGTGTGTTTGGTCAATATTACAGGACTTACGCGCGGCGGGCTAGAAACCCGGTTTTTTCGTTGCTAGTCGTTGACAAAACCCAGATTTTTTTGTGTTAACCGGGTTTTTTTTCGTAAATCCTATGTTATTCTTCATTATCACTCAAGAGCTATCTTTTGGGATGTGTGGGAAGACACGCCGTATCCAGAAAAGACACCGGGCGGTTGAAACCGCGTCTACACAGACAAAACCCGCCTCCGCGGGTTGAAGAGTGTTTAAAATTAGGTTGTTTTCTTTACACCGCGGAGGCAGACTTGGTGTTTGTAGAGGCGGTTTCAATCGTACGTCCTATCTATTGGGTCATCTACGCGCTGGCTGAAATAATAACCCTTAATCTCGGAGTTAAAAAATCTGCCTGTAGAATCAGCATCTTGCAGAGATTCCCAAATTTCCGGTTCTACGTCGCTGTATTGATAGACTGAGCCGCTGCTAAATTCTATTTGTAAAACTTGATCCTCTTCGTTGTATCCGATCGCGCTAGCCATTTGGGAATCTACGGACATCATAGCAATTGGTTCGCCGCAGGGAGCAATTTCTGGTGATTCAATAACGCCACTGAGTTCGGTTGAATCTGTATTGGCGATGAAATCAACCATTTGCAGGCCGTGCATTGCAGCTTCGGGAGCCGCAATTTCGATAAATTCGAGGCATTCCCCGCGATCGATCAACAGGCCTAACTGGCCGTTAGAGTGACCGACTGCTAAGACGCTGCTCAAGTCAATTTTGGATAGTTTCATGGGATTTGTCAAGAATTTGTTTTGCGTCAATATTTCCCCTAATAAAGCAAGTTTCGCGATCGAGGAAATAGTGGATTAATTAATAGTGTATTTAATATTGTTTAAAAAGTCAATAATGTAGTTCGGCGAAAATTATTGTAGCAATCTAGGT
>PVWI01000507.1 GCA_003003725.1 filamentous cyanobacterium Phorm 6 | reverse complement strand
CCCACATTCCGCACCCCCAACTGGCACATAGGGGGATTGAGGGAGTAAAAGTGAATCATCCAAGACAAAAATGAGTAGAAATACTCAACCTCGGTCACTCAGCATTACCCAGTAGTCCATTCTGAAAAATTGACGTGAGAGCGTGAGTCCTATCTGATGTAAGTTAAAATTGCGATCGGTAAAAACCAAGTTTATTACCTCACAGTGACCGGATAGATCACGAAAATGCGTTAATTACGATCGCCAGCAGTCAGCAATCATCACCAAAAATAGTGTAAACTGGCGATCGCGATCGACGCTCAAATCAGGATTCAGCAGCCCATGCAGAAAGCATCTGAGATGAAAGTAGAAAACCTAGATCATCTGGGCTTGATAGCCGGTCTAATTGATGAAATAGGAATTGTTCCAAAAATCAATGAATTAGTCGGCGAACAACCGGGCGAGATAGTCAGTCCCGGCCTGGTAGTCAAAGCCATGATTATCAATGGATTAGGGATGGTTTCCGCCCCACTATACTTATTCTCTAAATTTTTTGAAGGGAAAGCAATAGAACATTTACTTGGGTCAGGGATTCAAGCATCGCATCTCAATGATGACCGTTTAGGCAGAGTATTAGATAAATTATATTTGTCAGGAATCACCAATATATTCACAACCATTGCCCTAGAAGCAGCTCAAAAATTTGAGATAAATACCGACACATCTCACCTCGACTCAAGTTCATTTCATCTACATGGCAAATATGAACAAGAATTGACATCAGTATGTTTTTCTAGCAGAGAAACAGATAGCAATCAGTTAGATAATTCATCAATCAACCATCAAACATCCCCAATACCAATTCAGATTACCTACGGCTACTCTCGCGACCATCGTCCCGACTTAAAACAGTTTATTTTAGACCTAATTTGTACTGGAGATGGAGATGTACCACTATTTTTACGAGCAGCTTCGGGAAACGAATCAGATAATTCCATATTCGCCTCAATTTGTCAAGACTTTAAAAAACAGTTAAACCTCGACACTTTAATGGTAGCTGACAGTGCATTATATACCGCTCCCAATTTAGAAATGTTAACCAATTTAAAATGGTTAACTCGTGTACCGCTGAGCCTTAAACAAGCGCAGCAACTGGTATCTCAGCTAAATGAATCAGAATTTCATCAAAGTTCAGTGACGGGATATAGTTGGTCAGAACACAAAAGTAATTATGGTGGAATTGAACAAAGATGGTTAGTAGTAGAGAGCAGTTTACGTCGTGATGCTGACCGACGTAAATTAGAAAAAAATCTCAAAAAAGCTGAAGTTGAGGCTCAGAAAAAGTTGCGAGAGTTATCAAATATTGAATTTGCTTGTTCAGCCGATGTCTCAGCAGCAGCAAGTCGTTTATCCAAACAACTAAAATATCATAATTTAACTCAAATTAGCAGCAGAGAAGCGACAGCAAAACCAGCTACTAATTCGACCATTTCTCATGATAATTCTAGTTCTAGCTCGACCTTTAAAGTTGAAGCCCAACTGGAATTAGATGCTAGCGTGATAGCTAAAGAAACCAAAGCTAGTGGCAGATTTATCTTAGCTACAAATGTGCTGGATGCATCACAATTAAATCCTGATGAAATGATTGTGAAATATAAGGAACAGCAGTCGGCAGAGAGAGGGTTTGGGTTCCTGAAAGACCCGCTATTTTTTACGGATAGCGTGTTTCTGAAGTCGCCAGAAAGAATCGAGGCTTTAACTTTGGTAATGGGTTTGTGTTTGTTGGTTTATACTTTGGGTCAAAGGTTACTCCGGCAAAACTTGCAGCTTACTAATAAAACCGTAAAAAATCAATTGGGCAAAGGAACCAATCGACCTACTTTGCGCTGGATATTCCAAAGTTTTCAATCGATTCATGCCGTTTGTATTCAAGGGATTCAACAAGTTTCTAATTTGACATCCGAACGGTTGGCGATATTAAATTTGTTTCCAGTCACCTGTCGGTCTTATTATTTCTTGTTGTGAAATGAAGTCGATTATTGATTGATAAAACTGACTTACATTTAAGTAATTGTAGGTGCAGCAGTGATGTATTATTGTCATAATGCTGGCGATATATGCTGGAAATTAATAGTTGTTAATGGTCTGATTTTTGACGTTTTATGGGTTAAGAAGATTTAATTCATGCCCTCATGTCAATTTTTAGGAATGGACAAGTGGGTGATGCGATCGTTGCACAGATTTTTGGGTGTTTTTACTCACTATTATCTCGGATGATTCACTTTTAACCCCTCAATCCGCCTATGTGCCAGTTGGGGGTGCGGAATGTGGGT
>PVWI01000506.1 GCA_003003725.1 filamentous cyanobacterium Phorm 6 | reverse complement strand
CGATTATTGGAACCTATACTGGGGATGGGTTTTACCTCTTGAGATCGCTTGAATGTTCCCTCGATGGCTCCTCTTTTCCGGATGTCACCTGTTTTGAGGCGTAAGAGTAATGTTTTTTCAGGGGACTCTTCCGCCAATGGGTAGAATATCTGTACAGACAGATGTTCTATATATATATGTGTTCGATCGCCCGCCCATGAAAAACCCTACTACTCGTCCTAGTGCCTTATTCGTTACCTGCGCTTCACTGCTGATTGGTTGCAGTCAGACCAACACTCCCCAGACCTCTACAACAGTATCTACAGCTACTTCGCCATCTCCGGGAGCTTCGCCACAGGGTGCGGGTGCGGCCAACTCAGCCGCTATTCCCGTTGGAGTTGGGGTGGCGCAAACCAGCAATGTCGCCTTACTTGGCCAGGAACAGGTGGCAGGCGCGAAAATTGCTGAAAAGTATTTCAACGATCGCGGCGGTGTGGATGGGACGCCGATTAGAGTGGTGTTACAAGATACTGGTGGAGATGAACAGGGGGCGATCAATGCTTTTAATACTTTGATCAATCAGGATAAAGTGGTGGGTATTGTGGGCCCAACTCTATCGCAACAGGCTTTTGGTGCAGATCCGATCGCCGATCGCGCCCAAGTACCCGTACTCGCACCCTCCAACACAGCTAAAGGCATTCCCCAGATTGGCGATTATGTCGCCAGAGTCTCCGCGCCCGTCGCCGTGGTAGCACCTAACGCAGTTAAAGCCGCCCTCAAGCAAAATCCCAATATCAAGAAAGTAGCCGTGTTTTTTGCTCAGAATGATGCTTTTAGCAAATCTGAGACTGAAACTTTCCAGAAAACAGTTAAAGAGATGGGACTGGAATTGGCAACAGTTCAAAAATTCTTGACTACTGATACAGATTTCCAATCTCAAGCCACTAATGCGATCAATGTCAAGCCCGATTTGATAATTATTTCCGGGTTGGCGGCAGACGGAGGCAATTTAATTAAGCAGTTGCGGGAGTTGGGCTACAAAGGCGTTATTATTGGGGGCAACGGTCTGAATACTTCCAACGTATTTACTGTTTGCAAGGCTCTTTGCGATGGGGTTTTGATTGCCCAAGCATACAGCCCGGAATATCAGAATGAAGTTAATAAGGCTTTCCGCGACGCTTATCGCGCCCAATTCAAGAAAGAACCGCCTCAGTTTAGCGCTCAAGCTTTTACTGGGGTACAAGTTTTTGTTGAGTCATTAAAGGCAATTAATGCTCAGTCTAAGGTGAAGGACAAGCCTTTGGCAGAATTGCGGACAAAGCTGAATCAGCAGTTGTTGATAGGCAAGTACGATACGCCTTTAGGAGAAATTTCTTTTACGCCGGAAGGTGAAATCAATCAAAAAGAGTTTTATGTGGCACGGATTAAAATGGAGGCGGATGGAAATAATGGTAGGTTTGAGTTTTTGAAATGAAGGAAGTTCGGCAACGGATTTTGTAGCGGATTTAACGGATGTTAGGAAGTTCGGCAGCGGATTCTGTAACGGATGTAACGGATGTAATGGATGTAATGGATGTTAAGAAGAAGGAGAATTGTTAGTTTGTCGATAGATGAATGATTTAATATTGATGCGTAATTCGTGACGGGCGATGGATTTAACTCTGTTTTTGCAACAATTTTTGAATGGTTTGTCGATCGGCAGCGTGTATGCTATTTTTGCGTTGGGATACACGCTGGTGTTTTCTATTCTAGGAATTATTAATTTTGCTCACGGTGCAGTCTTTACTGTGGGTGCTTATTTCACCTATACACTGATGGGGGGAGCTTTCGGTTTTAACGGGTTGTTAGCTAATGCGAGAATTCCCGTACAATTGCCTTTTACTGTGGCACTAATTTTGGGTAGTACGCTGGCTGGTTTGGTGGGAGTAATTGTGGAAAGAGTTGCTTTTTTGCCTTTACGTCGCAGAAACTCAGATCCTTTGCTGACGGTGGTTTCTAGTTTGGGGGCGGCTGTGGCGATCGCCAATATCATCCAGTATCTTGTTGGTGCGGAGATTTACACTTTTCCGGCTAATACTTACGGCTATTTGCCTGCTGCAATTAACTTCGGTACAGTGGATAAACCTATTCCGATTCGGACTGTTCAAATAGTAATTTTTGCGGTATCCGTTGTGATTGTGGCTGTTTTAACTTACTTGATAAATTTTACTAAGTTTGGCAAAGCAATGCAGGCTGTGGCTGAAGATGCTACTACTTCTAGTTTGTTGGGGATTGACACTGATAGGTACATTGTATTGACGTTTTTTGTGAGCAGTTTTCTGGCTGGTTTGGCGGGGAGTTTGGTGGGTT
>PVWI01000505.1 GCA_003003725.1 filamentous cyanobacterium Phorm 6 | reverse complement strand
CTCGGCAGAAGCTGTCACAAGTTCAGGCAAAAATGGAGCAAAATCGTTCTGTGATTGCTAACACTGTCACAGTTTTCCTTAAAATCCTTAGATGTTCCAGTATTGCAAGCCATATTCAGTGGCGGCGGTTTAGAACAGTGGGAAAGCGAATTGCAAGGACTTTCACCGCGCGATGTGGCGATGAATGTAGCTTTGCCAGAAGTAGATGGCAAAATCATTACTAGGGCGGTTTCTTTTAAGGCTGTAAAAAGTTGGAATAGCGAATTAGAAACCGATGTTGTCGGTTATGTCGCTGCGCCCGATCGCATTTCATTTGTAGCAGATTTAACTACAAACTGGGTCAAGCTAAAACAAACTCCCGCCGCCAATAGACGCATCGCCATAATTCTCGCAAATTATCCCACCCGCAACGCCCGCTTAGCTAACGGTGTCGGCTTGGATACGCCCGCTAGCTGTGTGGAAATTCTCAAAGCTATGCAGCAAGCTGGTTACCTAGTTGAAAATATCCCCACCAGTGGCAATGAGTTAATTGAAATGCTGATATCTGGCGTGACAAATGACCCGGAAGGACGAGAATTGCGGCCTATTCGTCAATCTTTGGATTTAGCAGAATATCAAGAGTATTTTGCTACTTTGCCGCAGCAAGTACAGGATGGAATTTGTAATAGATGGGGGTTGGCGACTGGGGAAGGAAGGACTGAAGTCCTTACTACGAACCTGGATGCGAACCTGTTTCCGATTCCCGGAATTCAATTTGGGAATGTGTTTGTCGGAATTCAACCATCGCGCGGATATGAAATTGACCCTAGTTTGAATTATCACGCACCGGATTTAGAACCAACTCACAATTATCTGGCTTACTATTATTGGTTGCGGCAAAACTTTGGCACTCAGGCAATCATTCATGCCGGAAAACATGGTAATTTAGAATGGCTTCCTGGTAAAAGTGTCGCTTTATCTAGCAACTGTTATCCCGAAGTCGCATTAGGCGCGATGCCGAACTTTTATCCGTTTATTGTCAACGATCCGGGGGAGGGTTCCCAGGCAAAAAGACGATCGCAAGCCGTGATCATTGACCACCTCACCCCACCGATGACTCGCGCCGAACTTTACGGGCCTTTGCAGCAATTGGAGGCCTTAATCGACGAATATTGCGAAGCCCAAAGCTTAGATCCGTCCAGATTGCCGATGATTCGCGATCGTATTGTCGCCCTCACTAACAAAGAAAACTTAGATAAAGACTTAGGAATCCAACTAAATAAATCCGAATTTACCGAGTTTATCACCCGTACAGATGGCTATCTTTGCGAACTCAAAGAGTCTCAAATTCGTGACGGATTGCATATTTTTGGACAGTGCCCCGAAGGTAGACAATTGAGAGACTTGATAATTGCGATCGCCCGCCATCCTAGCACAAATCGCATCGGCTTAACCCGCGCCCTAGCCGAAGACTCAGGCTATGATTTCGATCCCTTAACCACCGCAGGCGATTTAACAGCAGAACTTGAAGAAAAAGCCGCAGAATTAGTCGATAACTTAATCCAAAACATCTGCGTTGATCCGCGTACATCTGCGGTTAAAAATCTTCAAATAGGACAAGCAACACAACCAGAAATAGACTGGATAACCAACTATCTTTTACCATCACTCCTCCAAACAAACCAAGAAATTATCAACTTGTTGCGCGGCTTAGATGGGCGACACATAGCCAGTGGCGCATCCGGTGCACCAACTCGCGGGAGACCAGATGTATTACCAACAGGCCGCAATTTTTACTCAGTAGATATCCGCGCCATTCCGACAGAAACCGCCTGGAGAGTTGGGAGAGTTGCGGCGGAAACTTTAATCGAAAGATACACTCAAGAAAATGGCGAATATCCGAAAACTTTGGGCTTGTCTGTGTGGGGAACATCCACGATGCGGACAGGTGGAGATGACATCGCCGAAGCGCTAGCATTGATCGGAGTTCAACCAATCTGGGATGGGCCTTCGCGCCGAGTTGTAGATTTTGAAATCTTGCCCGTTTCAGTTTTGGGACGGCCCAGAGTTGATGTTACTTTGCGAATTTCGGGATTTTTCCGCGATGCTTTTTTTAACTTAATTGATTTGTTTGATTCTGCGGTAAAAGCTGTGGCGGATTTAGATGAACCAGCCGAAAGTAATCCTTTAGCAGCACAAGTTAAACAGGAAATTCAGGATTGGGAATCGACTGGTTTGAGTCGAGAAGAGGCGGAAGTTCGATCGCACTTTCGCGTCTTTGGTTCAAAACCGGGGGCTTACGGCGCGGGACTTCAGGGCATAATTGAAGCTCAAAACTGGACAGACGACGCAGACCTAGCAACAGCTTACATTAATTGGAGCAGTTACGCCTATACAAGTAC
>PVWI01000020.1 GCA_003003725.1 filamentous cyanobacterium Phorm 6 | reverse complement strand
GCCTGTGGAGCTGGAGCTGATGCGCCGGGAGAGGGTGTGGTAGCTTTAGGCGCAGCAGATGAGGCTTTGGGGGAGGGCGAAGTGGCAACCGGGGCGCTCGATTCTGGGTTCGAGCCACCGCCGAAGGGTAAATTTCCAGTAAGAAATAGCCCTGCGATCGCCCCCAGAGGCACTAAGATACCCACAGGTATTGCCCATTTAGGGAATTGTTTTTTCGGAGGCGGGGCTATATCTTCGTCTTCGTCTTCGTCTTCGTCTTCGTCTTCGTCTTCGTCTTCGTCATCATCTCGATCGAATTCTCCCTCTTGATAATAGTCTTCGCCTTCGGGCTCGACATCATCTAAACCTACGGAGTCGTCAGAAATTTCACTGTCAGAGGCGTACATTGGCTCTGAGGGCATCAGCTCTATTTCATCTTCCCACGCGGCCGAGCCGTCACCTGTTCGACGCCCGTAAACCTTGATAGTGTGAATTGATTCGACTCCCAATTTCGTCATCCCGCTGCGGATGAAATCGACCAATGCCATTTGACTCGGTACTTTGTCTGACTCCAGAATTATGTGGAGACAGCCTTCATCCCGCGTCACATCGGCGTTGATGCCTTTGGGCTTGAGTGTACGGTTGATGCTAGATGCGATCGCTTTTGGATCGCCCTGCTTGAGAAGTTCCCGCAGGTTCTGTTGTGTCATGGGTAGCGCTCTTTTGTTGGGGGGGTGGAGAGCCGGCAAATAATATTAACCGATCGGCATTCGGCGGCGGACAACATTTATTTACCACATTAACTTCTACTGTGGCATTCTGAGATTATTTCTGCTATATACTCAAGATTTTTTGCCCGCTCCTGGCATCTAGCGTATACCAGAGCGCGAAATTTGTTGTAAAAATTTACAATTAAATTAGTACCTGCTCCTGTTGCCAGGAGCCGACATCAGCGAAATAAGCTAGAAAGTTCTATAACTTTGGTTTGCAGGGTTGAGACTTCCTCCCTGCCCCGCTTTAAGGAGGCTTCTAACTCTAGCAGCAAAGGTAAACTTTTTTGGAGTTTTTCTAAGCTGGCATTCTTGACTTCTTGGCGAAAATAGTAGATTCGTTTCGGATTGCCGAGGTCTAGAGCTTGAGCAATTTTATCATCCCGATCGCCCGCTTCGATCATTGCCTTTACCCACAACCAAATCCGAAACTTACCAGTCAAGCCTGCCACAATCCTCAAACCAGGCTCGCTCCGGGCCGTTAAGCCCGCCAATAACTCCAAAGCGAGGGAGGTATTGCCCTCGCGAATGGCATCGGCTAGCTGGAATGTATTCTGGGCGTGACAGTGCACCAGTGCTGCCACTTCATCGGGGTTGAGAGGTTGGCTGCGGTTGCCGGCAAACAGCAGCAATTTTTCCATTTCGCTGTATAGCCCGCGGGTATCGCTACCAATGGATTCGGCCAAAAGTTCGATCGCCGTGGCGGTCAATTTGACATTCATTTCGGTGGCGACTTGGCGCACCCGCTGGGCTAATTCTTTGTCATTCCAAGGCGGAATCGGTGAAAATTCCCGCACTTGGGCGGACTTGGTGAGTAACTTGGTGGACTTGAGCCGGCTATCGGGTTTTTTGACGGATGTCAGCAGTAACACCGTGGTGTCGGGTATCACTGGCAGCGTCCGTTCAAATTGCGCTAACAGTTCTGGAGAACACTGCTGGGCTACAGTGGTATTGGCGAGCCAGACAAAACGACTGCCGGTACCAAAGGGTGGCGTTAAGGCTCGATCGAGTCCTTCGACCACGGCATCGGCGCGATCGGCAATAATCTTGTCATAGTTAAAACTAGCCCAGTTGGGATCGACGGCACTTTGGCGTAAACTTGTCACAGCTTGCCCCATCGCAAAGTCGTCCTCTCCCCAAAACAGGTAAATTTGCATTTCTAGCACCAAGCCACCCAACAATGGTGTATTATATAAAGTTTGTTGCAAGTAGTTAAAGATTCTATTCGATAATTTTTACATCTTGCACTATTCTCAAATATCTAGAATTTGAAAGTTAGGGTTTGTACGATCGTGACAGATTCTGTCACACTCAACAGCACAAAGGAATCTCAAACATAGATTTTCTTTCTCTGCGCAAGTCCTAACAATTCTCAAGTCAGGTAAGTGCCCAAAGCTATTAATTAGCACGAGGAAATGGAGATTGGACGATACTTATCAAGCTTATGTAAATCGGGTAGCGCGAATGACGCTGCTGGACTCCTACAAGTCCCAGATAGAGCACATTCAGGAATCTCCCAAATTTGGACTGGACAAAGCTGGCGTTAAAGTTGCAGTGCCATTTCCCGGCTATTCGGTGATTACGCCACCTGCTGGGGAAGATGCAGAAAATGCTGTATTCTATGCTAACTTACACTCTTGCCAACAACGGCTACAGCAGGAACTTCATCCTGGTTCCTCGATCGCACTACCTCCCGATAGCTTCCATGTCACTCTGGCAGATTTGATTTGGAGCAGTGCTTTTCGAGATGCCTCGGATAAAAATCCTGAATTTGAAGTGCAACTTCGAGGCTGCATGGCAGATGGTTTTGCCGCCTCAAAACCTGTCCAATCGGGCAAGTCTCCCATTCGCTGGACAGTCCTGGGCTTTATGGTGATGACTAGAGCTATAGGTGTTTGTGTTGCACCGACGGACGAAAACTCTTACAAGCAAATTCTAGAGTTACGTCGATCGATCTATCAAAATCCCGATTTAATTGCCTTGGGAATTGAACAGCAATACCATTTTACGGCACACATTACTCTGGCTTATTTTGGCGACATCGGCCCGAACCTAGACCGCGCTCGTCTGTGCGCTGTTATGTCTGAATTAAACGAGCAATGGCTCGACACGCCCCAAGAACTGCTCATACACCGAGCCGAACTGCGGAAGTTTGACGACATGACTAGCTACCTCCGACAACCGGATTGGCCTGTTTTCGAGTTTTGAACGGCCATGACTAAAGCACAGGGGATTTAAGCCCCACCTTTAGGTGGATTGTTTTTAGGCTGGGGCTTAAATCCCCTGCCTAAAAACTTCGCACTCATCTGTTAATGCGTATTTAGCATTCGGCAGAATCAACATCAAATATTCTGCCGAATGCTAGATATCAGTCAAAAGTCAAAAGTTGGCAGATTAAATGCTTTAATTATTCTGGCTTGGCAACAAAGTCAAGCAAAAAACTTATGAGAAACCAGAAAAAATCAGTAATTCTGGTTTTTTAATTTTTGATTAAAAAGTGACAGTACACGTTGTTGGTATCGGTTTAGATGGAGCTGCTGGGCTGAGTGAATCGGCGCGGCAGGTTGTAGAAATGGCCGCTTTGTTAATAGGGAGCGATCGCCATTTGAGCTATTTTCCCCAGCATTACGGAGAGCGCTGGGCACTGTCCGATTTAACCGAAGCAATTCTCGAAATTCGGCGCCATTTGGCGAGCATAGCCGAATTAGAGCCGGATGCTGGGTCGATCGTCCTTTTAGTAGCCGGAGACCCGCTGTTCCACGGCTGGGGAAAGCTGCTAATTGCCCAACTACCGCCAGATAAATTGACATTTCACCCCCATGTCAGTTGCGTGCAGTTGGCTTTTAATCGCTTGAGAATCCCTTGGCAAGATGCTCATTGTGTAGGATCTCAAGGACGCTATTTTGAGGAGCTGACAGCGAAGCTGAAGCTCGGTGTGGAGAAGATTGCCGTCCTTGCGGACGAAACTCGAACTCCGGTGGCTATAGCAAATTTGGTAAAAGCTCTCGATTTGCCAACACGCTACGAGTTTTGGGTTTGCGAAAATTTGGGTGCGGCGGACGAACGGGTAATTCGCAAGTCTCTGGAAGCTTTACTGAGAGAGTCTTTTGCACCGCTGAGCGTGGTGGTGATGCTGCGGGAGTCCCCACCGAGGGCTGAACCTTTGGATTTGGCGAAGTTGCCTTTGTTGGGCGTTCCTGATGGGGCTTTTGTGGGTTGTGGCGATCGCCCGGGCTTGACGGTAGAAAGGGAAGTGCGGGTTTTGGTGCTGGCTCAATTGACGCTACAACCGGAACAAGTTGTCTGGGATGTTGGTGCTGGTAACGGTGCTGTGTCCATCGAGATTGCGCGTTTATTCCCGCAATCTGAGGTATACGCGATCGAACAAACGGTTTCTGGTATTTCGGCGATCGAACTCAACTGCGCTCGTTTTGGGCTGCAAAATGTGTTCTCGATTCACGGCACTGCCCCGGAAATCTTGCACCGCTTGCGTCCGCCGCACCGGATTTTGATCGGCGGTAGTGGTGGAGGGTTGACTAAAATTTTGGGCGTTTGCGCCCTGCGGCTGCTCCCGGGAGGCTCGATCGTGCTGGTTTTGGAAGCTTTGGAAGATATTGCTACTGTTTTGAGCTGGATTGGCGATCGGGTGCGCCGGGAACCGCACTGGAGTTACCGAATTTTGCAAGTGCAGTTATCGCGTTCTTTGTTGGCTGGGAATTTGACTCGTTTCGATCCGTTGCGGCCGGTTTCGATTATTACGATCGATCGGCTTTTGGATTAATTTTAGACTTTTAACCGCAGATTAAGGCTGTTTGTAGTGAGGACTTTAGTCCTCTGGATTATGCGGACTAAAGTCCTCACTACAAACCTTTGATTTATCGTTAGCAATAAGTCTTATTTACATTAACAAAACTACAAACCTTTGGTGGGGACTTTAGTGCTCTGGATTATGCGGACTAAAGTCCTCACTACAAACCTTTGATTTATCGTTAGCAATAAGTCTTATTTACATTGACAAAACTACGGCTGCTGTTGCTAGCAATAACAGAATTCCGGCTGCACCTGCTAGGGGTTTTGCTGCTATTCCTGTAATCCATTCGGGTACGGTAGAAGTAGGTTTAATTGCTTGTGCTGTATCTACGGTAGTTATGCCCCAAATCCAAGCTGCGTGAATGCCGATCGCCAATCCTAAACTACCATTGTCGGCGATGCGGGCTAAGGTTAAAACCATGCCCATCAGCCACAATCCGGGGAGTTGCGGTAGGGTTTCTTTGGCGGCCCAGATGAGGTGGGCGATCGCAAAAATGAAACTGGCGATCGTTGCTGCTGTTAGTATTGAGTAATCTTGCTGGAGTATATTTTGCAAACAACCGCGAAAAATTAACTCTTCTGTCGCGCTAATCCACAGTCCTAATAACAGAGTCAGTAAACTAGCAGGATTAAAAATTAAAGCCCCAAAATTAATCGTTTTTTCACCTCCTATGTCGGTTGAATTTTCGCTTTTTTTAAGCTCGATCCAGCCTGCGGTTAATTGCAAGCCAAATAAAATAAATAAGCTGATTATCCCTAATCCTAATCCCCGCACTAAGGATATCAAAACTGCGGGTTGCCAATCCCAACCCCAGTTAGCAAAAGATGTATTTTCTATCCAGGTTGTTGCCCATAAAATGAAGGGGACAATCAGGTACAGGGAAGCTAGTAAAGGTAGTTTTTTGTTTTCCAGGGGTTGGGGTGGATGCCATTTGAGGGCGATCGCCAGCACGATCCCTGCGGGAAGCCACACCACAATCCAAGTTGAAAAAAATAAGATTATTTTGACAATTGCTGGTATTGACGGTGACATCAATCGCAGGTTGTTTAAGTGATTCCACATTTAAGGGGTTGCAACTATAACAGAGTATTGGACGGAGCGTACGATCGGTTTCAACAAGCAGTAATCTCAAATCCGGTGGCATCGGAATTCATATTACCCACAGTCAGGACACGGCAGTGCCGTCTCCCTACAATTAATCTGGCGATGGTTACATCTCTCATCGAGTGCGATTGATTATTTTGGGGTAGGGAAACGGCATTGCCGTGTCCAGAGTTGCTAATGACTAATAACAACTGTCAACTGTCAACTGTCAACTGTCAACTGACTACCGATCGAGCTTACGCTGAATTTGCCTCAAAGATTGGTACATTTCCGGCAAGCGGCTGTAAACGGCTGCGGCTTTCAGAAATAGTTTGTGGGGAATTGCTGGCACCCCAGTCACGATCGCCCCTGCGGGCACGTCGCTGTGAATTCCGGCTTTGGCTGTGGCGATCGCCCCATCTCCGATTTTAGCTTGATTGGCAATTCCCGCTTGACCGGCCAAAATTACATTGTTGCCAATTTTTACCCCGCCCGCCATGCCGACTTGAGCGGCAAACGCGCAATTGTTCCCAATTTGACAGCCGTGGCCGACGTGTACTAAATTGTCAATCTTGGTATTTTGACCGATGCGGGTTTCTCCAACAGCAGGCCTGTCGATCGTACTGTTGCAACCTACCTCAACCCCTTCTTCTAATACAGTGCAGCCAGACTGCTCCATTTTCACCCACCCTGTCGCTGTCGGCACGAACCCAAAACCTTCAGAACCGATCGCCGCACCACTATGAATCACGCAATTTGCCCCGATGCGAGTACGTTCGTGAATCACACAGTTAGCGTGTAAAACAGTGCCTTCGCCTATTTCTACATCTGGGTAAATTACGACATTTGGGTGAATGCAAACGTTGCTGCCAATTTTAACTCCTGGTTGAATAACGGCATGGGCGCCGATGTAGACATTTTTACCAATTTGTGATGTGGGGTGAATCGTGGCTGATGGATGAATTTCGGATTCTGGGCGAAACGGTTGATAAAAAAGGGCGATCGTTTGAGCAAACAGCAATCGCGGATCGGCTGCGGCGATCCAAGCTATATCGCGATCGTCACACTTCGCTTGCAGGCTTTCATCTAAGGGTAAAATTAAGGCAGAAGCATTTGTTGAGGTGATATGAGAGGCAAATTTAGCACCTTCTATGTAGCTGATTGTCCCCGATGTGGCTTCATCGACTGGGGCGGGGCCTGCAATTTCTCGATCGGTAGCACTTGAGGCTTTTAGGCTGTGACTGCTGGCTAAATTAAGTTTTTCTAGGATTTCGCTAAATTTCATCTATAAAAATTTGTTGTTGATAGTGACAGGACTTACGCAGAACCGCTATATGTAGGGTGCCATGCGCATCTTACCATTACCTAACTGATTTGCCACTTTCAAAACTACCAGTTTTCGAGCACTTTCTGAGCATTTAGCATTTAAAAAACCAACCCCAACTTCTTCAAGAAGTCGGGGTTATAAATCGTCATTACTTTTGGCAGTCTATTACATAGAAACTGCATCTACGTCAACGGTGCTACCTTTAGCTTCAGAAGGGCCACCGGTGGCGGAAGATGTTGCATTTGTCTGAGTCTGGCGGGATTTAAAATAGTCGATCGACATTTGGGAAATTTCGGAAATCAGCAGCACAGCAATTGCTACATCGTCAATTTGTCCGACAACTGGCAGGAAATCCGGCGCAATGTCGATCGGGCTTACCAGATATGCCAGCGTTCCCAGAATAATCCACCAGCGGTATTTGGGGTTGCGGAGGGTTTCGCGATACCAGTTGTAAACAGATTGTATAGAAAAGTTCATGGGGTTGTCCTCTACTTATATTTTTAATCTTCACCGATTGTCGCTCGAAACGCTTGTGGAGATATCCCCCCTAGGGTTGGGAAGAAAATTCTACTCGGAGGTATTTGGAATTGGGTACTGTTGAATTGAGAGTTGAGACACTGTTTGTGAACCCGCGCGTGCACAAACCGGGTTTTTGGCTGAATCAGCAGGCTGCAACGAAGAATTCTTTGGAAAAACCCCGGTTTCTTGCGTTTGATGCGACTGTCTAATACCAAGAGAGTCAAATTAATGCCACAGTAATCGTAGGGTGTGTCGCCATCAACAATCCCTGAAAAATATCGACGATTTAACAGCGACGCACCTTCTGAGCTGGGTCATTGTATACCCTTTCTCAAAAAGGTGAGGTACTATCCGGCATAGGGCATAGGGCATAGGGCATAGGGCATAGGGCTATCCTCACTTTTTTGAGAACCGCTATATTTTGCCACTCAACTATTTAGTAGAGTAGCGATTTTGAGCACCGTAACTTGGGTTAGGAACTGCTATTTTGAACAAACAAAACTGTTCTGTAAGGAACAGTTTTTTGGTATAAGTTAACACCTGCTTTTTTGATAGTTGCGATGCGGTCAATCGACCAAATTACTGAAATTTTTATTGCCAAAAGTCAGTCAAAAAAACCATTTATTCTGGATAGTATCTTCGCAAAGCCTTGCAGAGAAAGACTTTCAAAATTTATTTATTCTCTGTCAAAATGCCAAAATCCGATTTTAACAGAGATTTTTTCCACCGATCGCCCTACAATAAATCTAAGTACAGGCGAATAAAATGAGTATTAGAAAATACCCGTAGTCCGAGTTTGGACAGAGCGTTAAGTTCAATCGAAAAAAGGGCACTTATCACCCGTCTTGAAACACCCATTTTTGGTCGCCGATCGCAATTTCGCAACCGTTCGTCAACCAAAAAGGCTCGTTAGCAGCCAGCCTCTGCCCCCCTACAAAAGTGCCGTTGGAACTGCCGCTATCGACAAGTTGATATCGCTGTTTGCCAACTTCGTCAGTGGCCCGACGGATCTGGGCGTGGTAGCGCGAACTTTGCGGATCTTGTAACACTAAACTGTTAGTCGGTTCCCGTCCAATTGTAAAAGGATTGGCCGTTAAACCGATCGCCTGTCCCGAAAACTTGTAGATTAAATATGCGGTGTTTTTGCGATCGCTACTTGCCAATATCGTCGGTGCAAGTTGCGGGCGATTCAGGGCTGGTGGGAGACTGTTTTGAGCAAGTTGTTCTGTCAGTTGTTGCAAATCGCGATCGAATCCTGCTGCTGTGTCAGAAGCTGGAAGAGTCGCTGGAGAATGACCTGAAATTAAGTTTAACTGCTGTATGGGAGCTTGAGGCTGAATTGGTCGCCCTGCTTCGGCAATTCTCATTTGTAGGGCGGCGGAATTTTCTGCTTCTTGTCTGGAACTCATTCCCTCAACTTGGCGAATAACTCCGTTTGTTTCGGGAAAGCTGACATCGCCAATTCGCACGTCTTCTAAGTTAAAACCTAGTGTATAAAAATCTTGGACGCGATCGAGCAAATTTTGGCGCAACAACAGCCGTCCTTGACTGATAAGCTGTTGCAGAGGAATTTGCCCGATCGCCAGTCCCATGCAATCTTTAACAGCACTAGCCAAAGCGGCGATCGGATCGGACAATTCCAAAGCTACTCGTTTCGGATCTATAACTTGATAAATAACGGTTAGTGTAGCATCAATTAAAAACCGATCTTTAGATAAGAAATCGCCTTGGGATTGCACGTCCAAGTTGCGGAGTTTGGTGTCTACGAGAACAATTTGACACTGTTCTAGCAGGGGAAGGGCAAAGCTGAAATGCCGTCCCGCTTTCAGGGTACGCACAGCGCGGCCGTTTTTGACCAACAGCCCCGTGTAACCCGCCCCGATAAAGTCCATGCTAAAGCCGGCCCAGCGTTCGGGTGTGATGGTTTGAATCAGGGGAGAAGCATTGTTCATGGGAGGAGTTGAGGAAGGGGAGATTCTACTTTTAGGGTAACAAATTGCTGGGGGCGCGATCGGCCGGTGTGCCGGTTCGGTAACTTCTATAGTGTACGCCTCCACGAGTCCCGATTCAGCACGTACTGGATCTAGTTTGCATCTATCATTTATTTGCTATACTTTACTTGACGAAATTATCGGTCAAATGTAATCTTCAGAGAAGGCGATCGCGACCAAATAGTAAAATAAGCTTAACACTTGAAAAGTAAAAATTAGTTTATCTAAAATCGCCTATAAAATAACCAACACTTCTCCTTTCAAATGCCATGCAAATTGTTTTGTCACCTGAAGTCTAAGCCATCGTGCAGCGTCAACTCACGACTGGCAAATACAAAAGTGCGATCGAAGTTATCGTAGCAGGTATTCAACTGCTCGAACAGCAAGAAGATATTTATCATTGGCGACTCGTGGAGCTCCAAAAAGACGCGCTGATTGGCCAATAAGCGTCCCAATGCGGTGAAGTTGTAGATGGCGCTACAGCCATATCACAAATCCGCGCCAAAGGGCGATCGCGCAGCGTGCCGTAGGCAGATCGCGCTTCTGAATCTTTTACCGAGTTTTAGCCTAAGTTATAATAAAGATCGCTGTGTCGTGTTAATCTTTTATGACCACACAATCGGTGTCGCGTTATGTCGCACGTCACCCAGAAATCTTGCAAGGCGAACCAATTATCGCAGAAACGAGAACTTCTGTTCGTGCGATCGTAGAATTGTGGCGTTTGGGTATTACTCCAGAAGAAATTCCGATGCACTTACCTCATCTGAAATTAGCTCAAGTTTTTGATGCACTGAGCTTTTATTTGGATAATCAGGAAAAAATAAATACTTATATTGAGCGCAATCGAATTCCTGAAGAATTGATTCATCCTGCTGTTAAATCTGCAACGAGAAGAGTTTGAAACTGTTCGCAACTATTCATACAGATAGCGATCGCGCAATATAAAATATCAGTAATTTACTTGCTATACTTAAGGCATCATGCTAGTTTGTAAGTCAGATGAACACGATCGCGATCGCCCTTTCAGATGAACACTAAAATTACAACAAGTTGCTGCACAGATGAATGTATCGATCGAAGAGTTAGTCTTGATGAGCATTGAAAGCTCGATCGCACAACGAGAAGTTTCCTCCCCAAATACCGCTCAAGATATCCTCAAGAAAAATGCGGAAATATCCACAGAGGTAGTTGACAAATTTTATGTTCTTACTACGGAATGGCAGAGTGAAGTTGCGGGGATGTCTTCGACGGCTCAAATGTCCCTGCATCCTGCATATCAGGAAATTATTAGTATGGGTACTAAAATTGTGCCGCTGTTGCTATCTGAAATGAAAAAAAATCCCCTTTACTGGTGATCGGCATTGAGTGCAATTACGGGTGAAAATCCGGTTAAACCAGAACAAAGAGGAAGGGTAAAACAGATGGCATCAGCTTGGATTGAGTGGGGTATAAATCAAGGCTACACGATGCAATTTTAGTTGTGCTGACTCTGTGTTAGAATTGCTATAGTATTCGATTTTCAACAAACCCGATGAGCATCAAACCGATTCGGTTTTAATTCAAAAAAATCTGAACAATGAGCGAAAATACTATTACCCAATCCGCCGATAATATTTTTATCGATCTGGGATTTTCAGCGGAAGAAGCTGATAATTTACTGATTCGATCGCAATTAATGCTGGCCTTGCAAAATCAGATTAAGCATCACGGTTGGACGATCGAGCAAACGGCTCAACATCTCAGACAGTCAAGTGACGAAATCAAAGCTCTCACTCAAGGTAAAATAGGGCTGTTTTCGGTTGATATTCTGATTGCAATGCTCGATCGAGTAGGGATGACTGTCAAAGTGGAAATTTGCCCGCCCGGTAGCTTAGGGCGATCGCACTTTTGGAATGAAAGGGCGATCGCCTACAGGATAGCTGCGCGGCGGATACTTTAACCGCAGAAGAACGCAGATACAGGTGGATGAATGAGAGGCGATGGCGCTAAATCTGTCTGTGCTAGCATTAAATAGCTTAAACATTACCTATTAAGAGTCTTTTACTAAAATGTCGAAGGAATCAGTCATCACAGAACATATTGAAATTACCCCTGGGATGCTTGGTGGTAAGCCACGGATTGCGGGTCATCGAATTGCTGTGGCACATATCGCGGAAATGTATCTTAAAATGGGGATTTCTGTAGAAGAAATCGCGGGAAAGTATGATTTGCCACTAGCCTCGGTTCATGCCGCAATGACATATTATTACGATCATCGAGAAGAAATCGATCGTCACACTGCGGAAAGCCGATCTATTGTGGAAGAATTAAAGCGCAAAAGTTCACCATCTCCGTTAGAAGAACAATTGAGGGCAATTAGAGTTAACAGTTGACAGTTGACAGTTGACAGTTGACAGCGAAGTTTTTAGGCAGGGGATTTAAGCCCCTGCCTAAAAACAATCCACCTAAAGGTGGGGGCTTAAATCCCCTATGCTTTCGGTGAGTGAGAAAATTCGTTTTCATTTAGATGAACATATTGACTCTAACATTGCACGCGGTTTGCGTCGGTATGGGATAGATGTTACGACAACAGTGGATGCAGGATTGCGTACTAAAAGTGATGAGTTACACCTCGCGTTTATTCGCGAACAGCAGCGCGTGATAGTAACTCACGATGACGATTTTCTAATTATGGCAAGCGATACCACAGATTATCCGGGGATTGTCTATTGTCCTCCTAATTCTCGTTCTGTTGGTGAAATTATCCGTAGTTTGATTTTAATTTATGAAGTTTATACGCCTGAAGAGATGATGGGGAGAATTGAATATATTTGACATGATTGTAAGGCGATTCCCTACGGGATAGCTACGCTTCACGCACTTTTGGAACAAATGGATCTCGCCCGCGTGAGATTTAGGATGGGATAGGGGCGCACTTTTGGAACAAATGGATCTCGCCCGCGTGAGATTTAGGATGGGATAGGGGCGATGGCGACTAAGCCGATCGCTTTTTCAGCAAGCTTTGAGCCTAAGTTATAATAAAGATCCTTTGATAAGGAGCAATTAGATGAATATTGTCCTCAAACCAGAATATGAAGAGTTTATTCAATCCCAAATGCAAAGCGGGAAATATGGCAGTGTTGAAGAAATCATTGGAGAAGCGATCGCGCTTTTGAGAGAACGAAAACGACACATCGAAGAACTGCGTGAGAAAATAGCAGTGGGAAGTGCACAAATTGCTAAGGGACAAGTGACTGATGGGGAACTTGTTTTTGCCAGACTGCAAGAAAAGATCGATCGCATAGAACAGTCAGAAATATGAACAGTTACACATTTTCTGATGAAGCTGTGCGAGACTTGAATGAGATTTGTGACTACATTGCTCGAAATAGTTCTAAGCCTGCCAGCGAGCTTTTTGATGCCATCCGTCAAAAATGTAAACTTGTGGCAGAATTTCCCAATATGGGAAAACGTTATGAGATATTTGACTCAAATTTGCGCGGATTTATTGTTAAGGATTACTTAATTTTTTACTACCCCAGATCGGACGGGATTGATATTGCTCGCGTGGTGCGTGGCGATCGAGATTTGGTATTATTGTTTTCAGAGTTAGGGGAAGATTAATCTGTGTTGGATGGAGCTGAATGGCGATCGCGCTTTTGGACTGAAAAGGCGATCGCCCGCGTGAGATTTAGGATGGGATAGGGGCGCACTTTTGGACTGAAAGGGCGATCGCCCGCGTGAGATTTAGGATGGGATAGGGGCGCACTTTTGGACTGAAAGGGCGATCGCTCATTGATAGAGTTTGAGTGTTACACTAAAAATACAGCATTGTTCGGTGACAATTGCGTCATACCCTACTTGCAGGAGGAAAATACATGGTAACTACGCTCGAAATTGACAAAACTCTTCTTCAAGAAGCCCTTGATTTGAGTAATCATCCAACACCTAATACATTAATTGAAGCGGCTTTACGCGAGTTCATTCAACGTCGCAAACAACTAAAAATATTGGAATTGTTCGGTACTATTGAGTATGATGAAGATGATAACTACAAGCAATAGCGACAAACAAGCGGAAAGTCGATATATTGTGAAAGAATTAAAGCGCAACAGTCCACTCTCTCCGTTACCAGAAAAATTTAGATTAATTAGGGGGTGATGAGGAGTTATAATGAAACTACCCAATGGCAATCAGGCTGAAGTTTCTCTGCAAAAGCTGGTCGGCTATTGCTTAAATCCAGAGCAATAAGAGTGGAAAGCACAAAGCCAGAGTCTTTGCTTCGGTTTTGGGAATCACGGCTAATAATGCAGAAGTTTTGCGAGAGCTTATTCAAAAGGCAGCCATTGAAGGTGAAGTTGTACAAGAAAATACTACTGATTTTGGGCAACAGTTTAAAGTTGATTGGACTGTACCCGATACAGTGGGGATTGAGCTTCGGACAATCTGGGAAATTACTTCGACTAATTCTAACCCTCGTTTGATTTCAGCTTTCTTAAACCATGATAAAAAACTTTAGACTTTTGGATTCTGTCGCGATTCTCCAGCCTGTTTCAAATACGCGATTAACGCTAGTGGAACCGGAATATGAATCTGTTTCTAGTTTGCCAGTAGGACTTGTGGGAACTATTGTTGAAGTGTATGATACGGGAAAGGAATGTCAGTATTTAGTGGAGTTTGCTGATAGTCAAGGTATTGAATATGCTATGGCTATTTTGAAAGCAGATGAAATTTTAGTTCTGCAATATGAACTCGCAGTTGCTTAGTAATGTGAGGGAATAGAAGTTAGATAAAGGCGATTCCCTACGGGATAGCTTCGCTTCACGCGCTTTTGGACTGAAAAGGCGATCGCCCGCATGAGATTTAGGATGGGATAGGGGCGAGATCGATTTTGAAAGCAAAGGGCGATCGCCAAGTTTACTGCTGTTTGATTAGCACCCTAAACAAGAATGGTTTTCACGTATTCGGTTACAGGTTTCAAATCGATATCGTCATTGGAAGCCAGCGTTTTAAATAGATGGCGCGGGATGCCGGCCGCCATCAAAGCTTCTAAATCGCGATCGAGCTTTAACCAGTCCCCATAAATACCGACAAACTGAGTTACACAAGCTAAAGATGAATCCTTGGGGTCATTCACGCCCGTGTATCTGTACTCAATATCAAAACCTGCTTTATCCCCGATTTCTTCAATATCCCAATCCACAAGATCCATATCCGTTGGTTCAACAGCTAGGGCTATATGACCGGGCGGTATGGGGTTAAGAGGTTCGCAACACCAACCAAGAGAAGAGTTCCATAGACTCTTACCAACCGATTCTCGAATTTTCATGAGTTTCCCTCACTCAAAGTAGCAGCGAAACCAGGCTTTTCCTTCACAGCGAAGGCATTTTTCACCTTTCAATGAAGAGTCTTTACATCAGAATATGCTAGAATTTTAGCATCCGCAGTTAGTAACGGACACGCACAAATCCTGGCCGTTGCGACGATGATTTGATCTGCGGGATCGCGGTGAAAACCTGTGAGTTTAGTTGACTCGACAATAATCGGAATGGTGAGATCGAGTAGCTGCACTCCGGGATAAGCCAAAGCTTGTGTTAACCACTCATCAACTGTAACGGACAAAGTAAGTCTTCCCATTTCTACTAATTTAGAAACTTCCCAGCAAGAAATGATGCTGACTCCTAAACCTTGAGATTGATATTGTTGTATCCAGTCCCGATGTTTTTGAGTCAGTCGCGGGTTATCGTCAACCCACCAAACCCATATATGAGTATCTAGTACAATCATCGTAACACTTCCCAATCTTCCAACGGAACTGCTGGTTCAAATGGCTCATCATAGCCAATGACAGTGCCTCGCAAAGGATATAGAAAAGCATTGTTCATGGTTTCATTAACTAAACTAAGATAGCTAATGAATTCTCGATATCCATCCAATTCTGTTTGTTCTTCGGAAGTTAGACTTGATGCTTGTTGTTGAGCAGTTAAAGTTTTGATTCTCTCCTGGGTTTTGATAGAAGCGCTAAATATTAAAAGTCCGTTAACTAACTCAATGCGGACAGAACCTTCGCTTGGCAAGCTGTTGGGTAAGTGAGGCAGCTTGAGGGGCAAGTTAGCAATCATGGCATTAATTGACTGTATTTGATGTGCTTTGATGTTGATTATTAAATTATACTAATTGCTGGGTGGCGTTTGACAAATATTCTACAGCATAAATTCTTTGGATGGAGCGATCGCACTTTTGGAATGAAAGGGCGATCGCCCGCGTGAGATTTAGGATGGGATAGGGGCGCGCTTTTGGACTGAAAGGGCGATCGCCCGCGTGAGATTTAAGATGGGAGAGGGGCGCACTTTGGTACTTGGGATGACCACCGCCCTGAATCTTTTACCGAGTTTTAGCGTAAGTTATAATCAAGATGGATCTGTCCTGTTAATCTTCGATGACTACACAATCTGTTTCGCGTTATGTCGCACGTCACCCTGAAATCTTGCAAGGGGAACCAATTATCGCAGGAACGAGAACTTCCGTTCGTGCGATCGTAGAATTGTGGCGTTTGGGTATTACTCCTGAAGAAATCCCGATGCACTTACCTCATCTGAAATTAGCTCAAATTTTTGACGCACTGAGCTTTTATTTGGATAACCAAGAGGAAATAAATACTTATATTGAGCGCAATCGAATTCCTGAAGAATTTATTCATCCTGCTGTGAAAGCTGCTATGAGAAAATAGTTAAATAAGCTTAATAATTAAAAAGTGAAGCTTAGATTATGTTAAAGTGTAATCAACAAGATTATTTTTGCACTATGTCACATTGGAATCAATGTCATGTCTATTTCCCAACCTGAAAAGCCACAGTATTTAAAACCAATTAATCCCCCGGATCTTCAAATGCGGGCGATCGCCTACAGTTTAGATACTTTAATTCCAGGGCTCTACATTTGGCTGGGTGCGCTCAAAATTCGGATTGGGGGTAGCGAGGCCGAAGAAAGTTATCCTGGAACAATTCACAGTGCAATAGGTATTGCTTTAGTGTTCCCTGGCTATCGCATTTACAGCACTTACCAAGGTACTTATGACCCTTGATAAGCATAAGCTTGACGGCATTACTCAAATTACTGTCAAAACTTTGCCTTCTACAGAATTTGAGTTACTTCTATTGACAGCAGGCTACGGTAAAATTGGTACGGCTCCGGCTCAGGGAAATCGGCTGAAAGTGTGGTGGACTCATCCTACTTTTAGACGCATTGAAGCTATTTACAGTGCTGATGGAATAGTTGCTATTACTGCTTATCACGTTTAGAGTTGTAGTTCAAACTCAGAAGTTTTTATTGATTGATGAAAGAGCGATCGCACTTTCGGACAAAAAGGGCGATCGCCCTTTGGGATTCGGCATGGGAAAGGCGATCGCACTTTCGGACAATAAGGGCGATTCCCTACGGGATAGCTTCGCACGCGCATACTTTAAAAAAGCAACAATTGCGATACACCCAAGAGATTATCGGACTGCTTTGAGGTATTGGGTTATGGGCTTCAAATCGATGTCATCGTTGTTCGTCAGTATTTTGAATAAATGACAGGGGATACCTGCTGCAATCAAAGCTTCCAAATCGCGATCGAGCTTTGATCGGTATTTTCTATTCATTGATTTTCATTGAAACCACTGCATATAGACCACGCCATCCCCCCTCCAGCGAGACAGTCTCAATATGCCGTAATCCTCCAGCCTCAATCATTTCCAGGAAATCAAAGTGAGGTGGTCGCGGTCTAATATCCCAAGATTCTCTGCCTGACCCTGAAGGCTCTATTTCATACGGTTTCCATTCAAGAAGAACAACCATTCCACCCGGTTGTAAGTGTTTTGCGATTCCTTTATAGAACGACCAGTGAATGCGCCAGCCTGGATCGCTTTCAATCAAACCTTTAGTATTGCCCTGGCACTTGAATGACCAAGGTGGGTTTCCCACTACAAGATTAAACTTAGATTCTGTAGGCAATGGCTCTAAATTGTCCCCGCAGTATGCAGAACATTTTTTTAATAAATTATTAGCTAGAATGGTTTTTAAAACAGACTCGATTGCCATAGGGTTAATGTCGAGAAAAGTCATCTTATTCGCAATTCCCTCACTTAGGAGATGAAAACCAATAAAACCTGGACCAGAAAAGGCTTCTAAGGCATTTTCTGCACGCAGACCAAATCTATTATTCAAATATTGCGCGAGAATAGGTGCATGGAGTGTACCGCCTGCATCCAAAATTGACTGATACCGTATTTGGATTTCTCCAGTTGTCCATAAAAGCTCGAAATGATTCATAAAATTTCTTGGGTTAAACAACACAAGCTATACTAGCAGTTATTCTCTTTTTAAATGCTTGAAGCCAGAAATGAAAGCAGAAAATTTAAAAATCGAGAAGAATGATAAATCCAGATAAACTCATGGTTTTGCACAATCAACGACCAAAGACTCTAAAGCTATCAAGCCTGGAGGCTTTCGAGAAACGTTCTCTAAATTTTGTAGACATCTGTCTTGACTTTCGCAAACATTAACCCTATGAATTTTTACAAATCCGACTTTTTCTAGCAAATCACGCAAGACTCTCTCGTCGTAAATAAACTGATGCCCCCACGCCCGCATATAATTATTAATAACGAATGTCTCATGAAAGCTAGGAGCATTTTTATAGTGGGGAGATTTTTTAATCCATCGTTCTGATGAATGCTTTATAAATTCAAGTTGTATTTCGGTGTTGTTTTCTGTATAAAGATCGATTAAAAATTGAAGATCAGGCGTTGATATTCTCAACTTACCTCCTGACTTCAAAACTCGGAAGCACTCCGAAAGCATTAATCCTCCTTGAGTGTAAGTAATATGCTCTATCATGTGTTCACTAAATATATAGTCAAATCTATTATCATCAAAAGGTAATTTTCGAGTAGCATCCATAAAAAGAATTTTATTTGAAACTGGGATTGAATCAGTATTCAGCCAACCTTCAAGGAAATTCCCTCCACATCCAATATGCAATTTTTTGATCTCGTTCGAGCTAAGATAACATTCGACTATTCTTCTAGGTTTTTGGGTTACAGATAGTATTATTCTTTGCAGAAATCCCATATTTTTTGATAGATTTATCATCTTAATTGGTCTTACCTTCAAGTCTATACAACGGAACTTTGTCATTTTTTAGAGGAAAACATAATTTAAAGATTTAAAAAAATGCTATACCTTTTGTATTCCAAACATCAGATTTATGGGCTTTGACACTTAAGCGGCTCCGAGCCTTTAATGTATCTATTTCTTCCTGACTCAGCAAAGTTGAATCTGTTTTCATGAGACACTCGATACTATTTTCTTCACTGTCTATCATTTGTGAAAATAATGGTTTTCCATCACTACAAACTTGGCGCAATAAACTCAAAATACGCACGTATGGAGCAACTTCTTCAAATATATTTGCAAGCGGTCTATCTGCCATATTTTTTATGAAAATAGCTTTATAATGTGGGCTTTCGGATGGAATCAATCCAGGGTTGCTATAAAGTTCTGAAATCACTCGAACTGAAACAACAGCCTCCAAGAAAAAAGAGCGAAGTTTAGATGCTATATGCGAAAGATTGTGAAAATGAATGCGCCGAATCTCTAGTTCTGCGTCAATCTCCGCCCACTCATCAGAGCTAATTAGACACCCCCATTTTAATCGTTCATCTGTGGTGTAAACAGCGAAATCAGCTCCTGATATCAGCCCTAAATGACTTAAATACTGTTCGATCCAATTATGAAGCTTTTTAGGAAGCATACAGTTACTTTGTAATAGAGTTGAGACAAATATCGAGCTTGAGGTTAGCTTACCTGGCTGAGTCCCCAATTCCATTATAAAGTCTTGAGTTATCCGAGGATTCTTTGGGAAATCCAGTAATGCCATATAAGCCTGCTCAGCGTAATGTAGCTCATCATCATATTGCTCGGGATATTTAACAATCAGAGCCGACTGTGGACTATCCTTTGTTGTATATTTATCGAATCGGTCAAATAAAAACCTCCAAAGATCGATTGTGAATTCGGAATTTGGTCTATTGGTAGTCTTGAAGAGAGAACCACGGGCCTCGCAATACAGTTCTAAGGCTGAGTGGTAGAATCCCTGAGCAATAGCGGTTGTATGCCTGTTCGTCATCAAATGGATGATAGCGTGCCATTGAAATCTATGCGTGAGTCCTCCGTGGCAAGAGCGGACTCCCACATCATAGATAGCGTAAGCACGAGTAACTAACTCACTAAAGCATGATGAGGATAAGACACCAACAGGGATCGCTTGGGTTGTTGGGAAATAGGCTTGGTCTTCAAAGAACTCTAATGCTTCGAGTAACTCTGCATTGGGTTTTGCTTTAAGATAGCCTTCTATGTGACGAAGATACTCGAAGAATATTTTTTGATTTCTCAGCAGGCGCTGAACGCGGGAAAAATCGCTGAGCCACCTGAAAGAGTCCTTCCTCCGTTCAAAGTTATAGTTGTAGTTTAAATGATCGCAAGCCCGTATTCGAGCGTTTTTGGGATTTTTAGGTATCTTGATGACATCCTCAATTGCTTCTGTATTGTCTCGGTGTATTGCATTTTCCCTCCTAGTTCGATTAGTCAAGCCCTTCCCACTAATCTCATTCATCATCCGACTGTGTACAGTGTTTCCAACTCTTTGCTTTGGATGATGAACACCATTAACTTCTGTAAAGGCTCCAGGTATAATTGAGATCCAGACTTCGATGCTATAAGTGTGGTGATACCAGTTAGCGAAGTCCTCTACTCCCCAGTAGTTTGCAATTCGGCTGGAAAAATCAGAATGAGTTTCTTTCAAGACGAGTGTCTCGATAGTCGGAAGGCCATCGAGCTCGACCCGATCGAGGCTCTCTTGATACACAAGATAGTTCTCATTTTTTCCCACTTGATATTCAACATCTGCTTGGTCTTCACCAATATCGCTTGGAACACATCTGTAGATACGAAGCATCAGAGTATTAACCTGCTCGATTTTGAGTATCTGTATCGGTATCACTAACACTTGTTCATAGGGCGTGAAATCAACAGCAACACCAGAGGATGTATTTCCTGTGTAATCCCCTATCCTAACCGCAATATTCTCACAACCTCTGGAATATGGTATTATATCTCTTCTCTCCCAACATATAGAATGAAGCTTCAACAAACGTCTTGTGCAATCATAACAGACGGACTGATTATCAATTGGAGATTTGGGAGGAACAATCGGTTTACCAACACTATCAACGTTGTATATCCCATCCCAAAATAGAGATAGTGAAGTCCATAGATGAGGTTCTGGATTGTAAACTTTTTTCTGCATCATAAGATTTTCCAAATAAAATAATCGTGCTGCTTTCTATCTAAATACATGGTCAGTATTACCTAGGATGGTTTGCTCTATATAATCTTCAAACAGTGTGGCAGAGTTAGTGAGTAACGCATTACTATACAATTTTTCTGCCTTTAGTGATAATGTGAAAAACTGCTGAAAAGAAGGAATACTCTGTGGGTCAGCTAATGGGTAGTGTCCAGAAGATAGCCTCTCCAACATTAGTTGCTTGGTAAGAGCAATCTTTTGGCTAGCACCAGGTCCATTAGTTACAGAAATAGGTCGCTTCACATAAGAATGAAGTGTCTGTCCAAAATGAAAGCAGCGATCGCTCTTGGAAAAGAGTTTCAACAGGAAATCAATATCAGTAACACATGACAGGGTGGAATCAAATCTCGGATCGGCAACCCTGCGATCGTACACGAGCATAGAATCGCTTGAGAAGTTAGTGAATTTATAGTCTTGACTTGTAAGGATGCGGTCAGAACCTTCACCCACCGTTCTTAAAGGTTTGTGATTCTTCGTCAGTAACTGAAGGGCACAAGAAATTATCGGATGGTATTGTAACTGTACAACCGCAAGCTCAAGCTTCTGCGGATGCATCATATCATCAGCATCGAGTATGGCAGCGTATTCAAAGCGGGCGGAATCCAGACCTATATTTCTGGGAATCGGCGACCCTGAAGCATTGCCTCCACTAGAAAGGAATCGGATGCTTTTGTGCAACAACCCCACACGACCAAGAACTGACTCATAATCAACGTAATCGTCTGCAACAATGATCAATTCCCAGTCTTTATATTCTTGCTTAATGACGCTCAAAATAGCGCTGGCAATTGTATCTTCTGCTTTAAATGCAGGCATAATGATTGAAACTTTTTGCATTACGATCCTCCCTTTCAAGACAAACAGTAGCGGTACTTCTCAAGCTCTATTTATCTATCGGGCTGAGTCCCCAAGTTTTATGCAAAATACTTGTCTTTTGTTACAAAACTTTACCTATTGCCCTCAGACGTTCGCAGATAGTAGCTTTGAGGTTAGTTGCAGCGATCGCGCCCATTGCTGACTCTGAGTATTCCTACTCGGCGTCACACCGCCCAACAAACTCAACTATATTTGATGTATATAACAATACACTAAGTAAAGCTAGCAAGCAACTAACAAACGCTAGCAATTTCGGTTATGCTATCGTTAGTCACATCTCAACACACCCGACAATGGTACCAAAAGAAGACTTATTTACCGAAGCCGCCAAAAACTGGGACTTAGAAAGGCTCTACCAAGCTTTTGCAGAAGCTAAACGGCAAATCTCCCCCCGATCGCGCCGGGGACTCACAGAAACCGAAAAACTCTACCTCCGAGGCTTACTTTCCGGTTGCAGTCCCGCTGAAATCGCCCGCCAACTGTTTCAGACTTCCAAAAGTGCAGAGGTTTATTTATGTAAAACTTTATACCAATATGTTAAAAAAATCGCAGATGTACCTAACGAACCTGTAGGAAATTGGCGCAATATTTGCGATCGGCTACAGGAAGCCGGATATAAAACTCAGTCTTCTCCTGAATTTAAAATAAATAATTCTGTACCTACAGAAGCATTAGTAAAAATAGTTAATATAGGTTTTGATTCTAATACAGGAACAATTGATATTAACATCCGGGTTTCAATCCCCTCAACTTCAGAAACTCCGAAAACAGAAGACTTAGATAAAAAAGATTAGATGGGCGATCGCCCCTATACTAACCAATCTAACTGAAGGGCGATCGCCTACAATAGAATCAACACTCCTCATCTCAAACACCATGCAAATTGTTTTGCCACCTGAAGCCGAAGCCCTCATACAGCGCCAACTCACCAGCGGCAAATACAACAGCGCGATCGACGTTATCCTTGCAGCCATTCAACTGCTCGAACAACAGCAAGATATTTATCAAGGACGACTGCAAGAACTCCAACGAGACGCACAGATTGGCCAGCAAGCATCCCAACGCGGTGAAGTCCTAGACGGTGCAACCGCAATGGCACAAATTCGAGCTAATTTGCGATCGGGCGATCGAGAGTACAACTGACTAAAAAGGAATATACTCAACAGCATTCATCCATTCATCAGAGTCCGACGCTAAAGCAATCACTTCCAAATCCTTAACAAACTGTCCGATTGTACCGCCTAGCTGATGTCCAAATATCAAACCAGCAAACTGTTTTTCCTGACGCTGCCAATCTTGAGCCATTGCCTTAAAAAGGATATCGTGAGTAAACAATACTCTTCCTAGCTGAGTGGCACGTTCCAAAAGTTCGTTATCCGGCAATTCTGTCGCACCGTCTTCAAGCGCAGTCAAAACATCCACACCGCGACGGCGCAACTGCTCGGTAATTGCTTGCGGGATGTGAACGTCCATGTACAGAGCGATCGCCACTTACAACAACCCCTTAGCTCGCATTCTCACGAAAAATGGTGAAGGCGAAAGCAGAGATTTTTCCTGTTGTACCTGCTCCCATTCCGTCCGAATCTCCTGCTCAATTTCAGCTTGAAAGTCGAAGTAATAAGCCATTGCTGCATGAGCCTCCGACTGCATCAAATAAGGATGCTGGCGGCACATCTCTTCCACTGACCAACCGTAAGCTAGATAATCCATCACAATCTGAGCAACCCGCACGCGGGGTATCCGCTGCAACCGTGCGGGTTGACCCGCTACTTTCTCGATATGAGGATAAATTAAAGCTGATGTCATTGCTTTTTGGATCTATCTCTACAGGATATTAGCACAAATAGTATTATAACAGTTAGCAAAAATCAAAAGAATTAAACAAAGCGATCGCCCTTTCATTCCCAAAAGCGATCGCCCTTGTGACAAGACATTATAAGTGCGATCGCAACAGCCTAAGCAACACCATAGCTCGTAAACTGCCTTGCATAGGGAGGCTGAAGCCCCAAAACAATATCCTCCCGTGCCACACCCATCAGCACTAACTCCTCACCAATCAGTTCATCGGTTTGATTGCGTTGAATCCAGACTTTTTCATTTCGGATGTCTAAGTGGATCGGGCAACTATAAATCCGATTGTGACCGTCCCAACCTAAATCTACTATCTGATAATGATCATGTTCGGTGTCTAATAATACCTGGATTTCAATGTCGTCATTGATAGGTTTAGTCTTGCTATATTCCATGAGGAAAGTGCGAACAATCTGCCGATATTTAGCTAATCGATCCATTCCACAATCACCTCATTAGTAGGGTCGTATACCAACAACTTCAAATCATATTCAGCGATGGCCGCTTGGGGCAAAGCACGACAGAAAAATGAATTATAGGCTGCGATCGGAACTGCTAAATAGAGCGATCGATCCGCCTCCAGACTCCTGAGCGCTAGTCGATAATTCAGGAATTGACCTAGGGCTAGGTGGAAATCAAACATGGCTGATTCACTCAGAAAGCTTTTAACCTCCACCGCAATCTTCTGCACACCTCGCTCTGCGACTAGGAGCTGTTCCGCTCCCAAGTCAATCCTGAGCCGATCGTCTTTGCTAAACTTTAGCTTCAGCGGAGCGTGGGTAATCACCCAATTATCCTTCAAGAGAGCGGATTTGACAGACTCATGGAAAACATCCCTAGCCGACATAGACTTTACTCACAGACCTTATTTCCATTCTATCCAAACCCGCGCACTTAGGAACTTAGCACAACATAGTATTATAACACTCAGCCAAAATCCCAAGAATCAAATAAGCTCGATCGCCCTTTCATTCCCAAAAAGCGATCGCCCCTTAAGCTACCTCACCAAAAACGCCACACACTCCACATGAGAAGTCTGAGGAAAGAAATCCGCAGGCTGCACCCGCGCTAACTTATAATCCCCATTTTCGCACAAAATCTTGAGGTCGCGAGCCAAAGTAGCAGGCTTGCAGCTAACATAAACAATGCGATTTGGTTTGATTTCCTTGATTGTTTCCAAAACCGCCCGATCGCACCCTTTACGCGGCGGATCTAGCAGTACAATATCCGGTGTCAATCCCAAAGTAGGCAGCAAATTCTCTACAGTTCCTACCTGAAACTCGACATTTCTCAAATCATTTAATTCAGCATTTAATCTGGCTTGCTCGATCGCCGCCGGTTGCACTTCCAAACCAATGGCTATTTTCACTTGTTTCGCCAGCGGTAAAGTAAAAGTCCCAATGCCGCAGTAAGCATCCACCAAAACCTCGTTTCCTTGTAAATTCAATTCCCCGACAATCACTTCCAACAACGCTTCAGCAGCCTCTGTATTTACCTGGAAAAAAGTATCTGCCCTTAGCTGAAAGTTCAAGCCAGCAAACCTTTCTCGCAAATAAGACTGACCCGCAATACAGCGAGTTTCTGCACCAAAAATTACATTAGTTTGAGCTGAATTTACATTCAAACAAACACCGACCAGTTGAGGATAGCGATTCAGCCACTCAGATGCTTGTTCTTCGATTCCCGGCAATTCTCCAGTGCGAACTATTAAAGTTAGCAGCATCTCGCCCGTGCGCCGTCCGATTCGTAAGGACAAGTGACGCAATTCTCCTGTATGTTTCTTTTCATCGTAAACTGGCCAATCCCTCCAGTGGATGTCTTCTTTGACTTCTTTTAACAAAGGATTGAGGCGCGGATCTTGCACCGGACACTGATTCAGATTGACTAATTTGTGGGTGCTTTTTTGATAGTAACCTGCTTGGACTTGACCTGTCGCAGAAACTGCCACGGGATAAGTCGCTTTGTTGCGATATCCCAAAAATTGGGGAAATCCCTCGATTTTTCCCGTTAAAATTTCATCGACTTGCAAATCGCTAAATCCGCCAATCCGTTCTAAAGCTTGAACTATCTGATTTTGCTTGGCTGTAAGCTGATATTCATAATCTACGTGCTGCCACTGACAGCCGCCGCACTTGTCGGCGACAATACAGTTGGCTCGGATGCGGTGTTCGGATGCTGAAAGAAGTGTGTCCAGCTTGCCTGTAGCATAGCCGGATTTGACTTGCACGAGGCGAGCCAGGATGCGATCGCCCGGAACGGTATCGGACACAAATATAACGAGCTCATCGTAACGACCAACTCCGTCGCCGGTGTCTGTCAAGTCGGTAATCTCAAGCTCAATCAGTTGACCTTGCTGGCAAGGGTTTGCCAATTTCGTAGAGTTTGGGGTAGGGAATTTAGATTTGGTCACAAGTAGTCGTGGTAGGATTTAATATGGTAATGCAAAATCGCTCTCTGTTTACTGAGAGCCAGTCGTAGCGAAGCGGGGCGTAAGCCATCGCACCCAAGTTCAATGACAGGCTGTATTCCTGCTGCTGAACCTTTTGCTGCTAAAGCCTGTGCTTCAACCGGGGAGATTGCCCCCGATCGAGTCGGTGCGATATGCTGTTGGGGCGATGTAGCAAAAACTCATTAAACAGTCAAAGTGTCTGCCGACATCAAAACTCTTACTTGCAGTTTTTGAGTTTTTCCCGCAGTACCCTGGAACACAGGGAAACTGGCTTGAACGCTAAGCATAACGCTTGCTGAGATTTACCTGCTACTTCTAAGGTTGATAAATGTTAGAAGCCAAGTAAATCGCCCCAGCAATAATCTCATCTTTAAGGGATGAGAATGTCAATTAATCTTACTCTGAAATATCCTCAATTTTTTTGAATAACAGTCAGCAACTCAGGGCTAAGTGCCACTGAGCTTGTAAGAGCAATCGAGCAAGCTGTGTTGACCAGCCTAAGTCTTAACTGACTACGTTATTTGAGTCATGACACCCTGGGATGCGTAGCTAGTTCCTTGCTCTGTCATCTGCAATTAAACAGTTTTAAAGTCACTGAAACAGTGTTGCAGATATAAAAAGCTCTCATAACATTGGCGAAGCTAACATTACCCGTAAGGGCTTGGAGACAACCATATCTCCGCAGAGGGGCAACCATACCCCTCTACCCCGCAAGGGGATTCACGGCGGTTAAAACCGCTCGCGGCCTTTTTCTCTCAGGTCTAAAGACTTTTAGTTTCCCACTTACCGAGTTTTTTTATGAGCGTAGTTAGCCAATTTATTCTCCAAGCCGACGACGAACTTCGCTATCCCAGTACCGGCGAACTTCAAAGCATCAAAGATTTTTTTAAAACGGGAGAACAGCGGGTGCGTATTGCTACTGCGCTTTCTGACAGTGAGAAAAAAATTGTTGAAGAAGCTAGCAAAAAACTCTGGAAAAAACGCCCTGATTTTATCTCCCCCGGAGGTAATGCTTACGGCCAACGCGAACGGGCTTTGTGTCTGCGAGACTACGGCTGGTACTTGCGTCTGATTACCTATGGTATCTTGGCGGGTGACAAGGAGCCGATCGAAACTATCGGTTTGATTGGCGTTCGGGAAATGTACAATTCTCTGGGCGTTCCTGTTCCTGGGATGGTGGAAGCTATCCGCTGTTTGAAGGAAGCTTCTTTGGCTTTGCTCAATCAGGATGATGCTAAGGAAGCTGCTCCTTATTTTGATTATATTGCTCAGTCAATGTCTTAATTGGTTTTGTGCCGGATGTGGCGGAGCATTGGCGCGTGATTTTGGGGTGATTTTATCTCGCAATTGCTCGCAAATGTTTCGCTTCTGTTTTAGACAAAGAAATCTGCTGAGTTTCTGCTAGGAAGCAAGGCTGTTTAAGCTTTCCCAGATTTCGAGAGTGTCTTGTCTTTCAATGCACATTTGATTTAAAAAGTCAAGTGTTTGTTGGAGATATTGTTTCTTGAATTTTCGGCTGTCGTGTTTAATGGATGTGGCGAGTTTCGAGAGTTCAGAAAGGGTGGGGCAAGTTTGGATTTGGTGCCCGATCCTCTTCGAGGGCTTCGCTAACGCATTTTGCCATTCTTGAAGCGAACGGTAGCTGATAAATTGTCCGCCTTTGTCGAGCCGATGCACAAACACCACGTTAGCCCAGGATTCGACTCGCTTAATTAGATTTTGGCGGATTTTGAGCATTTGGGCGATGGCTACGCCCCGGCTTACGCCTACGACCGAACGGTGATGCGGAGCTTTTTCGAGGGTTGGATGCGGCGAAATAGTGGTGTCATGGCTGTATACTCAGGGCTTGAGATGCAAGTTCTGTTTAGACTTAATTACATATTAGTGTATAACAGTCTCATTGCACAAGTGCAAGTCGATTTTATTTAAACTTAAATTTAAGCTCAGATGTTGCATGAGCAACCCTCAATCGTTGATGCTGTGATAGTTTGAGGGTTAAGCTAGGTAGAAAAAATGTCAGGACTTTATAACAAAGCTGTGGTAGACAATCTGCAAGAATTGCGTCCCGTTCGCTTCACTGAGACGGGGCGGATGCGTTTGGGCAAGATGTTAAAGGCTGCAAGACAGACAACAGGTTGGTCTGTTAGTGAAACAGAGTTTAAAACCAAGGGTTATGAAGAAGCGCTGTTTATGGCTATGAATCAACCCGTACCGAAAGATGTCGGTATCAGTGCCGCGACAGTCAACCGTTACGAACGCGGGAAGTTGGATAATCTAGACTGGCGATCGCTCTCTCTGCTATGCTTTGTCCTCAAGCCGATCGATCCGGTGACAAATCAACCCCTCGAACCAACAAACGCCCTTTACATCGCCTGCGAACATCCGCCGTACAACGATGCGAAGCTTTACGAGGAGTAAATTAATACTGACCGCCTTTTTGTTGAGAAATCACAGCTTTAGCGGTGTTGCTGAATGCAAGTATTAAATGACCGCCCAAACACCGAACGCTAGCTCTACATTTTGAGAAATCAAACCGATATTCCGCTATGAAAACAACCCCAGTAAATCTGTTGAGTTTCTGCTAGGAAGCAATGCAGTTTGAGCTTTCCCAGATTTCTAAAATGTCTTGTCTTTCTATGCACATTTCAATTAAAAAGTCAAGACTTTTTTGGAAATATTGTTTTGTGAATTTCCGACAGTCGTACTGAATCGATATTTTGAGCTGCGAGAGTTGGGAAAGGGTGGGGCAGGTTTGGATTTGATGGGCGATTGCATTTTGCCATTCTTCCAGTCTGCGGTACGAGATAAATTGTCCGCCTTTGTGATGGTGCACGAACACCACGTTAGCCCAAGATTCGACTCGCTTAATCAGATTTTCGCGGATTTTGAGCATTTGGGCGATCGATCTCACGGTGATGCGGAGCTTTTTCGAGGGCTGGATACGGCGAAATAGTGCTGTCATGGCTGAGTCACTCCTGAAATTGGGGCTTGAGTTTGTGTCTGATTTCTATTCTATAACATTCTACACGAATGCAGACGAGTTGCAACTATGTTTGTAAATGTGTAATGCTAAAATCTTGTATGCTGCCTTTCGCAGAGCAAAAGTAAAGCTCGCTTAAGGGTTAAATTAGGTCTGTAAAATGCCGGGATTTCTTGACTTTAAGGCTGTCGTTGAGCAGGAAAAACTACGCCCTGTGCGATTCACGGATACGGGACGCGGTAGATTGGGCAAACTTCTGAAAGCAGCTAGAGAGGTTCGAGGCTGGTCAATTATTGAAACAGAAATGGTGACAAAAGAATATGAGGCTGCTTTGTTTCGGACAGCCGGAGAACCTGTACCCAAAGATGTGGGTATTAGTAATGCGACTGTTAGCCGCTATGAACGGGGCAAATTAGAAAGCTTGGATTGGCGATCGCTCTCTCTGTTATGCTTTGTCCTGAAGCCGATCGATCCCATAACAAATCAACCCCTCGAACCGACAAACGCCCTTTACATCGCCTGCGAACATCCGCCGTACAACGACGCGAAGCTTTACGAGTGAATTACGGCGCACCCTTTTGTTTCGCTAGCATTGCTTTAGCCTGATTCCACAAAGCATCTAACTCTTCGGGCGGATAATCTGACAAAGGTCGATCGCACTTTGCCTCAACTAAGGCAAACCGTTGCACGAAGCGATCGTTCGTTCCCTGCAAAGCGGACGACGCATCTAAATCGTACCAGCGAGCTAATTGAATCAACACAAACATAATATCTCCCAATTCCGACTCCTGCGCTGCTTTGTCCTCGTGTTTGAGAGCGTGTTCAAATTCTGCCATTTCTTCGTGGAATTTATCCCAAACGCCGTCCACACTTTCCCAATCAAAATTTACTTCCGCCGCTTTTTGAGAGATTTTTATCCCGGCGGCGATCGGTGGTAAAGTGCTAGCATAACGGCTCAGTTTTGATGCTAAAGTTGGTTTTTGAGCAGTTTCGCCTTTTTCGGCTGCTTTGATTTTTTCCCAATTTTCGTTCACTTCTTCGACACTATTAATCTCGACATCGCCGAAGACGTGCGGATGACGACGAATCAGTTTTTCTGTAATCCCGTCGGCGATTTCTGCGAGGGTGAATTGACTGGATTCGCTGGCAATTTGAGCTTGTAAAACTACTTGTAACAGTAAGTCGCCCAATTCTTCGACGATCGCATTTCGATCTCCTTGGCGAATCGCATCAGCCGTTTCGTAAGCTTCCTCAATGATGTGCGGAATCAGAGTTTGGGGCGTTTGGGCCAAATCCCAAGGACATCCGCCGTCTGGATCTCGCAATTTTGCCACCACTTCTATGAGCTCTTGAATTGCTGTGAGCGATCGACTCTGCGAATTAGACATCATCATTTACCTTTTAGATTTCCTAGATGTGCGAATGCGTGGTTTGCGTTGGCGCGGATTAATTGACCTTGGCGATCGTAATTCCTTCAATTCTTGCTTTTTGAATCTTTTGTAAGCAGAGCCGCCCCAATCGCTGAGATAGTGGCTCATCGCGCCTAATTCTAAGCCGATGTAAACAGAAGAGAATTCGATCGGGTGTTCCGAGATCGATCGCCAACAACCTACAACCACATCCTCCCAAGTCCACCCAGGAGGGCCAAATTTTTCAGCAATCGCCAATCCCAACGTCCCGAAAACCGCGATCCAGGTAGTCAGGTACAAGATTCGCAAAGCAGTGCCGATCAAAGGGCCGTGGGACCACAAAGAGCGGTGGCGCAGGTTTTTTTGGTATGGGAGCCAAATCGGTTTGAACCATCCCCAGCGCTGATACTGGCAGGAGTAGATATCCAAGTCAGGCCCGAACATCAGCCCGCCGAATAAGAAGCTGCCAGAAACGAGCAAAGTCAGGTTGCTGCTCCGAGTCAGGCTAAACGTCAAAGCTGCCACAGCGGGCAAACTCCACAAGGTTATACGATCGTGCGTGCGGCCAGAGGGCATTGAAACTTTATGATTTTTTTACTTGATTTTTTTCGGCTACTGTGATATGATAAATCCCTGTAAGCGCAATTGGGCGATTAGCTCAGTGGTAGAGCGCCTGCTTTACACGCAGGATGCCATAGGTTCAAGTCCTATATCGCCCATAGTAAAAGTCAATTTCCCGTCAATTTCCCACAGATTCAGCCGTTTTCAGCCTTCGAGCTGAGAACGGCTCAAACTTTTGTGGTTAACTGTTGACTGACTGTCAATTAAACATTCTGGGACAAATGTCAGCAAAATTGGCACTCTATATTGGAAAATTAATTGATTAATTGATTTTCCTTTTGACAATCCTGATATATGAAGCCTAAAATAACCAGCCCGATCGCCTGGAAGCAAGCTGAACTTCTCATGCAGCCCGCCATGATCCGAGTTATTGACAATATCCGCAAACAATTAGAGGAGTCAGTTTGGACGGGGACTTATCAAGAAGTACAGGTTCCCATTCCCGGTTATCAACTAATTTTAAAGCATCAAGGCGAGCAAAGATCCGTCGATATTTGGGAACTTTGCTACCAAGTCTGCTTTGTCAACTACCATCCCGCCCACACTCAAATGCAAAGCCAGGAAGTTTTAATTGACACTCATTTGATAGAAGATGATACTGGCGATATAGATTGGAATCGTCTTGATGCCAAAGCCAGTCAATTAATCCAGGAAGTATTCGCTAATTTGAGTAATTAGTTATTGGTTATTGGTTATTCGTAGGGTGCGCACTGCGCACCTTACTAATTGACAGGGCTGGCACTGCGCACCTTACTAATTGGTAACTTGTTATTCGTAGTTATTCGTAGGGTGCGCAGTGCGCACCTTACTAATTGGTAACAACCGTCAACCGTCAACCGTCAACCGTCAACAAAATATTATGATTCAAGAATTGCACGATATTCAAGCCGCCGCCGGCGCTACTTTTACCGAGTTAACAACCACAGAAACAGTCATAGTTAGTTTTGGTAATGATGCAGCCGCCATTGCTGCAACCAAACAGGGTGTAGCTTTGTACGATCGCACTCACTGGGGACGCATTCAAATCTCAGACAGCGATCGACTCCGCTTTTTGCACAATCAAAGCACCAATAACTTTAATATACTCAAACCCGGACAGGGCTGCGACACCGTTTTCGTCACATCCACCGCTCGGACGATCGACCTTGCCACCGCCTATGCTACAGAAGATGCTGTAATATTGCTAGTTTCAGCCAACCGTCGCCGCCAACTGCTGGAATTGCTCGATCGCTATATTTTCCCAATGGATCGCGTAGGATTAACAGATTTAACCGATACAACTGTTGCTTTTAGTCTTTTCGGCCCGGAAAGCACTCAACTATTAGCAAAAATCGGAGTTACCGAACTACAAAATCAACCTTACGCTGCTCACAAATTAATAAAAACCCCCCCTCTTTCCCCCCCTTGCCAAAGGGGGGATGAAGGGGGGGTTCGAGTTGCTGTTGGTAGCGGTTTAGCAACACCCGGATACACCTTAATTGCAGCAGCTAGCGATGCAGCCCGCTTGTGGACTGAGTTAGTCAAAGCTGGGGCTGTACCAATGGGCGATCGAGTTTGGGAACAACTGCGAATCCAACAAGGCCGCCCCGCAACAGATTTTGAACTCACAGACGATTACAACCCCCTAGAAGCCCGCCTTTTACACACAATTACCTATGAAAAAGGCTGCTACATTGGCCAAGAAACAATTGCCAGATTGAACACCTATAAAGGAGTCAAACAGCAACTTTGGGGCGTGCAGTTGAGCGGTGCAGTTGAACCCGGAACAGCAGTCACAATAGGAGAAGAAAAAGTCGGCAAACTAACCAGTTTTACAGAAACCGAATCCGGCTTTTTTGGTCTTGCTTACATCCGCACCAAAGCAGGCGGCGAAGGGCTGAAAGTGCAGCTAGGAGAAGTGTCAGGAGAAGTAGTAAACCTGCCTTTTTTAAGTTTATAAGCTTTGGTTTGTAGTTGGTAGGGTGCGCAATGCGCACCGGCATCTAAGGATCGCAAATTAAATAACTTACAATTTTAATTATTATTGTCGAACAGGCAGGAAAGCCTGTTCAAGACGGGCGGGACGCCCATCTCACAAACTTGTGGAAGTTATTTAATTCTCATTCCTAAGTCAATCGGTGCTTACGGCCCACCCTACAAAGTACAAAGTAAAATATGCAGTTTAAATGCAGTACAGTTTATTAAATGATCACATAATCTTCGCCCAAAACAGCTTGAATAACCTGCGCTTTGGGCTCTACGGGGTCGCTGTAATGAGTGTCAATGTGTGCGATTAAATTTTCTCGATACGCTTTGAGATACGAGTCAAGCACTGGAATATCCTGCTGTCCTGTCGCGTAATGGGTATCTTTTCTAAATTGACCCGATTCCTTAACAAAAACCATGTCAACTTGCCACAAAGCTGCATCACTCTGGCGATATCCTAAGTCTACAATATCGTAGGCTACAAATCCTTGGGATTTCATAAAATGAACTATATCATACATTTGAGCGAACAAACAAACTTCGACAATGACATATTCTGTCTGCTGCAATATCTGAGTTGCTCCCATTAAAACATCTAATTCTAGTCCGTCTACATCAACTTTAATTAAATACGGGCCTGGTAATTTTTTTTTCCTGCATATTTCATCAAGCGTAATTGCTGGTATGTTCCTCAAATAAGGATTGCGGTTGTCAGCATTGACACCTTCGGAAATCGAAGAGTGCACCATATCGGGACTGATGTTAAGGGTGAAAACTCCTGATTGTTTGGTAGCAGCGGCAATGATATATTCTGCACTTTTGAGGTGGCGGCAAATTTTGGCGAGATAAGGTTCATTTTCGGCGATCGGCTCAATCAACAAATGTCGCGCATCGGGAAAAGTTTCATAAAGGTTGAAAGTCCCCAATGCCGCACCGACATCAATCACAGTTTTCGGTTCATAACCTAAATTTTTTGCCATCAGAAGGCTGCCTGACATCGTGTTTCTGGGAGTTCCTGTTTGTTGGTTCATAATATTTATCCTGATTTTGAGTGCTCGTGCTTGATATCGTTTCCGGTTGCATCGGAATGATCAGCGAGTGTCCTGATTTCGGTAGCATTAATAATACCGATGCTACCGGATGCGATCTGAGATACCTGTGCCCGTAAGGTGCAACCTAAGCACCCAGCCCTGTCTGGCGTGTGTGCTGAGTCTGGATAAAAGTTTCTCAAACACCTAAAATATCGTAGTTTGTAGGGTGCGCAATGCGCACCGGCTCATCTTGTAGGGTGCGTCAAAAAGAATTGAAAAAGTCAACCAGTACGCATTTCGGTGGGTATCAAAGTCAACTGGTGCTTACGGCCCACCCTACAAATTACCAAATTTCAAGCATTTTCGGCATTAAAAAGCAAGCTGGGTACACACGCCAGACAGGGCTGGCCATAAGCACCCTACAGATAGAGTTTGTGCGTCCAAGATTGTCTCTATTTCGCTGACTTCTGCGATTTGTTTTCGGGTTCGACAGATTGCAAAGCTTCATCGAGAATTGCCCGCGCCACCTCGGCTTTGCCCCTAGCATCTCGATAGCGGACATTAGCTTGAGCGAAGTTTTTGAGAACCTTGAAACCGTCTTTGAGACTGGAAATTTCCTCGGCAGTCACAGCCTCATCTGTAAACAAAATGTCGATCGCCGCCCGGATTTTGAGTGCTTCTTCGCGGGATTCCATCACTTTCAATTTGAGACTTGCCAAATTGCTCAAAATCTGCACAGCTTCAGTAATCGCGTCCTCACCGTCAGACGCAGCATCTTCGATATCCCTAACTTCTACAAACTGCTTGGGCCCGAATCCTTCTACGAGTTCCGTGGGCAGCTTGCCTTCATCCATCAGCAGCATCAGCTTATCCATCGCTTCTTCGCGGGCTTTCGCTGAATCTTTCCCTTTGACAGTTAAAATAATTTCGGGGCTTTGAGGAAGTGTATAGCGAACCATATTTTGACCAGAAGTGTGCGACAACAATTGAATGATATTTTATCTTGATTCGATCGCCTGTTGCAGCTATCAATCCGCCCCACTACCAACAAGAATTGGTTTAAAGCCGGAACCCTTGCAGGGAGAAATTATAATCAGACTATTCATTACTCCAATCCTCGGACTTCTTTTGTCAAGTGCTGTCAACCTAACGATCGGCTCCCCTCGGCTTCGCTCAGGCCAAGCTGTCAACTGTCAACTGTCAACTGTCAACTGTCAACTGAATAAACAACCGCTTGCCAAAACTTGACAGATATGCACTCAAAAGGAACGCTCAACCATGAAAGATAAATTTCTCAATTTGCTCAATTTCATTCTAGTAGCTGATGTATTTTTCGTCTTTGCCAGCTTTGGGTGGTTTGCGATCGCCGTAGTGGGTCGATCGACCGGAGTGAATCTCGGTTTTGATTTATGGTACAGTCTGTGGCAGCCCGTATTTAATCCCGCCCTCGGCATTCTGATGGGAGGCGCAATTGTCAGCGGCATAACTAACCAAATTTCTAAACGCCTCAATCCGAAGTGAAATCAATCTATAGATAACAGTTTCAAGCATTACCAACATAGAGGAAAATTAATTCTTATATTTACAAAATCATGTAAAAAACTCCCCGTTTGTAGTGAGGACTTTAGTCCTTCATCCCCGTTTGTAGAAGTGCAAAAAGTCGATCGTACAACAAGCCGCAAATCCCGTGAAGCGAAGCTATCCCGAGCGTGAATCGGCAAAAGTCGGATTGCCCACCTGCCAATTTGGATGCCACAGAGGTACGATGGAATATAGGGAACAAGGTCAAGCCCGCAAAGGTTAAGCTTGGCGACAATACCCACAGGAAGGAAAAAATGACACTTAACTTGCGGCGACCGATTTTAATAGGCGGAATAGGACTTTCAGCAGCGCTATGGCTGTTGGAAACTTTACAGCACTCAGGTTCAGAAATGGGCGAAACGGCACTCATCGGCTTGGCTGCTGTCGGTGCCGGGTATTGGTGGTGGAACCAACGATCGCCCAAACTCGAACTTGCACTCCTACAACCCAGGGCGAACAGGGAAGCAGCCGAAAAAGCGATCGCGCAGGCGGAAGCCGGAATTAATTTGCTCTCCTTGGAAGCTCAAAATTCGGCAGATCCGGCTAATCTAACCGCCAAGCTCGATCGGCTCAAAGCGGAATTAGACAGACAAGACTTGCGGATTACCGTAACCGGCGGCAAAGCTGTCGGCAAAACTGCCTTAATTCAAGTTTTAAATTCTAATTGGGTATCCCAACACCCGCAAAAGCTGAGTTTCCCAGAAACATCACCGCTGTTTGCCAATACAAATACTGATGTCAAAATCGGCGGTGATTTAGTGCTGTTTGTGACAGCGGGCGACATCACCGATTCCGAATTTAAAACATTATCTCAGTTAGCGTCCGCAGGTCAGCGCGTGCTGCTAATCTGGAACAAACAAGACCAATATTTGCCCGCGCAGCAGTCGCAAATTTTGAACTCTTTGCAGCAGAAAATGCAGGGAATATTGGGGACAGAAGATATAATTGCGATCGCCGCTTCCCCCAATTCGATTAAAGTGCGCCAACACCAAGCGGACGGCACATTTGCAGAACGGATCGAAAATCAAGTTTCTCAACTTGAGCCACTGACAGCAAGATTGACTCAAATTTTAACAGAAGAAGGGCAACAGTTGGTCTGGGCGAGTGCAGTGCGATCGGCTGTAACGGTCAAATTAGAAGCGAAAACCTTATTAAATGTCGTCAGGCGCGATCGATCGATTCCCATCATCGAACAATATCAGTACATCGCCGCCGCCGCCGTCTTTGCTAACCCAGTTCCAGCCTTAGACTTGCTAGCAACAACCGCCATCAGCACCCAACTTGTCATCGACCTCGGCGCTATCTACCAGCAAAAGTTTTCCTTAGACCAAGCTAAAACAGTAGCGGGAACTTTAGCAAGCCAAATGTTCAAGCTGGGATTAGTAGAACTGTCTACCCAAACTATTACTGGACTGCTGAAAAGCAATGCCGTCACCTATGTAGCAGGAGGCGCGGTGCAGGGAATTAGTGCAGCCTATTTTACCAGAATAGCCGGACTGAGTTTGATTGAATATTTCTCAACTCAAGAATTGGAAAATGCTAAAGGCATCTTCAATCTTACGGAACTGACGAAAACTTTGCAAGCAGTATTTATGCAAAATCAGCAAGTTTCCTTCTTGCAAGCTTTCATCAACCAAGTGGCGAGTCGTCTCTCGCCTCAGATATCTCAATCCGAGGCAGTTAATTCAGCAGTCAATTAAATAGGACTGAGGCACGGGCGGACAGAAACCATACCCGGTTTGTCTGACGATTAGGTCTAGATCCCCCTAAATCCCCCTTAAAAAAGGGGGGGACAAGAGAATTCTCAAAGTCCCCCTTCTTAAGGGGGATTTAGGGGGATCTGGCCTCGACTACAGACGAGATTTATCAAAAGTTTTTGTCTTAAGCTGACTCTAATGGGCAGTCCCTACCTAACTCCCTAATAAAAAACTAGAATTTTATCAAAAATTGTATTAAAATAAGAAATAGAATGTTATAGTTCGACGCTCAATTACATTGCTTAAAAAAGCCGATCGCCAATGGCTGACAATTCCATCCAAGAAAATCGCTTGTCCCTAGCCCGTGCCAGTTTGCGCGAAGCCCTCGCGCGGTATTCTCACTTGCGCCAAGGCAAAAAAAACTCGAATAATACAGAATTAGAAGCGGCGCTGCAAACTCAGTTAGACATCTTAAGTTACACCTCAGAAAAACTTGACAACAAAGTCATTCGGATTGCTACCTTTGGCCTAGTCAGTCGCGGCAAATCAGCCGTCTTAAACGCGCTTTTAGGTCAAAAAATCCTAGAAACAGGCCCTCTCAACGGCGTAACTAAGTGGCCCCGTTCCGTGCGCTGGAATGTGCCTTTACCCCTCCTTAACAGCGTAGAACCCCCCCAACCCCCCCTTGGTAAGGGGGGGCTTATGG
>PVWI01000160.1 GCA_003003725.1 filamentous cyanobacterium Phorm 6 | reverse complement strand
AGATGTGTATAAGAGACAGGCCCTAGCTTGGGCATTTTACTGGATTCACAGTTTGCCCTCAGTGCGCCAGAAACTGCTGCAAGAATTGGACAGTTTGGGCGAAAATCCAGACCCGATGGAGATTTCCCGGTTGCCGTACCTGAGTGCGGTTTGTCAAGAGACACTCAGAATTTATCCCGTGGGAATGCTGACGTTTCCGCGAGTGGTGCGAGAGCCCGTGGAACTGATGGGACATCAACTCGAACCGGGTACGGTGGTTTTCGGCTCGATTTATTTAACCCACAGGCGCGAGGATTTGTATCCAGAACCGCTGCAATTTAAGCCGGAACGGTTTTTGGAGAGGCAATTCTCGCCTTACGAGTATTTGCCCTTTGGAGGCGGTAGCCGCCGCTGTATCGGCTTGGCGCTGGCGCAGTTGGAGATGAAACTGGTGCTGGCAACCATTTTGCGCGATTTCGACTTGGTATTGGCCGAGAAAAAGCCGGTACAGGCCAAACGCCGAGGGGTGACTTTAGGGCCGGCCGGTGGCGTGCGGATGGCTCTGCTGGGGCGGCGGATGCGGCAGTCAAAGCCTGAACCTGTGGTTAGTGGGGTTTGAGGTTGTAGCTGCCAAGAATTAGGGAAGAATGGGCGATACCTTCGGCCTGCTTCGCTTACGACCCGCAAGCGCCCATTTTTTGTAGCACCCGCTACATAAAAACCGCTATAATCCTTAACCTGTAACCATCACCCGCTCTCAAGTTTCAAATTTTAAGTCTAAAATGGTATGAACCTTGCAAACACAACCTGAAAGCAAAAGTGGGTGATTGCAATAGCCCTCTTGATATCTCGAAAGCTTCCCTGCCATACTTTAAAAACATATGCATACCCTGTTATTCAGCAAGGTCGGAAGCGTGTTGGCATTGCCAGCAATCTTCCGGCCTCTTTATTTTTTTGGGCTACTTGAGGTATTGGACTTTGTGATGCAGCAGCGCCAAAGAAGCGATTTTTTTCGTGCTTGAGATCGTCTGGGACGGATGGGCTGACGGAAACCGGTTTTTTTGCGAAAAGACTTCGCAGCCGCCCGCAAATCAGGTAAAAACCCGGTTTCTTTGATGGGAGTGCATCCAGGACACCCCCATCTAGAGGTTTTGCCTCCAATTGAAATAGAATCAGAGAGCAAGTTTAAGGAATTACTAAGGAATAATTAATAACTTGTTAAATAATCTCCTCGGGCCCGAATCTCAATCTTCAGTTTTCAGAAATTCTGATACCGAGACCGACTTCGGCAAACTCTCGATATCTTGAATTTCGCTTTCGTGAGCAAAGAATTCGACTTCTTTGTCGTCAATCTCGATATGATAGCTGGCGGTAGCAGTCACAATCCGCCGCTTTTTTTTATCTTCTACTAAAACCCAACACACCACAGGTCTTACCCATCTTTCAATGTGCTGACTTTGCTTTGTACTCCCAAAGGCATACCAGCCTTTAGCTTCAATAATTTGCAGCACTTTGAAATCGTTATTTGCCATAAATGTTTTGTTCGCGTTAACTTCACTATTATTCTTAGATAGAACGGTACGCTTGCTTTTGGGGGCTTAGCTTCTGGAATTCCACTCCGCACTTCACAATCATATTTTTAGTTTGGCAAAAGTGGGTTGGGATAGTATGGTCTGCGTTGTTTAACGCTAAATTTAGTGCGATATTTTTTAACTCTCCCACAATTACGGTCAAGTATTTATACCGTATCCTCAAAAAATAGTTTTGCAGTAGTCTCAACAGCAGCCAACTAGACCTTAGCTAGCTGCATCTAAGTGGATGTTAACTACTTCCTCTACCTGCTTGGTGAGAGCGATCGACATACAATGCTGTTCGGACTTTCTGCGACAATCTCTAGTTAAGTTTGGCCCGATGGAGTAAAACTGAACTCAAGATTACCGATTTCAATTCTAAGTCGGGAGTGCACCTAATTCCCAATTAATTGTATGGTTTAGTTAATAATTGCCAAAACATCGATCGCCCCCTTACTGCCGTGTCTAACTCTTCGATTACCATCACCGTTAAACTATTCGCCGCCTTCAGTGAAGCCTACGGTGTTTCGGAACTTACACTACAATTTCCACTCCTAACCCCAGTCTCTCAAGTGCTCGAAAGTTCGATCGCTCAATATCCTCAATTAGAACAGTGGCGCACGCACACCCGCTTCGGCATCAACCTAGAATTCGTCTCCCCCGACACTATCCTCACAGACGGCGACGAAGTTGTACTCATCCCTCCCGTCAGCGGTGGCGCGGGCTAGGTTGGTCGATCGAAAATTCTCTCCTTTTGTAGTTGTATAGCAGTCGCCAAGGTGGTTAGGACACGGACGGTCACTGATCCCAACGCAGGGCGTTTATCCGATCGCCCTTTGACTTCGATCCGCTCAATGACCGTCCGTCTCCTGGCGGTTGCTATATTCGATCGCACCGCTGCCAAATTACCAACCCAAAACATTTGTTAAGTTTTGTAACAATTTCGTTGGCAAATTATCCTTGAGTGCGATCGGGCAAGACGCTGAGCCTCACGATCTGCATTTTCAAGCTTTGTCTGAAGACGAGTCAAATCCTTGTGGGGTGAGCATCTCGCCCGCCCAAAGCTGCCAGTTAAATACCCGATATTCTTACTACCAAACCAATCCCGACTAAAAAAGTCGGGTATGATTGACGGTGTAAATTGACCGTGCTAATCTTTCCTAAGACTCAGAAAACATCGCAGAACTAGAGAGTTAAGCTATGACCCAGGCGACCAGAACACAATCCACAGCAGCAACCTTCACAGCCCTTAAGTGCAAAGAATGCGGCACAGAGTATGAACTCCTTGCCAAGCACGTCTGCGATTGCTGTTTTGGCCCGCTAGAAGTCAAGTACGACTACGAAGCCATCCGCCGCACCGTTACCAGACAAACCATCCAAGCTGGGCCACATTCGATATGGCGCTACCGCGAATTTTTACCAGTCGCTACAGATAACGTCATTGATGTCGGCACCGGCATGACTCCTCTAGTAAAATCCCACCGCCTAGCGCGCAGGCTGGGTCTAAAAAATCTTTACATCAAAAACGATGCCGTCAATATGCCCACTCTTAGCTTTAAAGATAGAGTGGTGTCAGTCGCCCTCAGTAGAGCTAGAGAATTGGGTTTCACAACAGTATCCTGTGCCAGCACTGGCAACTTAGCTAACTCCACCGCTGCGATCGCTGCCCATGCCGGACTAGATTGCGTAGTCTTCATCCCCTCCGACTTAGAAGCAGGCAAAGTCCTCGGCACTCTGATTTACAATCCAACTGTGATGTCAGTTCACGGCAACTACGACCAAGTTAACCGTCTCTGTTGCGAAGTCGCCAACACGCACGGCTGGGGATTTGTCAACATCAACTTGCGTCCCTACTACTCGGAAGGCTCGAAAACCCTCGGCTACGAAGTTGCTGAACAACTAGGCTGGCAATTGCCAGACCACATCGTCGCCCCCCTCGCCTCCGGTTCCCTGTTCACAAAAATTTACAAAGGCTTTCAAGAATTCGTCGAAGTCGGCTTAGTTGATGACAAGAAAGTCCGCTTCAGTGGTGCTCAAGCCGACGGCTGTTCCCCGATAGCCCAAGCATTCCGCGAAGGTCGCGATTTTGTCACACCAGTCAAACCGAATACAATAGCTAAGTCGATCGCGATCGGCAATCCAGCAGACGGTATGTACGCCCTCGAAGTCGCCCGCAAAACAGGCGGCAACATCGAATCCGTCAACGACACCGAAATCATCGAAGGCATGAAACTGCTAGCAGAAACTGAAGGCATCTTCACAGAAACCGCAGGCGGCACCACGATCGCAGTCTTGAAAAAACTCGTGGAAGCAGGTAAAATCAACCCCGACGAAACCACCGTCGTCTACATCACCGGCAACGGCTTGAAAACCCAGGAAGCAGTCCAAGGTTACATTGGCGAACCCATCACCCTCGAACCAAAACTAGAAGCCTTCGAGCGCGCCCTCGAACGCGCCCGCACCCTCGAACGCTTAGAATGGCAACAAGCTTCGGTTTAATAGTTAATAGTCATTAGTCATTAGTTATCAAGCTGTTGACTGTTGACTGTTGACTGTTGACTGCTGACTAAAATCGACTGACCAGCCCAAAAACAGGTACAAGCCCCCGACTTAAGTCGTGGAGAACCCAGAATTTTAGACCAAAGTTCAAGCTCCCAGATTCAATGCGAGAGTCAATCTAAAATCTAAAATCTAAAATCTAAAATCGACTGACTAAGGACTCAAAAAAATGACTGTTAAAGTTTTAATTCCCACACCACTGCAAAAATTCACTAACAATCAAGCCACCATCGAATGCGGCGGCGGCAATATTTCCGAATTGATTGAATCCCTCGAAACAAATTGTCCCGGAATCAAAAAAAGCCTGTGCGATGAAAAGGGAGAACCCCGCAGATTTCTTAACTTCTACGTCAACAGCGAAGATATCCGCTTTTTGGACGGGTCAAAAACTGCTCTCCAAGATGGTGATGAAGTGAGTATTGTGCCGGCGGTTGCTGGTGGTTGATTTGTAACCGCAGATTTAGGCAGATAAACACAGATGAACGCAGATAGATTTAACTATCTGCGTTCATTTGCGTTTATCTGCGGTTGCAATCTATGGATTCTCCAATCCAAAATCGATTAGCCTTGGCTATTTCTATCGTCAGAATTTTTTATTACTCAAATTAAAAAAAATCGCCATTTTTTTTAGGGTTAAATGCTTGACTTTGAGCATTTAATCAAGTATAATCTAATAATGGGAGTGGTGACAAAAATAATATTTTTGTCACCACTCCCATTATCTAAAATATAGCACGAGTTATTCCTAAAAGTCAACAGGTAATCCTTCTTTTTATGGCCAAGCAGTTATAGCAGAAGCAAGAATTAATAATAGCAATGGTTTCACGTATTAAGAATCGGATGAACTCACCTTTGTCTAAGTGTCCTACCGCCCTTGAAAAAAGTTGCTTTGGCAGATGAACGCAAATAGATATTAAACTTATCTGCGTTCATTTGCTTTGATCTGCGGTTGCAGATGACCTGCATCACAGGGGATTTAAGCCCCCACCTTTGGGTGGATTGTTTTTAGGCAGGGGCTTAAATCCCCTGCCTAAAAACTTCGCACTCAACTGTCAACTGTCAACTGTTAAGATCGTACTAGGAAACGACGGAAGCAACTTTGGCTGCTGTCCGAGGACGACGACGACCTGTTACTGTATTAACCGGGACTGGTACTGGAGATGGTACTGATGATGATGGTACTGATGATGCTAACTTAGGTGCTTCAATCGAAAGCTGAGTTCTTTGTACAACTTCCGATCGCACTGCTTCTTCAGGAATTTGCATCAAGAATACCAGCATCGGATTGCTTTGCAGTTGTCGGCGCAGCACTCGGCCAATTGCCTTCTCTATTTGCGTTTGCACTCCTACCCAGTCAACATTAATCTGTACGTCAGCAGTTGCAGGGAGTACAAATTCAGACCAACGATCGCTCAAAACTGTTTCAATGGTTTCATTGATTAGTCCAATCACTTCCGTGCGATCGGCTGATGTCACCACACCTTTCAAGTGGACTTCTGGCTTAGCAACCAATTTTCCTTCCCAATTCACAGCCGCCGCTACTGTTACAGCGCCATCTCCGGCTAACTGTTGACGTTCCTTGAGGACGTTGGCCTTCACCACGCCCGATCGCGAAGAATCTACCAATTCAATTCCTGAAGGCACTTTAGTACCCAATCGCATCGTATTTTCAGTCAACTCTACGACATCGCCGTTGTCAATAATCACCATATTGCTCGCGGGAATGCCCATGCTTTGAGCCGTCTTGGAGTGCTGAACCAGCATCCGATGTTCCCCGTGTACCGGCAAGAAGAACTTGGGACGAGTCATGTTAATCATTAACTTTTGGTCTTCCTGACAGCCGTGCCCGGAAACGTGAATGCCTTTGTCGCGCCCGTAAACTACATTTGCGCCCAGCATCATCAATTTGTCGATCGTATTTACCACTGCGATCGTATTTCCCGGAATCGGGTTAGCCGAGAAAATGACTGTATCACCGTTTCTGATTTTCAGTTCATGATGTTCGCCATTAGCAATGCGAGTCATCGCCGCCATCGGTTCCCCTTGAGAACCAGTAGTCAAAATCAAAACCTTGTCTTCAGCCAAATTGCGGATTTCTTTCAGAGGTTTGAACAGACTATCTTCGCATTTGATGTAGCCGAGATTGCGGCAGTGAGCGATGACATTCAGCATCGACCGGCCAACCACTCCGACATACCGATTGTTTTTCTTAGCCAAGTCCAAAACAATTTGCAATCGGTGTACCGATGAAGCAAAAGTCGTCAGCAGTACCCGTCCCGTTGCTTGAGCGATAATTCTGTCTAAATTCGGAGCAACAGAACGTTCTGAAGCGGTAAAACCGGGAATTTCCGAGTTAGTAGAATCGCTGATCAAGCACAGCACGCCTCTTTCGCCATACTCCGCCAGCTTTTGCAAATCAAAATGTTCGCCGTCTACAGGAGTGTGGTCAATTTTAAAGTCTCCAGTGTGGATGATAATTCCGACTGGAGTGTGAATTGCCACCGTGAAGCTGTCGGCCATCGAGTGAGTGTTGCGGATGTATTCGACTAAGAAATGCTTACCAATTCTTACCGTGTCCCGTGGTCGAACTGTTCTCAATTCGGTGCGGTGAGACACTCCGGCTTCTTCCAATTTTCCGGCTAGCAAAGCCATCGCCAAACGCGGGCCGTAAATCACCGGAATTTCAAATTGTTTGAGGTGATAAGGGATGCCGCCGATGTGATCTTCGTGACCGTGAGTGACGATCATACCTTGAATTTTGTGGCTATTTTCCCGCAGGTAAGTCATGTCTGGGAGGACAATATTTACACCGTGCATTCCATCTGTCGGGAATGCTAAACCTGCATCTAAAAGAATTATTTCGTCACCGTATTCAAACACGCAAGTGTTTTTACCGATTTCGTGCAGCCCACCGAGGGGGATAACTTTTAGAACTTGTGCAGTTGTATTTTTGATCATGCGTATCCTTTGTTAGTTATTTTGTTATTTGACTGTTGACTGTTGACTGTTGACTGTTGACTGTTGTCTACTGTCTACTATTTGTTGTTCGTTGATGGGGGCGATTTTTTCCAATATATTCCAAGATATTTGTAAAAAACTCCCCTACGGGGTTTTACTCTCCCGTACAGTCAGTTGTCTCAACTCCTCAATCAGCAATTCTTAATGATCAGCTAATAATTGATAGCTCATGACTAATGACTGATGACTGATGACTGATGACAACCAAATATTTAATTTTCAGAAAACTCGTTCTCGCCTATCTAGTCTAGCTAGCTGATACCTGTGCTAGTTGACTCAGTACGTCCTTTAACTTTTGAGTTACCTCAATGGGCGGATCGCACAGGGGCGGACGGGTGGAACCTACATCCCAGCCTTGAAGTTTGAGAGCTGTCTTCACGGGAATGGGATTTGTGGTGAGAAATAGAGCTTTAAACAAGTCAAAAAGTTGCAAGTGAATCTGGGTAGCGACTTGAACTTGACCGGCCTCGAAAGCTTTGATCATCTGTTGCAGTTGCTCTCCTACCAGGTGGCTGGCTACGCTAACTACACCAGATCCTCCTACTGCCAGCATTGGCAAAGTTAGGGAATCATCTCCAGAATAGATCGCAAATTCAGGTGATGTCAAGCACCGAATTTGACTTGCTTGATCCAAGTTGCCACTTGCTTCTTTTACGGCTACTATATTGGGGATTTCTGCCAATCGAGCCACCGTCTCCGGCAACATATTCTGGCCTGTGCGACCGGGGATGTTATATAACATTATAGACAATTCTGGAGCAGATTGCGCGATCGCCCGAAAATGATTGTACAAACCTTCTTGCGGCGGCTTGTTGTAATAAGGAACAACCTGCAAACAACCGTCTAACCCGAGTTTAGCTGCTTTTTTGGTAGCTGCGACTGCTTCTGAAGTAGAATTCGATCCGGCTCCTGCTATTACCAAGGCTTTACCGGCTACTGCCTTTTGCACCACCTGAAATAATTCGTACTCTTCATCCCAGCTCATAGTGGGAGATTCGCCCGTAGTTCCGCACACTACCAAGCTATCCGTACCGCGATCGGCTAAATGAACTGCCAATTGTTCTGCTACCGCATAGTTAACGCTGCCGTCTTCCTTAAACGGCGTAATCATTGCAGTCAGAACCCGTCCAAACTTTACCACACTTTCTCCGATTTTAGACTGTTGATTTTGATTTTAAATTTTTGATTTCAGATGAAAGGTTTATCTAAAATCTTCATGTCTATTGCCCTATTGCCAGCTTCCCGCTAAATAGCAGCCGCCGCCGCAGATATTCGCAGCAAATCTTTATCTGCCAGCAACTCAGCTATCTGCACCGCATTTAAAGCAGCCCCTTTGCGAATTTGATCGCCACTCAGCCACATCTCCAACCCGCAGGGGTGAGAAATATCTTGGCGAATCCTGCCGACTAGCACTTCATCCTTTCCGCTGGCCTCGACGGGCATCGGGAAATAATTAGCTTGCCAGTCTTCTACCAGCTTAACCCCGATCGCCCCCTTTAAGATTTCCCTGGCCTCGATCGGACTAAAAGGCTCTGCAAACTCCAGATTAATCGCTTCGGAATGGGCGCGCAGTACGGGAACCCGAATGCAAGTTGCAGAAATTCGGATTTCCTCCGTCCCAAATATCTTCCGAGTTTCGTTGACCATTTTCATCTCTTCCTCACAATACCCCAAATCGTTAATCGGCGTATTGTGCGGAAACAAGTTAAAAGCCAAGGGGTAGGGAAATATATCGGTTTTGGGAGTTTCCCCTGCCAAAATTGCTCTGGCTTGATCTTTCATTTCCTCCATAGCCCTCGCGCCCGCGCCGCTAGCAGACTGGTAAGTCGCCACAACTATGCGCTTGACTGGCCTAACTTTGTGCAGTGGCCAAACAGCAACTGCCATCAAAATCGTCGTGCAGTTGGGATTAGCAATGATACCTCGGTGAGCTGCCGCCGCTTGGGGATTGACTTCGGGAACCACTAGCGGTACGTTCGCATCCATGCGGAAAGCGCTGGAATTGTCGATCACCACAGCCCCGGCCGCCACTGCTTTCGGAGCCCAGAATTTAGAAGCAGAGCCGCCGGCTGACGCGAGCACCAAGTCTACGTTATCAAACGATCGCTCCCCCACAGCTTCGACCGGCAGCATTTCGCCACCAAACGACAATTTTGAACCGGCAGAACGTTCCGAAGCCAGCAGCTTCAGGTCAGAAATCGGAAAACTCCGGCTGTGCAGGAGTTCTAGCAACTCGGCACCGACTGCGCCGGTGGCTCCTAAAATGGCAACTCGATAGGATTGAGACAAATTAATTTCCTCCGCAAATTAGAGTCTAAACATCGAAATCTAAAATTTAAATAACCGCAATAGTCAATATTAAACTTAATTAATCTTAAGCGACATCAAGAGCATGAGAGGATGGCAAGGGTGCAGTTAACCGGAGCGATCGAACGAGTCAGATTGCAGATCGATCGTACTCAATCCCACCTTAGCATCTTTCGTCGTTAGCGTTAGCGAAGCGATCCGAAGGAAAGCTTGCAGAAGAGGATCGCCCCGTGCCAATCCGTATCCTTCTGCGAGCAGGCACGTCCTTTGACTTCTACTGGCCGCCGGAAACATTGACATCACAGGGCGATATATGCTATGGTGCATCGGCAATTGGTGGACTTAACCTCCACATTCCTAGCAGCAAAAGCTAGTATCCTCAAACTAAAACTATTTGGCAAAAGCCAAAAAAGTAGCCGGTCACGACTTACAGTCTCATCCGGTAGAGGTGTTTGTAGTTGTGCCGCTACAAGTCAAAGCGTACAAACTTAAAATGCAGGCAAAGTCAGATTTGTATGTATTTTATTAGAAAATTGTTAAATATCAAAAAAGCCAATGAAAGTAACCCAGGAAAAACTTCCAGCTAGCCAAATTGGTCTGGAAATCGAAGTGCCATCAGAAAAGTCAAAACAAGCCTATGAGCAAGTAATTAAACAATTTGCTCGCGAGGTCAATATTCCTGGGTTCCGCAAAGGCAAAGTTCCCCGCCAAGTTTTGCTACAGCGCCTGGGCCAGACTCGCTTGAAGGCGACAGCTTTGGAAAATTTGATTAATGATTCTCTACAAAAAGCCCTCGAACAAGAAAAAATTCAGGCTATTGGCAGTTTTGAACTGAGCATTGAGTTTGAAGAGTTACTAGCTAAGTTCGATCCAGAACAGACTTTGACTTTTACAGCTAAGGTTGACGTAAAACCAGAAGTCAAAATGGGGCAGTACACGGGCTTGCAGCTTCAAGCAGAAGAAGCTAAGTATGATGAGGCTCAGGTGGATGAGGTATTGGCAAAATATCGATCGGACAAAGCTACTTTAATCCCCGTAGAAGGCCGCCCAGCTCAATTAGGAGACATGGCTTTGGTTGATTTCGCCGGCAGATTTGCCGACGCACCCGAAGGCGAAACTCCCGCAGAAATTCCCGGCGGCGAAGCCCAAGACTTTCAAGTAGAATTGTCGGAAAATCAGTTTGTACCAGGCTTTATTCAAGGCATGATCGGGATGAATTCGGGAGAAACTAGAGAAGTTTCCGTCCAGTTCCCCGATGAGTACAGTAGTGAAGAATTGGCGGGAAAACCAGCAGTATTTACGATTACCCTGAAAGAACTTAAGGAAAAAGAATTGCCGGAGTTGGACGATGACTTCGCTCAAGAAGTCAGCGAATTTGAGACTTTAGCAGAACTGCGCCAATCCCTGGAAACTCGGTTTAAAACAGACCAAGAAAACAAGACATCTGCTAACAAGGAAAAAGCTATATCAGCAGCACTGGTACAGCTAATAGAAGTCGAAATTCCCGAAACAATGCTCGATCGCGAAATCGATTATTTGCTCAATCAACAAGCGATTCAGTTGAAAAACTACGGCATAGATATCAACCAACTGTTTACCGAAGAAAACATGGGCCCGATGCGGGAACGCTCGCGTCCAGAAGCAGTCGATCGACTTAAGCAGTCTCTAGCTCTGGCAGAAGTAGCCAAGCTGGAATCCTTATCTGTTGAGACAGAAGAAGTAGTAGAAGAAGTAGCAAGAGTCAGAAAGCAATTTCCTAAAGGAGATTTTGACCCTCTAAAATTGATGGAATTTGTAGAAGAAGACTTGCTCAAACAAAAAACCCTGAAATGGTTGGAGGAAAAAGGTACGATCGAACTTCTACCTGAAGGCTCTCTGACTCCCAAGGAAGAAGAAGCAGCAGCAGAAGACGCTGAAATTTCTGAAGAAGCAGCCACGAGCGTTGTTGATGTGGAAGTTGTAGGCGAAGAGTAAAACTAGAGGTTCGCTACCAACAACTACAAGTGTAGCGTGCGCTTAGCAAGCACCGATTGGTGTCAACAAGCACGTCAAACGTAGTCATAGATTGTTGTTTGATGATCGGGCCCAGATCCCCCCTAGCCCCCCGAAAGCAAGGGGGGAACCGGATGCACTCAAAGTCCCCCTTGCTTTCGGGGGATGCGAGGGGGATCTAGCCTAGGCGGTAAACGAGATTTATCAACTTTTAAGCTTAAGTTGACACCAATGCTGCGCACCTTATGCTTGCTAAAACAGGGCTGGCGCGCGGGGATTAGAAACCCGGTTTCTATGTAGATGCCTCGCCACCAAACCAAGATTTTGCCCAGAAACCGGGTTTAGGTTCGCGCGCACTAGAAACAGCCATGATTTGCAAGTAAGTCTTTTAACTCATTCACTCCGCCAGCGTTGGGCCAAGCAAAAAGCAATCTCACGCACCCATTCACTCCCCATTCCCCCCATCTGGGTTAAGACAAGGCATAATAGTTATAAGCTGGCGGCTTAATTTCAAGCTTTCATCAGCAGCAAATTGTCTATAATCCTTGACTGGTGTCTTATGGTTGTATCTCAATCTTCCAATTACCTAATTACGAGCTATAACGATTTTGATGTCAGCTCTAGTCCCAGCAACGTAGTGCCGATGGTACTAGAACAGTCGGGGATGGGCGAGCGGGCATTTGATATTTACTCGCGCTTGCTGCGGGATAGAATCGTGTTTTTAGGAACTCCCGTCACCGACGAAGTGGCTGACTCGATAGTCGCTCAGCTATTATATTTAGATGCCGAAGATCCAGAAAAAGATGTCCAAATGTACATCAATTCCCCCGGTGGCTCGGTGACGGCAGGCATGGCAATTTATGATACGATGCAGCAAATTCGCCCAGATGTGGTGACGATTTGTTACGGTTTGGCAGCGAGTATGGGCGCATTTCTGCTAACAGCAGGAGCCCACGGTAAGCGGATGTCTCTTCCCAGTTCGAGAATTATGATTCACCAGCCGCTGGGAGGCGCTCAAGGTCAAGCAGTTGATATTGAGATTCAAGCCAAAGAAATCCTTTATCATAAGCGTAAGCTGAATGAACTGCTAGGGCACCACACAGGTCAACCGATCGACAAATTAGAGGCGGATACTGAGCGCGACTTTTTTATGTCAGCCGAAGAAGCCAAAAATTACGGTTTGGTCGATCGAGTTATCGAAAAAGAAAACCTTCCGGCTGCGGGAGAAAATGTCACTGCACTGAAATAAGAGGCTGTTATGTCTAAGTACGACTCCCATCTAAAATGTTCGTTTTGTGGCAAGTCTCAAGAGCAAGTGCGCAAGTTAATCGCAGGCCCAGGTGTGTATATCTGCGACGAATGTGTGGACTTGTGCAATGAAATTTTAGATGAGGAGTTGTTTGATTCGAGTACAGTGCCGACGGCAACGGCTCCGAAGCAGGAAACGACGCAAAAACGCCGCGCTACCTCGGGCAAAAGTATGTCTCTGAGCCAAATTCCCAAGCCCAGAGAAATTAAAAATTACCTCGACGAAAACGTGATTGGCCAAAATGAGGCGAAAAAGGTACTCTCAGTCGCTGTTTACAACCACTACAAGCGTCTGAGCTTTATCCATGCCAAAAATAGCGGCAAGCACCCGCCGGAAGAAGTAGAACTGCAAAAATCGAATATTTTGTTGATCGGGCCGACGGGCTGCGGGAAAACACTGCTGGCTCAGACTTTAGCCGAGATGCTAGACGTACCGTTTGCGGTGGCTGACGCGACGACGCTGACCGAAGCGGGCTACGTTGGCGAGGATGTGGAAAATATTTTGCTGCGACTGCTGCAAGTGGCAGATATGGATGTCGAAGAGGCGCAGCGCGGAATTATTTATATTGATGAAATTGACAAAATTGCCCGCAAGAGCGAAAATCCTTCGATTACGCGGGATGTTTCGGGGGAAGGAGTGCAGCAGGCGCTGTTAAAAATGCTGGAAGGGACGATCGCCAATGTACCTCCCCAAGGCGGCCGCAAGCATCCCTATCAAGACTGCATCCAAATTGATACCAGCAATATCATGTTTATTTGCGGTGGTGCTTTTGTCGGTCTGGAGAAAGTGATCGAGCAAAGAACTGGTAAAAAGTCAATGGGTTTTATTCAGCCCGGAGAAGGTCAGCCGAAGGAAAAGCGGGCTGCTGATGTACTCAAGCAACTGGAACCCGATGATTTGGTGAAATTTGGGATGATTCCTGAGTTTATCGGGCGGGTGCCCGTGGCGGCGGTATTAGATCCGCTGGATGAGCAAACGCTGATGGCGATTTTGACTGAGCCGCGCAATGCCTTGGCTAAGCAGTATCAAAAGCTGCTAAAGATGGATAATGTGCAGTTGGACTTTGATGCGGATGCGATTCGGGCGATCGCCCAGGAAGCCTACCGCCGCAAAACTGGAGCGCGGGCGCTGAGAGGAATTGTCGAAGAATTGATGTTGGATGTGATGTACGAGTTGCCGTCGCGCAAGGATGTCGCCCGGTGTATGATTACTAAGGAAATGGTCGAGAAGCGATCGACCGCCGAATTGTTAGTGCTTCCGTCTTCGCTACCAAAACCGGAGTCGGCTTAAAAGTAGATATTCACAATCACTAGGTGACTCTAATTCAACCTAAAACTTTTAGGGTATTAAGAAACCTGGAAGGGCGACCACTCTTAGCAGCGCCCCTACTACAAAAAACCGGGTTTCTCGGTTTTTTTTAGTTATCTACTTACCAATCTATAAAATCATCCTGAGCTAACTCAGCAGATAACTCAGGAAAATCCGGTTCAGATTCCAATCTAAAAGTTTCCGACTCCCAAATCTCTAAATCATCCGACAAATCAACTACTTGTCCCTCAAACATCTCAGCCCATTGCTTACTCGTATTCGCGACAGCTTGAGCATCAGCCCGCACCGCGACAGCCTGAGCATTTAAGTCATTCTGAGAGTCTGTAGAGCCGTTTGTCTGCCGCAGAGGTTCAGAAACATTTGGCAGCTTGGCGGCAGTATTTTCAGTCGCCCAGGAGTGTTTTTGCTCTTCTCCCCCATTCCCCAAAAAATCATCTGTAATCTCAGAACTCGCTGAGTGCTGCACCTGTTGATTCGCATCAATAACAGAATGAGAATTTATAGGATTTTCGGCAACACTTCCGTTAGAAGTTGGCAAATCGCGGGAACTATTAGTTTCAGCGGGATTTGTCACTCCCACTTTTACTGTTACTTGACGGTTAAAAACTTGCACAAAAGCTTCTTCAATATTAGCTACTTTGTCTTTAACCATCTTGAGCAACGGCTGCGAACTAATCTTAACATAAGCACTATCATTGCTAAAAATTACTAGCTGTCCGTGTTGGCGAAGTAGCGATTGAGTACCGTGGGGGCGCACGCGATCAAGTACCTGTTCCCATACTCTATTTAAATCAATTTCATCGGCTGAATTAGTTGGTGAATAATTTGTTTGATTCATTTCAGCAGTTGGTACAGGTGCGGAAATCGGTGCGGTAGGTGTGATTTCTGTTCGATTAGCAATAGGTGGCGGCTGCGGTGGGAGATTTTGAAGTTTGGCAGCGGGCGGCTGTTCGATATTAGCTGTGGAACTCCCGCCCTTAGCAAGGGGGGGTTG
>PVWI01000504.1 GCA_003003725.1 filamentous cyanobacterium Phorm 6 | reverse complement strand
CGCATGGTGGCTTTGGCTAACTTGCGGAACGTGTCGGCAGCAGAGGCGGTACCTTTAATTAAAAAGGTGTTGAACGACAAAAGTTTGCAGGTGCGATCGATGGCGGTGTTTGCTCTCGGGGTCAAACCGACAGCAGAGTGTTATCCCATTCTAGTCAAATTACTAGAAACTGACCCGGATTATGGGATTCGCGCTGATGCTGCGGGTGCTTTGGGCTATCTGGAAGATATCAGAGCTTTTGAGGCTTTGGTGCGGGCTTTTTATGAGGATACTGAATGGTTGGTGCGCTTCAGTGCTGCGGTTTCTCTGGGGAATCTCAAAGATCCGCGAGCTCGCGATGTGCTGCTGAAAGCTCTCGAATGCGAGCAAGTGGTGATTCAGCAGGCTGCGATTTCGGCTTTGGGGGAAATTAAGGATATTGGGGCGATCGATCGCATTCTCAATTTTGCTCAGTCGGAAGATTGGCTGACGCGGCAGAGGCTGGCTGAAGCTTTGGGAAATTTGCCGAGTACCAAAAGCGTTTCAGCTTTGAAATACTTAGAAAAAGACAGCAATTCTCAAGTATCTGAAGCGGCAACAATTTCTCTCGATCGTTTGTCGAAAACCCAAGGATAACAGATACCGATACTTTTGTTGTAAGTGTTTCATTTCCGCGCTTTTAAGGCGGCGATGAAACACCGATCCCTTAATTTATTCAGTCCTCTGCTAGCTCAACCGATTTCTCAGTTCTTGAGGTGACAAAACGGGAATCGGCGACCCTGCGAATCCATTCACATCCCGAGTAACGATCGCCTCTAACTCTAACTCGATCGCACACGCTATCTGCACCGCATCTTCAAAATCCGGCAATTCCAGCGCAATCGCTTGCTCCAGAACCTCTCGATCCACCGCACAAATTTCCATCAATGCCAACAGTCGAGTTACGGCGGCAATCGCAGATTCAGAACTCTTGGTTTGTCGTCCAACCAAATAATGCACATCCGTAACCGTTGTCGCCGACATAAACCCTTCAACTCGCCCCGATTCAACTGCATTCAGTAAAAAAGCAGCATCCGTTACAAAAGGTTCGCGGGCAAGCATTGCATCCAGTAAAACATTGGTATCGAATAAAACTTTCATCACAGATACTTTTGCACTAACCGCTCATCTAACATTGCCTTTACTTCGGCATCTGTAGGTGGTGGCGCGTCCGTTTTCGCAATGCCAATTAAACTAGCGGCTAAACCCTTCGGTTTTACCTTCGATCGGGGTTTCGGTTGGAGCGATCGCATCAAGGCATCGATCAACTGCCATCGCTCCTCGGCCGACAACCTCAGTGCTCGGTCTTGAAGTTCGCGTAACGTCATAGTAATTGTTTTTGACAGAAAGCATTGGACAAGCAGGCAAGTATATAAATACCCCCGCTTCAAATTTTAGCGCCTCAAGTGATATAATGTTAGCTTCTTAAAAACACTTAATTTTTCGGGAGAGGGAGTCAAATGCCCTACAGTCAATTTAGCGTCGAACAAATTAAGACTAATTTTGGCATCACCTTGACTAGAACGGTTAACTTGTTTGCCGACATTCCCGAAATAGAGCCCAGCACTTTTTTGCAAGAAACTTTGCAATTTAATCTGCCTTTAGCATTAGAGATTAATTCCGAAAAAGCTCGCTCCGAGCTAATTGTCGCGCCGATATTAGTTGAAATTAAAAAACGGCTACCGGAACGGATGAGTTTATTTTCCGGTAGAGAATTCAATGTAGACGCTGCTAGGGGTTTGAGCGGTTATTGCGATTTTCTAATTAGCCGATCGCCCGAACAGCTAGTCATTGAATCGCCAGTTATCGCCTTGGTTGAAGCCAAAAACGACAACATTCAATCCGGCTTAGGACAGTGCATGGCAGAAACGATCGCAGCACAAATATTTAACCAGCGTCAAGAAAATGACATTCACATAATTTATGGAGTTGTCACAACTGGGAGTATCTGGAAATTTTTCAAGTTAGAAGGAATTGCGATCGAGATTGACACCAACGAATACTTTATCAATAATGTTGGTAAAATTATCGGTATCTTAATAAATTTTATAGAGTCTTGAGTGAAACCAGAGTGTATTATTTAAGCTGCGACGGCAAATCGCAAGTTAAAATAGTTGTTGATATCCTTTAACCAAAGCCAGCCATGAATCAAGCACCCAATCCTTTTAACTCAAATCCATCCAATCCGCTAGACCCCTTGGAGCAAGAACTTGACGAGCAAGGCGAAGGGTTGCCGAGACAGTACCATCCGGCTACTAAAAAAACTCTGCAAAAAGTCTTTATCATCCTGGTAGTTGTTGGGGCAATTGTTGGGGGAATTTTATCTATAGGGGTGATTTCGCTGATGCAAAAAGCCGGACTCACTGATGTGCCG
>PVWI01000159.1 GCA_003003725.1 filamentous cyanobacterium Phorm 6 | reverse complement strand
ATCCAGACCGTCCTAATTCACCTCCCAATTTTATCAGAGTTGGCGACCCAAATCAAGCGATTAATTCTACTTTCACTCCCGCAGATCCGATTTATTTTAACCAATTTTGCGACGACTGCGAAGTAGAGAACAAGTTAGCAACTATGGATAGCGCAGGCCGCAGCACGCAGGTGATTATCGATGCAGCTAACTTTATGTTGCAATGGGTAAATCGCTCCGAATTGGCGGGAACTGAACAGCCTTTTCGTGACCAAACTATTAAACCAGTTCCCAGCGACGATCCGCAAAAAGATGCAAATCCCACTCCCATCGGCCGCGGCTTAGAATTGCATACTCCCCGCGATGTTTACCAGACAGTTGAGTTAATTGGCAAACGGGTAATTGAGTTAGTCGAGCAGTTTTTACCTGCGGATTTTGACTGGGGAAGTCATGAGAATAATCTCGAATCTGGCGGTGAAGCCAGCGATGGGGAAACTCGCCCAAAATTGCCATTAGAAAATCTCAAATCAATGGCAGTTTTGGTGCGAGAAAACAAACAAGGCAAGTTTCTCAAAGAAGTGCTGGAAAATCCCCAAAAACACGGATTAAGCTTTGATTTGCGGAAATACGGGATTAAAATTGAGGATGTCGGAGAGCGAGACAGACATTCTCAGGTACCTTGGGAAATCTTAACATTGTTGCAATTTCTCGATCGCCCGCACTCACCAGACTACCTGAAAGCGGCATTAAAGATTTTGAGCGATCGGCAACTCATCCCCAAACAAGACTACAATGCTTTTACGACCAGCCCCGAACAATTCCTTTACCCAGGCCCGCTCGACCCTAAACAGTCAGATCCAGTTCTCAAATGTCGCTATTTTTGCTGCGGTTTGCTGCAAGCCCGCTTAGAATTACCGCCCTATCAAATCATCTCATTCTTAGCCTTAGCGCTGCAATACGACAAAACAGAATTAGCAACCGCCGACAAACTAGCAGAACGAGTAGCAGTCCAAACAGCCGGCAACAATTTAATGAGCAACATTTTAGAAGTGTTGAGCGAAATTGTCAGTTCCGAAAGATTTGAACCAGTAGATGCAGACGACAAAATAGAAGAACGCTATACCAGCAAAGGTCAACTAACAATTATTACCATGCACAAAGCCAAAGGATTGGATTGGGATTGCGTGTTTTTGCCCTTTTTGCACGATCAAACCATCCCCGGAAGTTTGCGAGTTGTGCCGCAAGCCAGATTCTTAGGAGATTTCACATTAGCCGAGGTAGCGAGAGCCCAAATTCGAGCAAGTTTGCACGAAAAATACCCTTTACCAAATCTCGGCGAAGCGTGGGAACAAGCAGGTTATTTGAAAACAGCAGAAGAGTTTAGATTGCTTTATGTGGCGATGACGCGGGCCAAAAGTTTGCTGTGGATGGCGGCGGAAAAAAAAGGGCCTTTTAGTTGGAACAAACCAGAGAATTTGCAGGAACAAAAACCTTGTCCGGTGATGCCTGTTTTGAAACAGCAATTTCCGGGTAATGTGATGTTGTAAAATAGATGTTTGAAACGAACCGCGAAGACGCGAAGGACGCGAAGAGAAGAAAAGAAAGACTTTCGCAAAAAAAACTTCTCTTTTCTTCCTTCGTGTTCTTTGCGCCTTCGCGGTTCGTCAAAAAAAATCCACTTCAAAAATGAAATAAAACTGCCCTAAAACTCCCTATGACAAACTCAGAAATTCGCACAGAAAACGTCACATTTCCCAACGGAGATTTGCAAATCGCCGCTTACCTAGCCCAGCCCGCAGCAGCAGGGCAATTTCCCGCAGTCATCGTGATTCAAGAAATCTTTGGCGTCAACTCGCACATCCGCGAAGTTACTGACAGAATAGCAAAGGAAGGATATGTGGCGATCGCCCCAGCCATTTACCAGCGTCAAGCCCCCGGCTTTGAAACCGGCTACACACCCGAAGCTATCAAAATCGGCAGAGAATACAAAGAAAAAACCACAGCTTCTGAACTTATAGGGGACATCCAAGCTGCGATCGACTATCTCAAAACTTTACCATTTGTCAAACAGCCAGGTTTTGGCTGCATCGGTTTTTGCTTTGGCGGACACGTCGCTTACCTCGCCGCTACTTTGCCCGAAATCAAGGCTACAGCGTCGTTTTACGGCGCTGGTATCGCCACGGATACCCCCGGGGGCGACACTCGGACGATCGATCGCACAGCCGACATTAAAGGCACTCTCTACGCCTTTTTTGGCACGCAAGACGCCAGCATTCCCTTAGAACAAGTTGACCAAATTGCCACAGAATTGGAAAAACACAGTATTCCTCACCTAATTTTCCGCTACAATGCCGATCACGGCTTCTTCTGTGACCACCGCGGCAGTTACGACGCTACCGCAGCAGCCGAGTCGTGGGTGCAGGTGAAGCAGTTATTTCAACACGAACTTCAACCAACTTAGAGATAGGCAGATGGGGAGAGGGGGAAATGGGGAGAGTGGGAGAACACCTTCCTTCAACATATGACAACTGACAACTGACAACTGACAACTGTCAACTGTCAACTGACAACTGACGACTAAATTACTGACAACTAAATTACTGACATGAATTCCAAATCTACAGGTTCTCAAAGCGCAACACCATCTTTTTCAATGGATGATTTTGCTAAAGCCCTCGAACAGCACAATTACGAGTTTCAAAAGGGACAAGTAGTGCGTGGTAAAGTGTTCGAGCACGACTCAAACGGCGCGTATGTTGATATCGGCGGCAAGTCTTCGGCTTTTTTGCCGATCGAAGAGGCTGCTTTGAGAACAATTACGGATTTGTCGGAAGTGGTTCCGCTGGATGAGGAACAGGACTTTTTAATTATCCGGGAACAAGATGCCAACGGCCAAGTTACTTTGTCTCTGAAACAGTTGCAAATTCAGCAAGCTTGGGAAGATTTAGTTCAATTGCAGGAAACCGGTAAAGTTCTTCAGGTGCGGGTTTCTGGCGCGAATAAGGGCGGTGTGACGGTGGATGTTGAGGGAATGCGCGGCTTCATTCCCCGATCGCACTTGGCGCAACGCGATAACATGGAATCGCTGATCGGTCAATCTTTGACCGTGAATTTTTTGGAGGTCGATCGCGATCGCGAAAAACTCGTACTTTCCCAGCGGATGGCAATTCAATCGAACGCTTTCACTCAGTTGCAAATCGGCCAGTTGGTGGAAGGAACAGTCAGCAGCATCAAGCCTTTTGGCGTGTTTGTGGACTTAGAAGGAGTTAGCGGTTTGCTGCACATCAAGCAAGTCAGCCAAAAATATATTGAAAACCTCGGACAAGTTTTTGCCCCTGGCCAACCCCTGAAAGCCGTGGTGGTTGACCTCGATCAAAGTCGTGGCCGGATTTCGCTTTCTACTCGGGTACTCGAAAATTATCCAGGGGAAATGGTGGACAAAATGGCGGATGTTATGGATACCGCAGAAGAGCGATCGGAACGTGCTCGGAAAACTCTTTCTTAAATAACGGAGGACACGGCATTAATAACCCAGGACACGGCATTGCCGTGTCCCTACCGCGATCAATTGTAGGGAAACGGCATTGCCGTGTCCTCTATCCTAACGGTGCAATCGGAATTGATATGAAGGGGAAAATTGGCGAAATGTGCGATCGGGCTTCATCTCTCTATCCAGAAATACGCTCTCCCATTTGTACCTTAACAGCCGATGATTTTAAGCCAATTTTAAACAGATTTCTCCTTGTTTCTGAATAGGCAAAATAGTCAGTATTAGAAAAATTCAAAGTATAAAGAACAAGTAATGAAAATTCGTGAGGTACTCAAGCGATTAGAGGCAGATGGATGGTATGAAGCAAGAATGCGAGGAAGTCATCGAGTCCTGAAGCACTCTCAAAAATCCGGTATCGTAGTTGTACCGGGTAGTTTTTCCGATGAAGTCGCCATTGGAACTCTCAAAAGTATTTGGAAACAAGCACAACTAGAGGACGAATAATGAAAGAATATATTGTAATTTTTGAATGGGCTGGCACTAACTATTCAGCTTATGTTCCAGATTTGCCTGGTTGTATTTCTACAGGTAAGACACTTGAAGAAACAGAAAACAATATTAAAGAAGCAATTGAGCTTTATATTGATACCCTCCGAGAGGATGGTCAACTCATCCCAGAACCATCGCTTAAGGCTAAGGCAATTTCTGTCGTGGCTTAATTCCCGTAAACAGGACTTACCCGACAACTCTATTTGTAGGGTGCGCAATGCGCGCCCTACTAACTTTTGTTGTCACCCCGTGAAGGACTAAAGTCCTTACTACAAACTGGTTTTTTCGCCCGTTATTAATTAAATAGGTCTCGCCGCAGTTTCAGTCTCCACCTTTGCTTCTACCGACCAAGAATTCTCCATCTCTACTATTTGTTTCGGCTCATAAACTGGTAAGTCAAACGAGAAAGTCGTACCCACATTAACTTCACTAACTATGTTGATTTTAGTGTGGTGTTTGTCAATAATGTTTCTGACAATAGAAAGACCCAATCCGGTTCCTTCCAGAGTGTGAACTCGGTTTTCTACTCGGAAAAAGCGCTCAAAAATTGCTTGTTGGTCTTTGGGATCTATGCCCATTCCAGTATCAGAAATTTCGATCCGCACTATCGGAAAATGTCTGCCATTCTCTGGCAAATTGTGGTTCCCAGATGCGCTTTCTTTGTGGGTTGCCGCTTCCGTCTCTACCAAATACGCTCGAATTCCCACCTTGCCACCGGATTCGGTAAATTTCAAGGCATTTCCGACTAAATTTGCAAATACTTGTAGCAGCAAATCGTAATGACCTAAAGCCGGTGGCAAATAGGGATCGACATCTTGCTCTAATTCTATTCCTTTATCCCTAGCATTTAACTGATAAGTCCGCAGAGTTTGTTCCACAGCTTGCGGCAAATCAACAGCGTCTAAGTGATAAACTCGGCAGGATTCCAACCGCGACAAGTCTAACACGTCGTTAACTAAACGAGTTAGGCGATCGGTCTCTCGATTGGCAATTTCTAGGAATTCCTTGCGCTCGCTTTCTTGAAGGTCTTCTCCGTATTCGTAGAGAGTTTCGATAAAAGATTTGATATTAAATAAAGGCGTTCTCAGTTCGTGAGAAACGTTGCTGATAAAATTGCTTTTAGCCTCATTTAGTTCTACTTCGCGAGTGATGTCCTGTACTGTCATGGCAATACCTTTGAGACTTTCCCGGTAGTGCCCGGAACCTTGATGCTTGGAGGTTTGCTCGTAGAAAGTACACTCTACCGCGATCGGGCGTTGCGACTCGGTACAGGTATTTTCCTCATCGCGGACGCAGCTTTTGCACAGTGGTTCGGCGTCGGATGCTTTGTGCAGAATGACAGTAGTTAAAACAATCCGCATGGTACGGTTGACTGGTTCGCTGATCGAGATGCGAAATTCACCGCCTTCGCTCACGCCCGCAGCTATGTCGTGCAGTGGTCTTGCCAACTCCCGCTGGACTTGGGTAGGTAAAATTTGCAGGAGGTTGACTCCGATCGCATTTTTACCTTCCCATCCAAAAATCCGCCTGCCCGTCGGATTGACTAAAATCACCTGCAAATTTGCATCCAGCAACAGCGCCCCGTCAGCAATAGTTGAAACCAAAGTTTCTAACTTCGCTTTTTCTGCTGTCAACTCTTCAATATTTTGTTCTTCATAACTTTCTAATTTCTCGGCCATCTCGTTAAAACTGCCGATCAACTCGCCCAATTCTCCCCCTAAAGGCAGGTCAACGCGCTGCTTAAAATTCCCGCCCGCGATATTTTTGACCCCAAAAACTAATTGTTTTATTGGCTGAGTAATTGTCAGGGCATTAAATACAGCGCCCAAAATAACCATCACCCAAATGGTGACAAATACTGCTAAAGTGACATCCCTAGTCAGATTTGAAGAGATAACTGCGGCGGGATTTGGGTTAATGCCGATCGCCAGCACCCCCAAATATTTATCGTCGTGAATTAGCGGTACAAATACATCAGTCACTTCTCCGTCTGGAGTCAAGTGCTGCCGCACCAAAGGCAAAGAAGTTAAATTTCTCGCCTCAATGTCGGCGATAAAATTATCCGGGAGTTTAATTTGGCGGCGCAGCGTCAGGGAAGTTTGCCGCGACGATTCCGAGAAAGGTATCCCCAGGAAAATATCCCCTGCTTCGTCGGCGTAGAGCATATAGCGGACGCTGGTGGTGCTGCTGTAAAAATGGCGGGAAAAACGGGCTACTTCGGAGCGATCGTTTTTCGCAATCAACGGCGCTACATTTGCCGCCAACAACAGGCCGAGGTCGCGACCGTAGCGAGTATCGTTAAGTCTGGCATCTTGCTGGATAGTATTCACGGCCCAAAATGTCAGGCCGCTCATAATTAACGAAACTACGAGGGTAGCACCGGCCATCAGGCGAGTCTGGAGGGTAAAGTCCGACCACCAGCGAGCAATAATTTCTCCGATTTTGTTTAGTATGGCCAACATTTTACCAGTGCAAATTTAAAATCAAAATTAAATAAAGTGGCTCTTTCTCGGATTTTTGACTGCGACTTGCGTACTGCCGCCGCAGAAATACCAAACTTCATTGTTACACTTCTGCTTTGAGATTGCTTGGCTTCGCGATCGCGATCGATAGTCACACGCAATTCCTAATTTTCATCCCCGAGTGCTCGGCGGCCGATGTCCCGGCGGCAGTATACCCCTTCAAATTGGATACAATCTACTGCTGCATAAGCTTTGGAGATAGCTTGTTCCAAAGTTTCTCCCGTCGCAGTCACACCCAAAACGCGGCCGCCGTCGGTGACTAACTGCTGTTTCAACTGAGTCCCAGCGTGAAACACTGCTGCCCCTTTGGCTTCAGCTTCCTCGATTCCCGAAATAACTTTGCCTTTTTGGTAATTTCCGGGATAGCCCCCAGAAGCCAAAACTACGCAAACAGAGGCCCCCGACTTCCAGCGAATGTTGGAATATTCACCGAGACGCTGCTGACAACAAGCCAGCAGCAAATCTTCCAGAGGAGTTTCTAGCAAAGATAAAACCGCTTGAGTTTCGGGATCTCCAAAGCGGCAGTTAAATTCTAAGACTGTGGGTTCTCCTTCCGGCGTAATCATTAAACCTGCGTAGAGGACGCCCCGGTAGTCGATTTTGTGTTTTTGTAGAGCTGCGAGGGTGGGTTCGAGAATTTCTGTTTGAATTCTTTCCATGAGTTCGGGGGTGACAATTGGCGCTGGGGCGTAGGCTCCCATACCGCCGGTGTTGGCTCCCGTGTCGCCTTCGCCGATCGCCTTGTGGTCTTGGGCCGGCAGCAGTGGCTCCACTGTGATACCGTCGGTGAGGGCGAGAATTGATACTTCTTGACCCGTTAAGAATTCTTCGACGACGACTCGGATGTTATCGGTGCCGAATTCGCCTCGAAAAATGGTATTGATGGCGCTGTGAGCCATTTTGATGGTAGTGGCTACGGTGACTCCTTTGCCTGATGCGAGTCCGTCTGCTTTGATGACGATCGGAATTCCTTGTTCCACAACGTAGGCTTTGGCTGCTTCTGCGTTGGTAAATACGGCAGCTTGGGGTGTTGGGATGCCTGCTTCGAGCATCAATTCTTTGGCCCAGGATTTGCTGGATTCAATTTGGGCTCCGGCTTTGGTGGGGCCGAAAATCATCAGTTTTCGCTGTTGGAAGTAGTCAACGATGCCTAGCGATAGGGGCAGTTCGGGCCCGACGATGACGAGTCCGATGTTGTTGACCATCACAAAGCGTTCGATGCCTTGGAAGTCGTCGATATTGAGCGACAGATTTTGACAGCCTTTGGTGGTAGCTGTGCCACCGTTGCCCGGTACGCAGAATACTTGTTTAATTCGCGTAGATTCAAGCAGTTTTTTGGCGATCGCGTGTTCGCGACCTCCGTTCCCCACAACCAAAACTTTCACAGCATCCTCACCTATAACTTTTTTGCCTGGATGGCCACTTTGCAGTGTTGATATTTATTTATCTGCTTTTTTGCAGTGCTGTCAATTATGCCATGCTTGGCGCTACGCAATTGCTAAATGTGGCACAATTCTTGCGGGGTGGGGCTAAGAGTGCTGTTTCCCAAGGGCTGGGCTCGTAGCATAATTAAAGACTTGCGCCACGCAATTTTTCTGGCTTCTGCCTCGATTTAATCATGCAATTAAAAAATTTTTATGACTTTTAAATATTCAATTAATCTAATTCATCCAGGTACAAATAGCGATAAAATAGGCAGGTTGACACCAGGAATTTTACTCAGATGAAATCAAATCAAACCGCTGCGAGTTCGTCTACCAAAATTCAGCGGGTGGGCGTTGTCGGCGGCGGCCAGCTAGCTTCGATGATGGGAGATGCTGCGAGGGCGCTGGGTATTGCATTGGTAGTGCAAACTCCTCATGCTACTGACCCGGCTGTTTCTGTTGCTGCTGGTGCTGTTTTGGCTGCTGTTGATGATGTTTTGGCTACGGCTCAATTGGCGGATGGCTGCGATGTTATTACTTTTGAAAATGAGTTTGTGGATTTGGATGGTTTGCGGACATTAGAACGGCAAGGTGTGTTATTTCAGCCGAGTTTGTCGTCGCTAGATCCTTTGTTGGATAAGTACGTGCAGCGCTGTTATTTAAAAGATTTAGGTTTGCCAACTCCCGGGTTTTGGGCATGGGATTGCAGCGCGGATTTGCCGATCGACTTTCCGTTTGTGGTCAAAGTTCGTCGCCACGGTTATGACGGCCAAGGTACTTTTATTGTGAAGGATCGGGAGAGTTTTGAGTCAATTCGTGCTAAACTTAAAGGTCAGTCTTTGCTGGTGGAAGAGTTTGTGCCGTTCGATCGCGAGTTGGCTGTGATTGCGGCTCGATCGGCAAATGGTGAAATTGCGATTTACCCGATCGTCGAAACTCAACAACAAAATCAGGTTTGCCGGCTGGTGATTGCCCCTGCGGATATTAGTTTAGATGTGAAAAGTGAGGCTGAGGCGATCGCCCATACTCTCCTCAATAGCTTAGAAGCTGTCGGCATATTCGGCATTGAACTATTTTTAACCAGCGACAATAAACTGTTAGTCAATGAAATTGCACCCCGCACCCACAACTCGGGACATTTCACCATCGATGCTTGCGAAACTTCACAATTTGAACAGCATTTGCGCGCAGTTTGTCAACTCCCTTTAGGCAATTGCGAGCTGAAATGTGCAGGTGCTGTGATGGTAAATTTGCTGGGCTACGAGTCGGCTGAGTCTGATTATTTAGAGAAACGAAAACAACTGGCACAAATTGATGGTGCTTTTGTGCATTGGTATGGTAAGAAAGAATCGCGTCCAGGTCGTAAACTGGGTCACGTTACTGTTTTGCTCGATCGGGAAGTGGTGGATCAGGGGCGGATGCAAGTACAGGCGATCGCTCAAACCATTGAATCTATCTGGAATGCAAATTAGATCGAGCCCAGAGTTGCCAAAATCTAGTTAGTTGCTGTATATTAAATAAAGGTTCTACTGCGACGTTGGTGACTGCCAATAATGTTTTTTTGATCTATAACTCTTAACTCTCGGGAATCAAGATGTTTGGACAGCAGTAAACTGGGCTTGTACCCAGAAACTTTAAGTCCGAGCCAACGGTGCCCACCTGGTAAAATACCAGGTCAAAAGCTGAGGTAAGACGGCGTTGCGGTGAACCATCATAAAATTGATTGAGATAGGCGCTATGAAATATGGCTAGCCTATTTTTTTTTTGATTGGGAATTGGCCAAACAGGGAATTGGGAATTGGCCAAACAGGGAATTGGCCAAACAGGGCATGGGTAATGCTGACAATTGACCTGAATGACTATGCTGTGCCTCCTGTGGAACCGCTTTTGGGGATGTTGGTTTGGATGGGGCGCGATGGTTAGGCCGATCGACTTTCAACTAAAATTTAAAAATCTAACTGGCAAGCAACCAACGCGATCGCACTGGTGTCGCGATGTGATCTCAAATAGCAAAAATCTTGATACTCCCCCCAAATCCCAGCCTGCAAATCCCTATTGCAGAAAGTAGCACAAACGTGATACCTTTGAAGCTTGTGTCCAAATAACACCATCCCATGCCAAAACTCAAAACTCGCAAAGCAGCCGCAAAGCGCTTTAGAGCGACCGGCACCGGTAAAATTGTGCGCCGCAAAGCTTACAAAAGCCACTTGCTCTCTCACAAAAGTTCAGCTCGCAAAAACCGCTTGTCTAAATTGGTCGTCATTGACGAAACCAACGACGCTAACGTGCGGTTAATGCTTCCATACTTGTAAAGTTTAACGGTAATCAACGATGACACGGGTAAAACGCGGTAATGTCGCCAGAGCGCGCCGCAAAAAAATTCTCAAATTAGCCAAGGGTTTCCGAGGCGCACAGTCCAAACAGTTCCGCACAGCTAACCAACGGGTGATGCAAGCCCTGCGTAACGGTTATCGCGATCGCAAAAAACGCAAACGCGACTTCCGCCGCCTGTGGATTGCTCGGATCAATGCAGCGTCTCGCTCGCACGGCACGAGTTATAGCAAACTGATCGGCAACATGAAGAAAGCCAACATCGAAATCAACCGCAAAATGCTGGCACAAATGGCGATCATTGACCCCGCAACATTCGGTAAAGTCGTGGAAATGGCAAACCGAGCCGCAGTGTGAAAGCTCGATCGGGCTTCATAATGAAGAAAGCAGAAGTAAGAAAGATTTAGCTATCTGCCAGAGAAGGAAAACTCCTGATAAATTTAGGAAATTTAGACCAAGTTTCCTTCTTTGTTCTTACTTCTGGATTCTTGCTTTTTGAGAAATAGCGATCTAATTAGTCGATCGGCATTTTCGTGTTTTTTATACAGTTGAAGAGGCAAATCTCAAGGATTGCTAGCGCATTAAAATAAATAAAACCTTCCACAAACCTACCTAATTTAAAAAACATGGATAGTAAGTTGCTAATTGTTTACTTGTCAGCCCTGCTCGTTATACTGGGCAGCACTTCTTGGTTTCTGGTGCGCCAGATTCTCAAAACTCGGAAGCTGGAAATGTCTCTCGAACGCTTAGAAAATAAGCTGACTACAGAAAAAGGAACAGGACAGGAATACTACGAATTAGGCAGTATTTATGTAGATAAGAAACTGTACTCCCAGGCGATCGTACTATTTCAAAAAGCCCTGAAAACGAAAGACTTAGAAGGCGAAGAAGATCAAGCCGTTGTTTACAACGCCCTCGGTTTTGCACACTTCGGGCAAGAACAGTACGACATCGCGATCCGCCAGTACAAAGAAGCCCTGAAGTTGCAGCCAGAATACGTTACATCTCTCAACAATCTAGGTCACGCCTACGAGCGCAAGAAATTAACAGCTCAAGCCTTGGAAATCTACGAACAAGCTCTCGTCTGCGAGCCAGACAATGTAACTGCCAAACAGCGAGTTGAGTCCCTTCGGAAACGTTTGGTAATCTATAACTGAGCGCCCTGCAAGTAATACAGATCCTGCAAACCTGGTTTCATTCAGAAACCAGGTTTTTTCTTCCCAGAGTCGAAGATGGTAAACTATCGCACGCCTGAATGCGTTAGTTTTTAAGAACGGGAATTCGGCGGGACGCGGCTCGATCGCACAGCATCCCAGCAGTTTAAACTACTATCAAGATACAAGCAGTACCTGCAACAGCGGTCAGTCTTAAACAATAGAAGGAGGAGAACGTAGTGACATCAATTCTCGTTGTCGAAGATTCGTGGTTGACTCGCAGAGTAATCTGCAAAATCCTGCGAGCAGAAGGATACGAGACTTGGGAAGCAGCGAGCGGCCCGGAAGCACTAGAACTGCTGACCACTAAAACCCCAAACTGTATGCTCTTAGATCTGCTGATGCCGGAAATGGAAGGTCGGGAAGTCTTGCAAGCCATGCGCTCACGAGGATATAAAATTCCAGTCATCGTAATTACCGCAGACATTCAATCCACCACCCGTTCCGAGTGCATGGAACTCGGAGCCCTGGCAGTCATACACAAAATGCCCAACTCAGACGAACTGACCGGGTGGATCAAAAAAGCTCTCAGTGTCAGCGAGGAGAGCGCCCCATGAAATTAAGTGATCGACAGCTCGATGCTTTGCAGGAACTCGTCAACATCGGGATCGGTCAAGCTGCAGGGATTTTGAACGACATGATCGAATCTCCCATTCGCTTGCAAATCCCCTACCTCCAAATCCTGTCTCCAGCGGACGTGCAAGCAGAATTAGAGCAGCACCTCAACGGCGAACAAATCGCCGCCGTCCAGCTCAAATTTACTGGCTCCTTTGGAGGTATTGCCCAGCTAGTCTTTCCCACCAACAGCGCAGCCATGCTCGTGACGATGCTGACAGGGGAAGAAGTTGGAACCCATGACCTGGATTCAGTCAAAATTGGTACGCTAAGTGAAGTCGGAAATATTGTCATCAATGGGGTGATGGGTGCAATCAGCAACGTACTTCAGCAGCGCCTGAACTACTCAATTCCCAATTACATGGAAGGGACGATCGCCACTTTGCTGACATCTGGCGGTTTGTCTGCTGATACAGTTGTGTTATTAGCCCAGACCCGTTTCATTATTGAAAAGCTGCACATTGAAGGAGATATCATCCTCATTTTCAATGTCAGTTCCTTTGATACCTTGTTGGCTGCGATCAATCAACTTGCTGGGGGTCTATGATTGAGGAGAGCAAAACTATTAAGGAAAAGTTTGGGGTTCTCGACAGCGTACCAGTCGGCGCCTGCTTGCTGCAAGATGATTTTGTGGTGCTGTTTTGGAACACTTGTCTGGAAGAGTGGACAAAAATTCCCCGCAGCCAAATATTGGGAACAAAGATCACAACCCATTTTCCTCACCTGAGTCAGCTAAAGTACGCCACTCGCTTCAAGCAAATCTTTGCAGGAGGCCCGCCAACAATTTTTTCTTCTCAAATTCACAAACACCTGATTCCGGCAACTTGGCAAGACGGCCAGCAGCGAATTCAGCAAACTACTGTGAATGCTGTGCCGGCCTTCGAGGCTGGCATAGAAGAACAGGAGATTAGAGACTGGGTTCTCCATACTCTTGAGTTGGAATCAGACGGTACTCTCGGAGTCGGATCACCAAGAAGTGCTTTTTTGTCTAGGGAATCTCCACCCTCAGCTTCGTCATCAATATGGCCGGGGGTCAATTGCCCATCGTTCTACGCGCTGCTGGTGATTCAAGACGTGACCGACCTCACTCACCGCATCCAAGCTTACCGCACAATGCGGGATCAAGCTTTGGAAGAAGTGCAAGTGCGCCAGCGGGTGGAGGAAGAATTGCGCGAGAGCCAACATTTCATCCAGCAGATTGCAGACGCAGCGCCTTATTTGCTCTACATCTACGATTTGACCGAACAGCGCAACGTCTACGTCAACGGTCAGGCTTTTAAATTGCTCGGCTACCATCCCGAAGCAATTTTACAGATGGAAACGGCTTTGTTTTCCAGTTTGGTGTACCCAGAAGATTTGGAGAAGGTTTCCGCGCACCTGCAAAAATTTCCCTTGGCCCTTGACGGGCATATTTTGGAATTGGAGTACCGACTGAAACACCGATCGGGCGAATGGCGCTGGTTCCGCTGCCGCGATCAAGTGTTCGCCCGCACAGCATCAGGAGAGCCCAAACAAATTTTCGGCACTGCTCAAGATATTACCGAGTACAAGCGGGCAGAAGAGGCACTGCGACAGCAAAACGAACGAGAACTGTTGATGGCGACAATTACTCAGCACATCCGCCAGTCTCTCGATTTGGGCGAAGTTCTCAGGACGACTGTCAACGAAGTACGCCAATTTCTGCAAGCCGATCGAGTGATGATCGTCCGCTTCAACCCCTGTAGCGGCAGTCTCTGCGCTGCACCCGCGACGGGGGCGGTGACGGTGGAATCTGTAGCTCCCAACTGCCGGCCGATGCTGGGAGAAACCCTGGAAAAATTCTGTTTTGACGAATTCTATATCGAAGCGTACCAACATCGGGCGATCCGACCGATCGACGATGTCTCGGCCGCCGATTTGCCGCAATATCAAATTGACTTGCTCGCACAATTCGCGGTGAGAGCTTATTTGGTAGTGCCTTTAGTGCAAGGGGAGGAATTGTGGGGGCTGCTGATGGCCCACCAGTGTACTCCTCGACAGTGGATGCAGTTAGAAGTCGAGTTACTGTCGAATCTCGCCACCCAGTTGGCGATCGCCATCAAGCAAGCAGAACTCTACCAGCAGTTGCAAGCAGCCAACCTCAAGTTAGAGCGCTTGGCAACTTTAGACGAACTCACGCAGCTAGCAAACCGCCGCCGGTTCGATCAGTATTTAGAAATGGAGTGGCGCAGACAGGCCCGGGAACAAACGCCTCTGTCCCTGATTCTGTGCGATATTGATTCTTTTAAAAGTTATAACGATACCTACGGACATCCGGGGGGAGACGAATGTTTGCGGCAAGTCGCCGGGGCGATCGGCAATGCCATCAATCGCCCCGCCGATTTAGTAGCTCGCTACGGAGGCGAAGAATTTGCCGTGATTTTGCCGAATACCGCGCTCCAAGGCGCTGTGCAGGTAGCCGAACACATACAGTTCAAAATCGCAGCTTTGCAGCTTCCTCACGCAGGTTCTCAGGTAAGTCAGTATGTCACTGTGAGTCTGGGCGTAGCGAGTATGGTTCCTGCATCTGAATCAGCCACCTCCATTTTGATTGCCGCAGCCGATCAAGCGCTGTATCAAGCTAAACGACTTGGGCGCGATCGAATCCAAGTTTACCAGCCCGATCCAGCATCAGGAAAGGCGATCGGCACCCCGTCGCCCCGCGTAGATTTTTCCCGCTCCAACACTAATTGCCCCTCTCCCACAAGCGCTTGACTTCTTCAAGTATTTGTGAATCAGGAGTTAATTCAGGCTGTCCTGCCGGATTCACCTCTGCCCCAGAGATATTTTGACTCCAAGGACTTTCCGGGACAGATTTCAAATCAAGACTATTAATAATTGGTCTCAAGCCATACTTAACAAATATTTCTTGCTGCGGCTTTTCCGTCATAAAATTCAGAAACTTTCGTGCTGCTTCTGCCTTCTGTCCATCAACATCATGACGAACAATAGCAGCAGTTGAAACAGTCTCGATCGCCAGACTTAAGGAATAAGAATTAAATAACTTATACCATTTTTCTAAAGATATGCTATGGATGAATTCTTAGCCCCCCCTTAGTAA
>PVWI01000503.1 GCA_003003725.1 filamentous cyanobacterium Phorm 6 | reverse complement strand
AGATGTGTATAAGAGACAGGGGGAAAGAGCTGTTAATTTAAACTTTACTGAAACTGCAACTTTGCTTGGTTCCCACGCCTATTTTAACGCGACTTTGTTGGGCGAAATTTTTCGGATGATGGGATTGCCGGAGCAAGGTTTGGAGTTTTTGCTCAGAGGGCAGAAGATGGGTAAGCCGCCTTTGGGGAAGATTTTGCCGAGTTTGCCCGGTTTGTGGCGTTTGGTGCAGCGTGAGAAGGCGCTAAATGCAGATTTTGAGGTCGATCGCACTTCTATTTTCCTCCCCGCATTGCAAAGTCTTTTGAAGGAAGAAGGAAGAGGGTATTTATGTCAACTCGACGATCCGAAAAACCGCCAGGGGTTTAAACCCCTGTCGGACTGGGGGTTTGACCCTAAGCTGATACCAATGGGAAGAGAGAAGCAGGAAGATGGAGAGGAATTGGCAAGTGCTAATTATCAGTATTTGTCGGAGTTGTTGGAGAGATCCGAAAAAATTCAGGAGTGGCTGAAACCGATTACTTACTACAATATATTAGGGCCGATCGGGCTGGCAATTCGTAAATCAATTTTTCGCGTTGACGATGACTGGCTTGTTAATGATACTGCTCCTGAAATTGCTTCGGTGCGAGCTTTGCAGCAGTTGGCTCAAAAGTTGCGGCAAGCTGCTGTTTCGCAGCCTGACGAAACTGTTTCACCCGCACAGTTGGCACAGACATTTGCTGAAACTCCGGCTTTGCAAGCGGACTTTGAAAAGTGGCTTGATATTTACGGATATTTGAGCGAAGTGGGAACGGATATCGCTGTTCCTACTTGGCGGGAACAGCCGGAAACTTATCAAAAATTGCTGATAACTCTGGCTCAAAAACCTGCGATTGCTAATTTAGCAGAAACTGGTGCATCAGGCTTGACTTTTGCGCAGAAGTGGCGCTTAAATAAATGTCAGGAGCGAGCTTTAGTTAAAAACCAAATTAGCGAAATTTACGCGCGGTTGTTGGCTCATTTACGCTGGACTTTTTTAGCCATAGAAGCTTGCGGATTGGAAATGCAAGTATTTGAGGAACCTGGAGATATCTTTTATCTGGAATTTGGGGAGATTCAGCAGTGGATTCGCAGCGGCGCGAGTGTTTCGTTTCAGGATACGATTAGCCAGAGGCGCGATCGCCTGTTAACTGATCGCGATCGCCCGATTCCACCTGTAGTCTACGGCAATTTGCTGCCAAATTCTCGGCAAAGGTCGATCGACCTCGCAACATCAACAACCGCTATCATGCAGGGAATCCCCGCCAGTATCGGCTGCGTCGAAGGTTTTGTGAAGATTTGCCGGAGTGTTACCACAGAATTAGGCGAAAATGCGATCGTTGTAGTCCCCTACACCGATGCAGGTTGGGCACCCCTGCTGTTAGGAGCAACAGCAATTATATCTGAAGTTGGCGGCCAATTATCTCACGGAGCAATCATCGCTCGCGAGTACAAAATTCCCGCAGTTATGAATATTGCAGAAGCTACAACTCGCCTGCGAGACGGTCAAAAAGTGCGAGTAGACGGATATCTCGGCACTGTGGAATTGCTGGAATAAACGAAACGAAAAATGTAAAAACTCATGCCTGCGGTACGGGCAGGTTTTGCCAAAAATAATTGCCTAAAACCCATAATCTAGTAAATGCGCCCCGCCACATAAAAAAGCCGTTTATTCACAATCCTGCAAGATATCCGCACTACAAACCGCTCTCAAATTGCCTTTTTCCTAAACTAAGAAATTCTGCACAACATAATTCCCCAAACTTCTACCCGCGCTCAAACCGTCCTTGTTAGCACTCATGAAATGAATCCCTCCGTAAACGCGACTCATCCCCGATTCGTCGGCTGCTTGATCGAAGTTTTCAAAGCTTCGCAAAGCGTAACCAGAGTTGTTTCCCCGATCGCCAAACCCAAAATCCGATCCCAATACAGAGCTCAGAACCGCATCGGCTGCACCGCTAAAGGTACTGTGGCCTGACGCATACTCCGGGAAGGGCGGATTTTCCCACTGTGGCTTCCAGTCTGGGTCGGCTGTGGTGTTGGGATTGTTGTCTTTGTCAGCTTGCTGAATAGCTGTGAGGGGTCGCCAGAAGTTATAAGTATACTTGGCATCCCAGCAGCTAATACCTGCATCTGCCACAGCAATATTTAGCAAGGCGAACAAGCGGGCGCTATCTTCCAAAGATGTGCCGGCGATGGCCGATGCTTCTTGGGCGATTTGGTTCCAGTGGCCGGGGGGAGTAAACGTCCCACCGATGTCGGCCCAGAATTCGGCGAGCGCTGTTTGGTCTGGTGTCCGCGTCAGACTGTCAACTTTGCCAAATTCTTTAACGAAATTGAAAT
>PVWI01000502.1 GCA_003003725.1 filamentous cyanobacterium Phorm 6 | reverse complement strand
CTTGCCAAAATCAAGGTTTGTAGTGAGGACTTCAGTCCTTGCCAAAATCAAGGTTTGTAGTGAGGACTTCAGTCCTTGCCAAAATCAAGGTTTGTAGTGAGGACTTCAGTCCTTGCCAAAATCAAGGTTTGTAGTGAGGACTTCAGTCCTTGCCAAAATCAAGGTTTGTAGTGAGGACTTCAGTCCTTTCCAAACTCAAGGTTTGTAGTGAGGACTTCAGTCCTTGCCAAAATCAAGGTTTGTAGTGAGGACTTCAGTCCTTGCCAAAATCAAGGTTTGTAGTGAGGACTTCAGTCCTTGCCAAAATCAAGGTTTGTAGTGAGGACTTCAGTCCTTGCCAAAATCAAGGTTTGTAGTGAGGACTTCAGTCCTTGCCAAAATCAAGGTTTGTAGTGAGGACTTCAGTCCTTTCCAAAATCAAGGTTTGTAGTGAGGACTTCAGTCCTTTCCAAAATCAGAGGACTAAAGTCCTCACTACAAACCAATTGTGTCCGCATTCTCCGGGTGTTGAAATCCGCCAATGTCCCCACCTGCCGCTTAAGTGCGCTTATCTCTATCATAGAAAGGATGTCAGGAATTATAGGAAACTTGTTATATGGCGACCAATGACAGTCAAATAAGTCAAATTTACGGTTCAGAGGATGCTCAAGGTATTTTACAGCTTGCGATCGCCCGCCGACAAGACGAAGGCGAACTTTCCCGAGTCCAGCTTTTCGAGATTGCAGCGGAATTGGGCATTTCCGAACAGGATATCGTGGTGGCGGAACAGCAATGGTTAGCCACTAGAGGAGAAGTTCAAGAAAAACTGGTTTTTAACAGTTACCGTCGCGACAAATTGCAGAAAAATGTGACAAAGTACGGCATTATCAATACTTTTTTAGTTTTGTTTAATCTAGCAGGAGCGCACGAGCTTTCTTGGTCGCTTTTCATTTTGCTAACCTGGGGGTTGGGATTGTCGCTGAATGCTTGGAATGTTTATCAAACTGAAGGGGAAGATTACGAACAGTCGTTTCAGCGGTGGCGTTTGAAGAAACAGGTGGGACAGTCAATTGGCACTGCGACGGATAAGTTTATGAAGTGGTTGCAGTCGTGATATGTACTCACTTGTCGGGTGCGCGCTGCACGCTTTAATACTGGGCTCATCTCAGTTTTGCATTTATAGTGCGAGCGTCCCCGCTCGCGAGTTGTAGAATACGCGAGCGGGGACGCTCGCACTATAAAAAAATGCTTTTTGCAAAACTGAGATGCACGCCTTAATACTTGCATTTCATCTTCCCTCGCGACAATATTCAGTTTTGATATCATGTCCGATCGATTACGATAACAAAAACGGTTCGTTCGTAGTGCGGACTTCAGTCCGCTCGCTATACGGTTGCGGACTGAAGTCCGCACTACGAACCTTAGTTTGCGGTCAATCGACGGGATATGATATCACATATTGTCTCACCACTGGCGATAAACTCAACAGCGCCTGATTATCCTGTTCTTGTTTTTCAATCAATGCTCGATCTCCCAAAGATAGCAGCGCATTGCATAAATCGTCGGGCGATAATTGCACCTTCTCTATGATTTGAGAAATAGAAACAGGCTCGATTTCATTCGCGATGCAGCACATTACCTGTTTTTCTAAGTCTGATAGGCGATCGCACTGCTGCTGCAATCTTGCTTTCAATTCCTCTGGCAAGAATAGCATATCATATTGTAAGAATTCGGCAACTCTGCCGCTAAATAATTCTTGAATCATGGCTGCAACTATTTTCAACCACAAGGGATTGCCTCGGTAAGTGTTAATCAGGGTTCCCCATTTCTCCGGTTCTAGTAAACCTTTTTCTCTGAAAATTTCGCCTGCTGCTGCACCTAAACCGTCGAGTGGTAAGGTGCGAACGCGGGCGTTTTCTCTGGTTAATGCGACAATTTCTATAGGCGGTTCCCAACTATTTAGGATTAAACAACTGTTGTGGCAAGTCGAGCCGATAAGTTTGAATAAGCTGCTGTAGTTTTCACATTCAGGTCGATAGTTGCCTGCTATTTGTCCGCTGCTGAGAATTGTTTGTACGTCGTCGAGGATGATGAGGCAGCGGTGCGATCGCAATTTTTCCATTAACAGTGATAGCAGTTCATCACTGCTGGCTGGCAATTAGGTTTCAGGTCGATTAAATAAAAACTTAATTAGGCTTTTCAGGGTAGTCTCTAGAGTTGGGGATGTGCCGAGACTCCGCCAAATTACATATTCAAATTGATGCTGGATTTGTGGGATGAGGTGAAGTGCGATCGCCGTTTTGCCAATTCCGCTGATTCCTAGTATTGCGACGATACGGGTGCGATCTTGTACTATCCACTGCTGTAGGGTGGCGAGTTCGGATGTGCGATCGTAAAATGAGCTGATATCTGGTGCATCTCTTAAGTCTTGGCGTATTTGGGGT
>PVWI01000158.1 GCA_003003725.1 filamentous cyanobacterium Phorm 6 | reverse complement strand
CCTTGGCAAGGGGGGGAGAAGAAGCTGAGTCAGTACAGTGGTTTATTGCCAGCCGGAGAAACAGCTTTATCGGCGTTACAAATGCTTTGGTTACAGGGATTTCGGACGTTTAAATGGAAAATTGGCGTTGCTGCTATTGAGGAAGAATTAAAGGTTTTTCAGCGGTTAATTAAGGAAATGGATGATTTGGGCGATCGCAAAAAAGCACTTTTGCGATTAGATGCTAACGGTGGACTCAATTACTCACAAGCTGAAACATGGCTAAAAACTTGCGACAATATTTTAGAAATTCCCGACTATTCCGTAAGTATTGAATTTTTAGAACAACCATTACCTATCACACAATTTGATGAAATGCTAGCATTGAGTGCTGTGTACAAAACCGCGATCGCCCTGGATGAGTCAGTCGCCAATCTCGATCGCATCCAAGAATGCTACAATCAAGGCTGGCGCGGAATCTTCGTCATCAAACCAGCCATCTGCGGTTCCCCATCCCAACTGCGGAAATTTTGTCAAAGCCACAATATAGACGCTGTTTTTTCATCAGTATTTGAAACCCAAATAGGCAGACAAGCAGCATTGAATTTAGCCACAGAATTATCTCTTAATTCTAGAGCATTAGGCTTCGGTACCGATGACTGGTTCGACGACAAAAATCAAGAAACCTGGTTAAAGCATCTATGGCAATAAATGTAACAACAAATATTCTGGATATCGCATCCAGATTGCCCGATAATTGGCTAATTGGTGATGATAGTTGCGAAATTGGTCGGATTGTCGATCGCACATTTCAGCAATTAACCCAAAATCAATCACCGCAAACACCACAAACAATCTTCATAGCAGAATCAGAACCAGTCCAATTTATTGCCAGTTTCATCGCCGCCCGTGCCACCAAATCCCAGATTTTTCTCTGCAATCCCAACTGGGTAAAATCAGAATGGCAACAAGTCTTTAATTTAGTCCAACCAGATATCATTCTTGGCAAAAACACACTCCAAAATCTCACTGAAATAGGATTCATCGCATCGATCCTCGACAGACACAAAAACAATCCCCAATCCCCAATTCCCAATTACCAATTACCATCAATTATGATTCCCACCGGCGGTTCATCGGGGAAAATTCGTTTTGCCATCCACACTTGGGAAACACTCACAGCATCAGTCCAAGGTTTCCAACAATATTTTGAACTTGAAAAAATTAACTCATTCTGCGTTTTGCCATTATACCATGTCAGCGGTATAATGCAATTTATGCGTTCCTTTACTACCGCAGGAAAACTGGCAATTAAGCCATTCAAAGAATTAGAAAATGGTAAGAAAGCCCATATTGAACCAGAACAATTTTTCATTTCCTTAGTTCCAACTCAACTGCAACGCCTGCTACAAAATCCCGATACAGCTAATTGGCTTTCCCGATTTCATACCGTACTTTTGGGCGGTGCTCCCGCTTGGCCAGAACTTTTAGGCACAGCTAGAAAGTATCAAATTAAATTAGCTCTAACTTACGGCATGACAGAAACCGCCTCGCAAATTGCTACACTCAAACCCGCAGATTTCCTAGCAGGAAATAATAGTTCTGGTCATATTTTGCCCCATGCTCAAGTAACAATTCGTAGTTCAAAGGGCGAGATATTGTGTTGTAATCAAGTTGGAAATATTGCAGTAAATGCTAAATCATTAGCCTTGGGTTATTATCCAGACAAATTTGGCGATTCCCTGCGGGATAGCTTCGCTTCACGCAAATACTTGCAATTAGACGACTTAGGATTCTTTGATGAAAACAATTACCTAAATATTGTCGGACGCAACAGCGACAAAATTATCACTGGTGGCGAAAACGTGTTTCCGGCGGAAGTCGAAGCAGCTATTAAGTCTACTAATTTAGTGACTGATGTTTCTATAATTGGTTTGCTAGATAAAGATTGGGGTCAAGTAGTAACAGCGATTTATGTTCCGGCTAATTCCGCAGTTACTATCACAGCCTTACAAGCGGCAATAGAAGATAAGTTGAGCAAATTTAAGCGACCAAAAAATTGGGTTGTCGTGGAACAATTGCCCCGTAATTCTCAAGGAAAAGTTAATCGAGAACAATTGCAAGAAATTGCGCTCAAAATGGTTCGTAGTGAGGACTTCAGTCCTTTGATTGATGCGGACTAAAGTCCTCACTACGAACCTATAAACCTACGAACCTATATCTATTAATCCACACCCAACAGCCGTCGTGTCCTCTCTGCTTCTTGTCTTTGAGCGTTCACAAACTTCAACATTCGGTAAAGTACCTCTATTTGTGGTAACTTAATACCCCCTTGTTGAGCTGCTCGTATCGGGTTGCCAAAAATCGCCTCAACTTCTAGCGGCCGCGATTCATCATAATCAATTTTCATGCTCGTGCGGTAAGGCTTCATTTTCTGAGTATAGTCGAGCATATCTGAAATAAAGTCATCGGGAATAATGCGAGCGCAAATTTTGGCCCCCGCTACCACTTCTGTCATGATTTCCTCGACTAAAATCAAAGTATCGGGATTCGCCATCAGTTCATCTGTTCTCGCATTCAAAACGACAGACAACCCGTTATAGGGTATATTCCAAACCAGCTTTTTCCACCTTGACAACAGTAAATCTCCACTCAGTTTGATCGGAATCTGAGCGCGCCTAAAGTCGCTAGCAATTTGGTGCAATCTGTTTGTAATTCCTATTTTTTTATAATCTTCAGTATATTCTCCCAAGGTGATAGCGCCGTAATCTAGATGACAGATATGACCAGGTGAAACTTTATAAGAACACAAAAAACATAGCCCGCCAATCACTCGTTCTGCACCCACAATTTTAGCGATTTCCGGTTCTATATTCAGTCCATTCTGCAAAACTAAAACTACGCCATCATCTTTTAGTAAATGAGGCAATATTTTCGGTAATAAATGATTTTGAGTTGTTTTTACCGCTACAATTACCACGTCGCACTGAGGCATTTTGCGCGAGTCATGGTAAGCACGGATTTGCGGGAGGGTGAAATCGCCTTCGGGAGACTCGACAATCAAGCCGTGCTTTTTGACGCGATCGTAATCGCTGCGTAGTAAAAAATTAACTTCAAAATCGGCTTTTTGCAGTCTAGCACCGTAGAATCCGCCTAAAGCTCCCGTGCCCACTATGGCATAATTACGATTTGACATAATATCAAAAACTCAGAAGAGACCATCAACAAAAAAGAAATTCGACCGTCATTCCTTGCTATTATTGAAATCTAAAATAAATCTCAAATTTCAAATCTCAAATACCCTCAGCCACTGCATCAATTCTTCAGATAGCTGTTTTCTGTTTCGCGTCATTGTATTGATGCAAACGTGCTTAGTAAGAGCTTTTGCTGCACCTTTTCCTGCAACTTCGCCAGAAAATACTTGATAGGCAATTTCAAATTCATCGCCAGTAACTTGTTTAGGCGTTAACTGAATTGTCAGTCGATCGCCCGCAAACATGGGACGATAAAAATCTACACTAGCATGAATTATCGGAAAAGCAACCTCGGGATTGCGAAAAAATGCTTTGAGATTGATTCCTGATGCTGCTAGAGATGCCTCATAAGCTTCGTGACACATCGCCAAAACGTTAGCAAAGTAAACGACTCCAGCAGCATCGGTATCTTGAAAGCGCACAGTGCGGGTGTAACTAAAAGACATTTGTTGTGAATTTTGACAGTCTTGGATGCAGAAATGGATTTTTTTGTAAATATCTAAATGCTTCTAGAAGTGTTATGAGTTTTGATTTAATTCAAAACTCATAAATGTTTGCTTCACCCTAATTTTTTAACCTTTGTTTTTAATCAACATCACATCTATAATCTTGAGTGCAACTTCTTCGGACAGCTCCAATGCACCATAAAGATCGTTCAAAAGTTGTTCTTCTTCTTTGGAAATCTCGCCATCCGCTAAAGCGATATCAGTTGTTACAGCAAAAACTGTTTCTTTAAGTTCGTCGGGAAGTGTCGCCAAAGCCGCATTAAACAGTACCTCAGCTCCTTGACGTTGCAGGATCATCAGTAGCCGATCGAGCATTTTTCTCATCACGTCATCTGGATAGCTTCGGAACAATTGCATCCGAGCTAGCGTCATACTAATCGCTTTACTTTCGCTATCATTAATGTAACCGTCGGCTGCTACGGCAATTAGCGCGATCGCCGCAAACGATTCGGCAGGCCCTAACGTTACGTCGGTTTGTTGGCGAGTCTGCGATACTTTATCAAATAAACCCATGATACTTTCCTCATTATTTAGGTGGATTTATGGAGTCCCGAAGGTTCTGGATTTGGAGTTTTTTTGGGATTTAGACAATTATATCAAATCTTGTTAGTTATTTATTCAAGAAAATCATGAAAAAATTAAGACTTTTTATTTTGCCCTGCTTGTGTTGGGAGGGCGGGTTTATGCAGAGCCTAAATTGCCTTCTAATATTTCGGTTAAAACCCGTACTCCCAGCGCTGACTATCTACTTTTGAAACAGAGCTAAATCTGATTTCAGAAAATCAACAAACTGCCGCGCAGTGCGCCCCGATCGCCCATTGCGACGAGTTGCCCATTCTTTAGCGCGGTGTTCCAAATCCTCAACAGCAAGTTTGATTCCAGCAAGTTCTGCCAAATGTCCAACAATTGTTAAATAAGTATTTTGATCCGCAGGTTCAAAAGTCAAAGTCAAGCCAAAGCGATCGCTAAATGAAAGTTTTTCCTGCACAGTATCCCAAGCATGAATTTCATCTCCGTCGCTGGGGCGAGGCCTATCGTCAAAAAACTCTCGAATTAAATGTCGCCTGTTAGATGTCGCGTAAACAACTACATTTTGAGGGCGCGCGGTGACATTTCCTTCTAAAACCACTTTCAGAGATTTAAAAGCATCGTCATCTTCCTCAAAAGAAAGGTCATCTACAAAAATAATAAACTTTTGAGGAACTCCCCGCAACTTCTCGACAATTAACGGCAAATCTTGCAAGTCAGATTTAGATACTTCAATCAAGCGCAAATTGCGATCGCCAAATTCATTTAATAGCGACTTCACCAAAGAAGACTTACCCGAGCCGCGACTCCCGTACAGCAAAACGTGCAAAGCCGGATAACCTGCCAACAAAAACTCCGTATTTTTGACCAGAGCATCCCGCTGCCAATCGCAGCAAACCAATTCTTTCAAATTTATGCGATCGGGATGCGAAATACTTGCCAACTCGCCTCCTCGCCACTGAAACGCACGATATTCGGCAAACAAACCAGTACCAAACTGTCGGTAATAAACTGCCAAAGATTCCGCAGCACTCGACCATTTTTCCAGTTTCTCGTACAGCGGTAAATTGGCGTTTTCTGCTACAGTTTCTGAATGCCAAATCGGAGGTACTGCGTCAAGTTGACCCGCTACCCGCACCCACTTGCTCAACTGTTCGCTGCTACATTCGTATATATTTTGCAGCACTTCTAAATCATGTCGGGCAGCTTCCACCAAAGCGGGCGGCAAACTCGCAAAATCTGTTTGCTGAGCTCGGCGAGAAAACGGGTTTTCGTCTTTGAGAATTTCCCAAATCAGGGCATCTTTCCAGCTCAGATTTTTAGCAGCCTGAATTTTGAACCAGTTTCCATAGGCTACCTGGCAGTCAAAACCGCTGACTTCGCTGTGATGCAGGGCGTGTAGCAAATCGAGAAAAGCTTGACCTACGGGGCTTTTGAGAACCGATTGATATAGCAGCAGGGATGCTGCTTGGCGTTGGAGGTAACGGATTTGGGCGATCGCACCAGAAGTTAGAGCTGACATAGTGGCAATTGTATAACAGTTAGATATTCTGACTGGGTTTAATAAATTTTCTAACAATTTGCGACCTTAGTTACAGGTCGCGCTGTATAAATTTAGAGGCAAAGACTGAAATTTGGGGCATTAGAAATGAATTTAGGTACAGCAGCGGCGATCGGCTACGGCGTTTTGACACTGGTTGGCGGCATCATGGGTTACATCAAGGCCAAAAGCCAAGCCTCGCTAATTTCCGGGCTGATTAGCGGTTCGCTGCTAATTTTTGCAGGCACTGCACAACTGATGGGACAAAGTTGGGGTTTAACATTAGCAGCAGCCATCTCGGCTGTTTTAGTAGTAGTTTTTATTTTACGGCTTGTCAAAACTCGCAAGTTTATGCCCGCTGGGATGCTGATTTTAGCTAGTTTGGCGTCTTTCGGGGCGATCGTTTACGAACTCAGCGGTCAATATCAATAGTTAGTTGACTGTTAACTGTTGACTGTTAACTGTTAACTGTTGACAGGAAAGCTAATCACAACTGACAACTAACAACTAACAACTGATATCAAATCCGTTAGCATCAGAATTAATATTACCCGATATCAGGACACGGCAGTGCCTTGTCCCTACAATTAATCCGGCGTAGGGAAACGGCACTGCCGTGTCCTCTATATCATTCCGGCGCAGCCGGAATTGATATAACTAATAACCAATAACTGATTCAATGTACTGCTCAACTTCCCTGAGTTGCTGCCGCTGATATTCCATCCAATCTTTCTCCGTCGCTCGCTGTTCGGCTGTTTCTTGTTGGTACCGCGCCTGCTTCTCTAAAAAATTGTTGTAGAACATTATAGCTTTTTCAATGGTGTGAATTGCCAGTTTCACCCGCTCTTCAAAAACTTCTAAAATCAAATTATCCATGATTGACTCAATCACTTTACAAGACTCTTCAAAATCGATTAAACTGATTCCCATTTTGCTTTTATGAACTAGAGTTTCTACGGGAGATTTTAACGTTTCTTTAAAAGTATTCGCATAGGACTCAGGCAAATATTTCAGAGGTTCCGTAAACTTCGATATAATCTCGCCGCCTATTGATTGTAGTCGCTCTCTAAATCTAAATTGATTGTTGAGGTCGAAGCATTCAATACAAAATTCAATATTTTCTATATCAACAGATTGTAATTCTTTGAAAATTAAATTTAGTTCATTATCCACAATCAAAATCGACCGTTCTACCTGGTAATCAACTTCATTCCGCAACTCTTTGTGCAAATTATCTTTGTCAAAAAAACCGATAGTATCTCTTTGAAAGACTTGATTTTTTTGATCCCACAAAAACCACTGATTTTTTAATTTTGTAGTCTTGTCGTTCCAGCATTTACGAACTTTAACAACAGCATCATACTTGCCCTGTTTTCCTAAACTACGAATTCTGACATCGCATCCACTTAGTTCGCCAATTTGCTCCCACACTTCAACAGGAGACGCTGAAGCAATTCTCGGCTTGCTATTCCAGACATCCTCAGCCTGAGATACATCTTTGAAACATACCTGAAGTAACCCCTTGAGTCTGAGGGCAGATTGCTTAATTTCCTCAATACAAGGTTCCACATCTAAGCTAAGGTGCGTAGCTGACTGTTTAATCTCCACGGATTTATATTCGTCTGCCAACAATCGATCGCTAAACTGGGTAATAGCCTGGAATACTTTGAGATACTCATTCATTTCCTTTCATTCCTCCTTTCCCTAAATAGCATACAATACAGAACATCTGGCTTTTTCAATACAAACTGAGTCACAACATGGATTATCTATTCACCCCTGCAACTCAGGCTAGACTCAATACTGGGAACCTCATACAGCCTGCGGCCAAAACAGGAAAATTGCTGCCTGCTGCTAGAGATCCGGTGACAGGGGAGTTTGTGGAGATCGCAAAAATATTTTATCAATCAACAACTGCAACTCTATCCGATCGCGGAATTCTAGGATTGCTCGCACAGTTAGCCGGAGGCGGCCCCGTACAGCCGCTGATAGCTCCGGTGTACGTGACACTGGTGCCCTTGCAGGTTGCTCAAAGTCATCAGGGGTTTCAAAAAATATACAGGATGCTTAACTGTCTAAAAATTAATTTGGCAGTGATGCAGGCGACTGCTGCTGTAATTGGTATTGGCGCTGTATCGAACACAGTTTTGTCAGCAGTAAACTTTGACCAAGTATTAAAAATAAGAGAAGAGGCAAAGCACCAAAAACTCAAAATTAAAGACGGATTTATCGATCTCAGACACATCCTCAAAGACGAGGGAGTAGAGGTGATCCAGCAGATTTTTAAGGTAGCCCACGACTCTAATTTTGAAATGCACCGTCAGAAACTGGTTAACGGTTACGATCTTTTTTCTAAAGCTGTTAAACGCTGCCAAAGTGCCCTGACAGTCCCCGATCTAAAACTTCGGAATTCCGAAATTAGTGGCGCGCGGGATATGCTGTTTGAAGCTTTAAAAATTTATGACGATTGTAGTTTATTGGACGGGCTATCTTCTGCTGGAAAACTCCGGCAAATGGAATGTGTTTGGGCGATCGATTTGGCGATCGGCATTACGTTTCAGTTGCAGCGATCGTACGATACGGTGATTTCGCGCCTGAAAGAACTGCAATCAAAAATTCGTCAAGATATTATAACTGTTGTTAAAGGATGTCAATCGGAATCAGAACTAGATTTTTTGTTTCCCGAAGTTACTAGAATTCTCGGTCACGATTTAAGTGTCATAGAATTTTGGCATCAGGAGGTGGATTGGATGCAAACTTTGTCTGCCAAAGAGCAGCACCAGTTAGCTAGTTTAGATAAACTCAGCAACGATACTTTAAAAACCAGCGTTTACACTACATTCACAGTATTAGCTGCGGAACCTTCACTTTATGAAAGTTTAAAGCAAAAGTCTCACTTCCTATCCTTGCGCGACCAGCTAGCCTTCGCTGTATCGCCGAAACTTCGCCGGGAATACGAATTTTATGTCAGCCAGCAGGCGATCGCCACTGGCTATCAAGCTTTGGCTACCTCGAACTGGCAAGAAATATCCGATTTAACTGTGGCAAACCTCTACTACTTTTTTCAAATTCGCGAGGATTCAACTGAAAATTATCCAACTGAGGATGAATTAGAAATGCCTTCTTGGCACTTTCCCAAAACCTTCAATAACGAGCTTCCTTGTAGTTGACTGTTGACTGTTAACTGTTAACTGTTAACTGAATGAAATTACCTCAGCCACAACTTAATAGTATTGTCTTTAGAACCGCTAGCAATAGTTTTGCCGTCAGGACTAAAAGTCACCACATAAACCTCATCGGTATGTCCCGTCAAAGTATTTAGCAATTCTCCGGTATCAAAATCCCAAATTTTAATAGTTTTATCCTTGCTTCCGCTGGCAATAAATTTCCCGTCTGGGCTGATAGCAACGGAGACAATATCATCAGAATGTCCCTTGATCGATCGCATTAAATCTCCTGTTTCCAGATTCCAGATTTTAATACTTTCATCGTAGGAACCGCTAACTATTGTCTTGCCGTCCGGGCTAACAGCAACCGACCTCACCTGGTCGCCGTGTCCTTCAAGAGTTTTGAGCAACTTTCCCGTTTCTACATCAACAATTGTAATTTTTTTATCCTTAGAAGCGCTAACCAAACTTTTGCCATCGGGAGTGAAAGCAACAGAATAAACAAAATCTGTATGGTCTGGCAAATTGTAAATTAAACTGCCCGTTGTGGCATCGGAAATCTTCGTGGTTTTGTCTCCGCTGCCACTAGCAATTAGTTTTCCGTCGGGGCTGAGGGCGACAGACCAAACAGAAGCAGTGTGGTCAAGAATGCGAGTCGCTTGCCCTGTTTTCAAATCCCATAACATGACTCTCCAAAAACCTGTTCCTGTTGCAAGTTTCGTACCGCTTGAGTCAAAAGTAACTGACCAAACGGTGGATGAATCTCCGGCAAAAGTGCGGATCGATTTGCCTGTAGCTAAATCCCAAATTTGGATTGTTTTGTCTTTTGAACCGCTGGCTAACATTAAGCCGTCTGGACTGAAAGCAACAGACCCAACTGCATCGGAATGCTGAGCGAAATTTTTGACTTTGGCGTTTTTCCACCGCAGGCCTGATTGGCACTGTTCTTGTAACTTTTGAGCGGATGTATAGCTACTAGAAGTCTTGGCAACTGTTGGTATTTGACTGATGCAGCCTTCATAATTGCTGGCTGTATAAAGTGCTTCAATTTGACTTAGCTGTTGGGATTCTTGCTGCGCTCGCTGCTGCGTTTCTTGCCACTTGAGATATCCGTAAATTCCGCCGATCGCAGTTAAGAGCGCCGCAATTGTTGCCCCAGCGAGATAAGGATTGAATTTGCGAGGTTCTTTGGGGACAATTGCTGTGCTACTGCCGATCCTCTCCGTTGGCGTAGTCCCCGTAGGGGCGGGCTGCGCTAACGACAAATCGGATTTTCCATTCAAATTAACCTCCGGGGATACCGCCGAACTTGTCTGCACTTCGACTTGAGTGGTGCTGGCGGGTGGCAAGTTGGGGTTGGGGTTGCGGTGTCCCTCCAAAACTATGGAAATTGCCTTGTACAATTTCGCGAATAAAGATTTAGGAACGACTAATTCTTCGATTCTCGCCGCATCTTCGTCTGTAAGCCCTAGAACTTGCTGCAAGCGCTTTAATTCTTCGCGAGTTCCCACAGAAAAGGGATATTCTTGCTGCATTGCTTCTTGCAGTGATTGTTCGTAGCGTTCGCCTTTTTCTCTGTATTTGCGATAAGGGTTCAATACCTCATCTTCGATGGCGTCTGATTCTTCTGGAAGCAATTCTAAGCTAACACGCAATTCTTCTAATATTCTCCGACCGACGACGGTAATGTCACCGCGACTGCTGCTGCGTCGATCGACCTCTTCGCGATATATTGTCAGTTTGGGAACCCGCACTCGCGATCGATCGCCAATTTTCCTCAAATCGGCTAAAGCTTCCGCCGCAGACTGATACCTTTCCCGAAAATCGTAGCGCACCATATTGTCCAAAACATCAGCCAGCGCTTGGGAGCACACAGCTAAATGTCGCCAAACAATTTCGCCTCTACTAGAATTTTTTAAATCCCGCAATTTCGGCAAATCGTAAGCTGGCAAACCCGTCATTGCTTGGACGCCAATCATTCCCAAAGCGTAGATATCGCTGTTAAGTTGCGGGTTATATTGAAATTGCTCGATCGGCATATATTCCAGCGTGCCAATCCGCACAGTTATCGGCGCTTGTCTTTGAGCGATGTGAATCTCTTTCACCGAGCCAAAGTCAATCAAAACTAACTTGTTGTCTGAATACCGGCGGATTAAATTGGCAGGTTTAATATCTCGGTGAATTACTCCCTGTCCGTGTACAAATACTAAAATTTCTAACAGTTCCTTCAGCAAAGGAATCATTTGTTCTTCTGTTAGAGGTTTTCCGGGTACAATCTCTGTTGATAGGGAATTACCTGCTATAAAAGATTCAACTAAGAAAAACTCTTCGCGTTCTTCAAAATAAGCAAATAACTGAGGAATTTGGTCGTGTTGACCGAGCTTTTCTAGAACTTCTGCTTCTTTTTCAAAAAGACGGCGGGTAGTATTAATTAATTTCGGTTCGCTGGTACCGGGACGCAAGTGCTTGACAAAACATTGCGGTTCTCCCGGACGGCGAGTATCTTTGGCCAGATAAGTTTGTCCAAATTCTCCTGTTTCTATGACTTCAATAATTTGATAGCGTCCATCTAAAAGTTGGCTCACCATGATAATAACTTAGTTGCTCCTGGGCATTGGGCATTGGGCATTGGGCAAACAGGGAATTGGGCAAACAGGGAATTGGGAATTGGGCAAACAGGGCATTGGCTAAACAGGGCATTGGGCATAGTTTTTTCCTTCCTTCTTCCCGGTTCCTGAGCGTAGTCGAAGGGCCTTCTTCCTTCTTCCTTCTTCCTTCTTCTTGCTTCCTTCAACTTCTGGCATACTCTATTTTTTCAACATCTGCAAAGCTTGATATCCCAAAAAGAAGAAACCCAAAGCACCAAGTACCGCTATCGTGTCTGCTAACACATCAACTGTCACAAATTCGCCCATTGCAATATCCTCTCTTGACTGATCTTGACTGATATTTATCCTCGGCTTTTCGGTCGCTGACTGGGTGAGGGGTCTTGCCCCTCGTTTCGGGCGAACCGAAAGATGCTCACAAATTATAGCGCTTGAGGCGATCGAAATAACTTTTCGGGCGATCGACTAGCTTTTTGTTTTAAGATTTTTTAATATTTAAGAAGACAAATCGTGCACCGAAATTTTGAGGTCAGTTCGCTTTGATATTGTTAACCCTGCTAATTTTTTCTCTAATCGTGAGCACAGCCTACACTAAGAATTTGCGCCGATCGGTCAAAAACGCACCTCGCACCGACAGCAGTACCGCGAAGCCCTCACTGGAGCGGGATCGGAAAGTCTCGGTAATCGTACCAGCGTACAACGAGGCAGAGAATATTCGGGATTGCGCGATCGCCATTTTGGAGAGTACAGCGCTGTGTGTGGACAACCTAGAGGTTTTGATCGTAGACGATCGATCGACAGATGACACGCTGGCGATCGCCCAAACCCTGCAACAACAACTCAACGACCCCCGCCTAAAAATATTAGCAGGTCAAGCGCGACCTGCCAACGAATATTGGGCGGGCAAAAACTGGGCCTGTGCGGAAGCTGTGCAAGTAGCAACCGGAGACTTCTTATTATTTATCGATGCCGACGTGCGGCTAAAACCGGGGGCGATCGAAACTGCCATTGCAACAGTTGAAACCGAAAAAATAGACTTGCTAACCTGTATGCCTGCCCTGGTTTGTGACTGTTTTGCCGAGTGGTTAGTGCAGCCGTTAATGTTCAATCACCTAGCAGTTTGCTTCGACTTTACCGCCGTCAACGATCCGACAACAGACAGCGCTTTTGCTGCGGGGCCGTTTATGCTATTTAGGCGATCGGCCTACGATAAAATCGGCGGTCATGCGGCAGTTGCTAGCGAAATTGTCGAAGATGTGGAATTAGCTAGACGCATCAAACGTGCGGGTTTAAAGCTCGGACTTTATGCCGGATCAAATTTAGCATCCGTGCGGATGTATCGGTCTTGGAGCGCCTTGTGGGAAGGCTGGACAAAGAATCTGTATCTCGGTGCTAACCGTAGTTGGGGCATGATGATTTACATGGCCGCAATTATGTTTTTTCTGTATCCGATGCCGTGGTTGGGATTATTCATTATTTTGAAACAGATAATTTCCCTCTTCCCTCTTTCTTCTTCCCTCTTCTCTCTTCCTTCTTCCTTCTTCCTTCTTCCTTCTTCCTTCTTAGCAATATTTGTAATTTGGCAACAGTACAATTTGCGCAGTTTGGGTGCCCAAATTTCCGATTGTTCGACGAAATACTGGTGGTTGGGAGGTTTGGGAGGAGCGTTAGTGGCGGCAATTGCGATCGGCTCTGCAATTAAAACCGAAACCGGTTGGGGATGGACTTGGCGCGGGAGAGCTTTGCAAATCAACAATTAATATCATGTCCGAAGAGGACAAGCATCATAAAATTGGTTTGTAGTGAGGACTTCAGTCCTTCTTCATCCACAAAGAGAGGACTAAAGTCCTCACTACGAACCTTTGTCGCTAAATCTCATGCTTCTGCGTAGACAAAAGCAGGTACACGCTTGTAAGCAGGCGTGCCCGATCGCTTTTCAATCTCCGGGTGAAAAATCACATTAACTTCAGGATAAAACATCAAAGCAGCACCCGCACGAACCGCCCCGTAAATCACCTCAACATTTGCCATTTTCCCCACATTTCCCTGCACCGTCACCCGTTGATGTTCCTGCAAACCAGCACTTTCTGCATCAGTGCGATTCATCAAAATGCAGTTGCGGTGAGGCATTCCCCGATACTTATCATCAATTTTGTAAACCACAGTATTGTGCTGAGAATAACTGCGCCCCGTCATCAAAGCCACAACTAAACCCCGCGCCGATTCCGATGCACCAAAATCTTTAATTTCCGGTAATTTTAGCGTTGGTAAAGGCGTAACAAACATCTTGGCTTTGCCGGAATCAGTAGGGAATTTAGGTTCCATAAAAATCCGCCCGCTGATCGTAAATTCTTCTTTTGTTTCATCAATTGTTGCTATCTTTTCATAGCCAGGAATCGTTTTGGCAATCAATTGCCGCACATATTTGGTGTCTTGCAGTTGTCGCCAATCTACCGGATAAGTGCCGTGAATTCGGGCAGCCAATTCTGTTAAAAAATGAACTTCTGGAATTAAATCAGCATCTTTTAGGTGAGTTTCGCCCTCATCATTGAAACGTACAAAATTATTGCCGGATTCCACCGTTGTTTTGTGGGGATTTTCAAAGCGATTCAGCACCGGCAGCACAATTGTATTGTGTTTTGCCAATCCGCTAAAGTGTCCCAAATTTGGTTTAGTGGCGAGGTAAATGATGGTTTCAATTTTACCTAAAGCGCGTTTTGCCTGTGTTGAATCTGGATTCGCCCCATACAAATTACCGCCCAGACATAGCAGCGTATCGACTTTGCCTGCATCTGCTGCTTCAATGAGCGATCGAGTATTGTAACCCTTAACAGCGCTCAGGGGACGCCCCAACAACTGTTCGAGAGTATGTTGGATTTCTTTTTTCAGCTCCACAGTCACGCCCATAGAGCCAAATCCTTGGACATTTGAGTGTCCTCTCACCGGCATTAATCCAGCCCCTTCTTTGCCAAGATTTCCCGTCATCAAGGCAGTATTGGCAATGCTGAAAACATTATCTACGCCATTTTGTTGTTGGGTAATTCCCATCGCCCAACCAAAGACAACCCGTTTTGAATTGCCGATAATTGTGGCGGCCGCCTCAATTTCTGCGCGGGAAACTCCGCAAGTTGCAGTAATAGTTTCCCAAGAAGTTTCGCGGGCGTGTTGCGCTACTGCTTCCCAGCCTTCAGTATAAGCTTGTAAGTATGTTTCGTCCAGCAATCCTTGTTCGATTACAGATTTTTGAATTCCCACAAATAGCGCCGTATCGCTGCCGGGAATTGGCTGCAAGTAGAGTGAGGAAATATCGGAACCAGGAATGAGCGACTTGACGGGAAATGCGGGAGAACCAAACTTGACTAACCCAATTTCCATCATTGGGTTAATTACAATTATTTTGCCACCTTTGTCGCGAATTTTAATCAATTCGTTCATCAAGCGAGGATGGTTGTAGGCAGAATTCGCACCCGCGAGTACGACGCAATCTGCTTGCTTTAAGTTTTCTAGACTTACTACGGAGGTTCGGGTGGCAAACATTTCGCTTAACCCGGTGGTTGAGGGAGCGTGGCAGAGATCCGAACAATCTGCTAAGTTATTAGAACCCATCGCACGCATCATCAATTGCAGCAGAAAAGCGGCCTCGTTGGATGAACGGCCAGAACTGTAGGATGCCACTCTTTGGGGGGG
>PVWI01000157.1 GCA_003003725.1 filamentous cyanobacterium Phorm 6 | reverse complement strand
CAATAACTAATAACTAATATAGCAACCGCCACATCGGTGAGGACATAAATAACTTCATGAATAGAGCCGATACCCTTACTGCATCAATGGTTTGATTCTCGTTATGCAACTGTCAACTGTCAACTGTCAACTGTCAACTGCCATAACTACTGACTATTGCCGATCGGAATCTCGATCGCAAATTCCGTTCCTTGGCCCGGCGCTGAATTGCAATGCAACTGTCCGCCGTGTTTATCTACCACAATTTGATAGCTAATCGACAGGCCCAAACCAGTACCTTTACCCGGTTCTTTCGTGGTAAAAAACGGGTCAAATAGCCTTTGGTGCACTTCTGCTGGAATCCCTGGCCCGTTGTCAGCAATCCGAATCACAATGTGAGTTGGATTCTCACTAGACTTATTATAAACAATATTTTCTGTTTGGATCGAAGCATCTTCTTCGTACTTTACCTCTGTACAAATCCGCAGCGTCGGCGAAGGGCAATAAGGAATCGGCGATAGTTTATTGTTAGCCCAGTTTCCAGTCTCCATTGCTTCTTCCAAGGCATCAATGGCATTGCCAATAATATTCATAAATACCTGATTTAACTGTCCAGCATAACACTGGACGCGCGGCAAATTTCCGAACTCTTTGAGCAGCACAATTTTAGGATGTCCAGCCGTTTCTTTCAACCGATGCTGCAAAATCAACAAAGTGCTGTCAATCCCTTCATGAATGTCTACGTGCTTTTGTTCGGCTTCATCCAATCGCGAGAAATTTTTCAGCGACAGCACAATCTGGCGAATTCGCTCGGCTCCCATTTTCATCGAGCCTAACAGTTTCGGCAAGTCTTTGAGCAGGAATTGTAAGTCGATATCGTCTATTTCTTGCTGAATTCTTGGGTTGGGTTTTGGGTATTCCTGCTGGTAAATTTGGAGCGTTTTTAATAAGTCTTGAAAGTAGTCATCGGCGTGCTGGACGTTGCCGTAAATAAAGCTGACTGGATTGTTGATTTCGTGAGCGACTCCGGCGACTAACTGCCCCAAACTTACCATTTTTTCGTTTTGAACCATCATGCTCTGAGTTTGCTGCACATCCCGCAGGGCTTTTGCCAATTCTTGATTTTTAGTTCTCAATTGACTTTCTGACAGTCGTACTGTTTCTTCGGCTTGTTTGCGATCGGTAATATCTTTGCGTATTGCTACATATTGATGGGGTTCTCCTCTAGAATTTAAGAATGGTACGATCGTAGTATCCAACCAGAAAAATGTGCCGTCTTTAGCTTGATTTTTGATTTCTCCACGCCATACATTACCTTGAGTGATTGTTGACCAAAGTTGCTGAAAAAATTCTGGGGAGTGATAACCAGAATTGACAATTTTGTGGGTTTTGCCAATCAATTCTGCTCGATCGTATTTCAAGATTTCGCAAAATTGATCGTTGACGTAACTGATGATGCCGAATTGGTTGGTTGTTGAAACGATCGCAGATTGATCCAAGGCAAATTTTTCAAATTCCAATTCTTGGAGAGTTTGCCGTAATTCGGCTTCTGCTTGTTTGCGATCGCTAATATCGGTAATCATCCGTAAAACGCCGGAAAACTCGCCCTCGCTATCAAACATGGGCGTTGCTGAGACGATCGCCCACAAGTGAGAACCGTCAGAGCGAATAAACTTAAAATCGTGGCGTTCGCGAATGCCTTGTTTGCGGCGCTCCACATAACTTTCAGCTATTTCCCTAGAGTCGCCGTCTATAAACTCAAATAGCGATCGCCCTAGGATTTCATCAACAGTATACCCCAGCATTTCTGCCATCCGAGAGTTAGCAAAAGTCGTTTTGCTTCCGCTATCAAACATCCAGACGCCTTCGGAAGCTGTCTCGACAATGCAGCGGTAATAACTTTCTCTCTCCCTGAGTTCTGCTTCTGTCTGCTTGCGATCGGTAATATCAGTTTGAACCGCAATAAAACCTTCGAGTTCGCCATTTTTTTGATAAATCGGTGCGATCGAAAGTGCTACCCAATAACCTTTTCCATCCTTAGTATAATTGTAAATTTCCTGATCGAACGGTTGTCTTGTTGCTAATGCCGATCGCATTTGAGCAATAGTTAGCGGATCTGTTTGGACACCTTGTAAGACATCACCCGGTTTTTGGCCCTGGATTTCTGCGATGGAGTAACCGCTAATCTGAGTAAATGCTTCATTCACCCACTCTATGCAGCCTTCAGCATCAGTAATAACTACACCATTTTGGGTTTTTTTAACGACTAAAGCCAAGCGTGACAACTCTGTTTCAAGTCTTTGGCGTTCGGTAATATCTTGAGCAATACCTACAATGTATTTAGGCGCGCCTGATTCATCAAATAAAGGAACTTTTTTTGTGTGCAAAATCCGCTTTCCTCGGTGCGGAAGTTGAATGGTTTCTTCGGGCGTATCGACACATTTTCTAGTTGCGAATACTTCCAAGTCTTGTGCTTGCAAATAATTAGCCTGCTTTGGATCAAACAAGTCAGCAGCATTATTTCCGATCACTTGATCGCTGGAATAACCCAACAATTCTTCGCTAGCATGATTCCAATAAATAAATCTTTGATCCACAGCATCTTTTATGAAGACGCTAATTGGCAGATTTTGCAGTACCGCATTCAAAAACTCTTGAGTATTTCGCAAATCTGACTGCGCTTGCTTGCGATCGGTAATATCCAAAATCACCCCGTGGAGATATATGGCTTCTGACTGAGAACTAGATATGGGTGAAACCGAGGCTACAGCACTCAATAAACCTCCTTGTCTCTCCTCCACCTGACCGCCAACCGCTTGACCTTTTTCGTAAACCCAGCAAATCCTACCGTCAGCTCGAACAATGCGATATTCCAGGATGTATGGCAATTTTGCTGCTATACTTTTTCTGACAGTATCCTCCACTCTCGATCGATCTTCAGGATGAATAATGCTGGCAAAAGACCGGACTCGATCGTTGATAAAATCTGAGGAAGGATAACCAGATATTTCTTGAATAGCCTCGCTCATGAACCCGATCGTCCATTTGACAAAACCTTGGGGATCGTCGAAGTCGCAACTACAGCGGTAGACAGCACCGGGAATATTTGCTACTAAAGTTTGATATAGTTTTTCGCTGCTCAACAAAAAGGAAGACCCATCTTCGCGATCGGTGTCGTTGTTCTTAAGTTGAGCAGACTGGGAGGAAATTTGCATATTTTTTCACTTGTGAGTGCGGGGCAAGTGTTAGGGTAGATGTTTAACAGTTGACAGTTGACAGTTGACAGTTGACAGCGAATTTTTTAAGCAGGGAATTTAAGCCTCAGCCTAAAAACAATCCACCTAAAGGTGGGGGCTTAAATCCCTGTGCTTCGGTTATTAAAAGTGAATTGAATTTCCGAAATAATTGACTATTAATTAATATAGTACAAAATTAGTTGTTTGAACATTCAGGAAATTGGATGGCGGCTAATCGGGAGACTTTGTAGTACCCGCCTCGTTTCGTTACAATGAGATCACTTGCCAAAAACCGATCGCCCCTCAAAACACCATGACTCAACAACAACAACGGATTTGCATTCTCGGCGGAGGCTTCGGCGGACTCTACACAGCCCTGCGCTTGAGTCAGTTACCCTTCTCCAAAGCCGAAAAACCCGAAATCGTCCTAGTCGATCGCCGCGATCGATTCCTGTTCGTTCCCCTGCTGTACGAGCTCCTGACAGGCGAACTCCAAACTTGGGAAATTGCCCCACCGTTTGCCGAACTCTTGGAAAACACAGGTGTACGCTTTTGTCAAGGCACTGTTTCTGGGATTGACGTGGAAGCAAAACGAGTTCAATTACACGATGGGCCAGAAATTTCGTGCGATCGCCTCGTTTTAGCTTTAGGTGGCGAAACCCCTCTCGATATGGTAAGAGGAGCTGTTGAATACGCTTATTCGTTCCGCACCCTCAAAGATGCTTACAGCTTGGAAGAAAGATTGCGGTTTCTCGAATCCAGCAATACCGACAAAATTCGGGTGGCGATCGTCGGCGCGGGTTATTCGGGAGTAGAATTAGCTTGTAAATTGGCCGATCGGCTCGGAGACAAAGGTCGCGTGCGGTTAATCGAGCAAGGCGACACGATTTTGCGGACATCACCGGACTTTAACCGCGAAGCCGCCAACAAAGCCTTAGAAAAACGAAAAGTCTGGATCGACTTAGAAACAGCAGTAGAGGCGATCGAATCGGACACAATATCTTTAACATACAAAGGACAATTAGATGTTCTACCCGTAGACATAGTATTGTGGACTGTAGGAACGCAAGTTAGTCAAGCATTGCGATCGCTCCCCCTCAAACAAAACCAGCGCGGTCAATTAATCGTGAATCCGCAGATGCAAATTATCGACCATCCAGACATATTTGCCTTGGGAGACTTAGCGGAATGTCACGACGCAACTGGTCAAAAAGTCCCGGCTACAGCTCAAACAGCCTTCCAGCAAGCGGATTATACCGCGTGGAACATTTGGGCTTCGTTGAGCGATCGTCCATTACTACCTTTCCGCTATCAGCCACTAGGAGAAATGATGACATTGGGAATTGACAATGCGACTCTCTCCGGCTTAGGAATCAAACTCGATGGACAACTAGCACATATTGCTCGCCGCTTAGCTTATCTCTATCGGATGCCGACATTTGACCATCAAGTAAAAGTTGGTTTTAATTGGATTAGCAAGCCGATTCAGGATTTGTTAAAAAGTTAATTTTTGACTGTTAATTTTTGACTGTTAACTGTTGACGGTTGACTGTTAACTGTTAACTGTATTTCTTAGTCCGCGCAGGCGGACTTTGTTTGTATAGTAGCGGTTTCAACCGCCGAAGGATCTGATATCAATTCCGGTTACACTCATACATGATATGGAGGAGACGGCACTGCCGTGTCCCTACCGTGATAAATTGTAGGGACACGGCAGTGCCGTCTCCTAATTTCTACTAATAATTCCGATGCAACCGGAAACGATATAACAAATAACAAATAACAAATAATAACTAACAAATAACAAATAACAAATGACCAAAATAATTTTTTTAGATGCCGCCGGTACACTATTTGACGTGCGTGGCAGCGTCGGCGAAGTTTACAGACAATTAGCCAACAGTTTTGGAGTAGCAGTTAATAGCGAAGAGTTAAATACAGCATTTTTCCAAAGTTTTGCCGACTCAAGTCCGATGGCATTTCCCGGAATTGAACTAGCAAAAATTCCCCAGTTAGAATTTGAATGGTGGCTAGCAGTTTCCGCGAAAGCTTTTCAAATAGCAGGCGTTTTTGACGAATTTTCAGACTTTCCCAAATTCTTTGCCGAACTCTACGCTTATTTTGCCACCGCCGAACCTTGGTTTGTTTATCCAGACGTATTGCCGGCATTAAATAGATGGCAAAAACAAGGCCTAGAATTAGCCGTAGTCTCGAATTTCGATTCCCGACTTTATGCTGTATTAAAATCACTCGATTTAGCAGAATATTTCTCGTCAGTGACAATTTCTACTGAGGTTGGTGCGGCTAAACCCGATTCTCAAATTTTTACTGTTGCTTTGCAGAAACATAATTGCCTTGCTGAAAATGTGTTACATATCGGCGATAGTTTTAAGGCTGATTATTGTGGTGCGACAAATGCTGGCTTAAATGCAGTTTGGCTTAACCGCCAACAGGAAATACTGGATTTAGGAAAGTTGGATTTAATCAATTCTCAAAAAATAGAGGAATTTTATAGTCTGGATTTTATATCAATTCCGGCTGCGCCAGAATAAGATAGAGGACACGGCAGTGCCGTTTCCCTACCGCGATCAATCGTAGGGATGCGGCAGTGCCGTGTCCTGATTTCGGGTAAGATTAATTTCGATGTAAATAAATTCTAATAAATATGAATTTTATGACATCAAGATTATGACTTTTATGAGTTGACTTTGAGTGCTGCTTGTTGAATAATATGAGTAATTTAACCGCAGAGGGCGCAGAGGGCACAGAGGAAGAGAAAGATATGATTTATTTATCTAATTTTTACTGGAAAAAACTCTATGGAAACTCGACTTACTCAAGTTCAGTTAGCACAGGTTGTCGCTGAAATCGATAGGTTATCAAACCAGCGTGATTTAGAATTGGGGACTGATCAGGTAAGAGAAATTTTACGGGAGTTGAATTTGCCTGATGAACTTCTGGAAGATGCGATCGCCCAAATGCACCGCCGCGAAGCCTTGGAAAAACAGCAGCGACGGAATCGTTGGATTGCGATCGCCTCGACAGTCGCTGTGATTTCGGCGATCGCGATCGGCATTCTATTCGGGCAAAATCAGCAGCAAAAAATTGCTGGAGTTGCCACAACAGAAGACAGGATTTCGCTATCGAAAAAAGGTGGTGATAGTCTGAGTCAAGTCAACCGCCAAATCAATCCCCGCATCTACTACCAGGTGACGTTGAAAAATGCTCCGATCGGCAGTCAGTTGTCTCTGCAATGCGACTGGACTAATCCTAATGGTCAAATTGTTCATCAAAGTAAGTATACAACTCGCACGATCGATACTGCGGTTTGGAATACCAACTGTTTTTATGACCTCGGATCTGCTTCCGCGCCGGGAAACTGGGAGGTGCGGATGTCTCTGGATGGGCGCGCGATCGGCAGTGAACCTTTCGTGGTGAAATAAGATCATTTCCGGTTGCACCGGAATGATGTTGACTGTTAACTGTTAACTGTTTGAACAATACCAATACAACCGGAAATGATATAAATGAGTGCGATCGACAAACCTGCACATTTCATCGGCTATTGGGGACAAACGGATCTCACAAAAACCTTGCGCCGTTTAGTGCCAGACTACTGTATTCGATCGGGCAAATTGTCAGAATGGGCGATCGCCTCTGCATCAATCCTGGCGGCTGACACAGTGACGCTGAATGCTTGCGGGCGATTTCAACCGACGGATTTTCCGGGAGATGCTTGGGCTGTGGTGGAAACGGGACAGCTACGGCTTGGGCGCGATCCGTTTGGGCGCGTGCCGCTTTACTGGATTCAGTTGGCAAAAACGATTTGGTTTTCGACTCAAATGCAATTGCTGCTACCGCTGATTGATTCTCCTGAAGTGAGTCCGATCGCGCTTCACAGTTATGCTTGTTTTTCCTATGTACCAACGCCCTTAACTCCGATCGAGCAAATTGCATCCGTAGCAGCCGGAAGCGAGATCGTTTGGGAAATCGCCGATGTTAACTCTCAGCCGAAAGTGAGATCGCTCCCTTCAGCTTGGCAAGAAGCACCACAATTGCTACGGAGTGAAGACGAGGCGATCGCACAATTGCAAGGATTGTTGCAGCAGGCGATCGATCGACAGGTGGCTGATTTGCCGATCGACGAACCAGTCGGCGTTTTGCTATCAGGCGGGATTGATTCTTCCCTAGTGACAGCGCTGCTAGTCAAAGCAGGCTTGAAAGTCCGCGCCTACGCCCTCGATTTTGGTGTCGAAAGCTATTCCGAATTGCCCTACGCGCAACAGGTTGCCGACTTTTTCGGGATTCCGCTAATCCGAGTGGCGGCGACGGGCGATGCAATCTTGGGCGCGATCGGGCAAACCGCCAAAGCCCTCGATTCACCCTACGGAGACGGCACGACGGCTGCACTGTTTTTGCTCAAACAGGCGGCGGCGCAAGACGTGCGAGTTGTATTCAATGGCGAAAACGGCGATCAGCTATTTGCCGGATGGACGAACAAACCCTTGATTGCCAACGGAGTTTACAGCGCAGAACATCCAGCCGGAAAAGAAACCTTTGAACAGCAGTATTTGCGGACGTTTCAGCGATTTTACGGTTATGAAAAACAGATTTTTGCGCCCAGTTTTTTATCAAAGAGGCTCGATCGCATTCAATCCCACGATTTAAGCGTTTACCTGCAAGATGCGATCGGTACCGACACCTGTCCCTCCCTACTAGCCAAACTGCGACGGGCTTCGCTGATGCTCAAAGGCGCGCAAAACATCCAGCCGAGGGCAACGGCATTGGGGTTTGCTTGCGGTTTGTGGGTGCGATCGCCCTTCTGCGACCCCGACCTCACCGAGTGGACGTTTCAACTCCCTGGCGAGCTGCTACTGCAAGGTGCGTGCGAAAAATACATCCTCAAAAAAGCCTCCGAACGTTGGTTGCCACCGGAAATTGTCTGGCGGGAAAAACGCGGGATGGGTGTGCCGTTGAAGGTGTGGTATTACCGGGAGTTTTGGAGTGCGATCGGCGATCGGCTGAATCCGAATGTACTGCGATCGCAAAATTGCTGGCAGCCCCATTTGGCCGACTCGATGTTATCGGGACAACTCGGAGTTGCGATGCGCGATCGATACATCGGCAATAATCTCTGGTTGCTGCTGATGTGGCAAGCATGGCGCACTGAGGTTTTAGGTGAAATTCCGGTTGGGCGATCGCTGGATCATGTTTTTTGGTTGCCACCTGCGATCGGGCAACGCATTTGGAAATATCGAAAACGGTTGACTGTTGACTGATGACTGTTCATAGAGGACGTGGGCCATTAGAGGACACGGCAGTGCCGTGTCCCTACCCCAATTAATTGTAGGGACACGGCACTGCCGTGTCCTGGCTGTGGATAATATTAATTCCGATTACCGGACTTTATATGATTGAATCTTTGCTACAGAATGAAACCAAAATCCATTCGCCACCGTGTTCCGAAGCAATGGCAAATCAACTTTTGTCAACCTATGGTTCGCCCTTATATGTGTATCAAGCCGATCGCCTCCATCAGACCCTTGAACACATTACGCGATCGATCGACTATCCGCACGTGCAGTTTCATTTTGCCACCGTCACCAACGGCAATATTGCACTGTTGCAACTGATTGAACAAGCTGGTTGGGGGCTGCACGCGAATACACCGGGTGATGTTTTTTTAGGGCTGAAAGCGGGTTTTTCGGGCGATCGCATTGTCTACACCGGCAGTAACCTGAACAGGGATGATATTCAGCAACTAATTGACTGGAAGATCGATCGATTCAACTTCGATAGCCTGTCGCAACTCCAAGATTTTTGCGAATATTCCGGGAGTCAAGGGCGATTAATCCGTCCCGAAATTGGACTGCGGCTCAACTTATCCGAATTGACGGGAGACAGCCGCATCGGACTCAATCCCGCTGAATTTGAAAAAGCCAACGAAATCGCGCAGCAGCACGGTTTTAGCATCACTGGACTGCATTTTTATCGGGGGACTGGAACTAATGCCACTGGTGCTTTTACGCAAGTAATCGATCGCCTAATTGCGATCGCCCAACAGTTACCCGATTGGCGAACACTGGATTTTGGCGGTGGTTTTGGCTATCCCTATCGAGGCGGTGCGGTGTTTGACTGGGGTGAGTTTGGTGCGGCGATTACTGAACGATTGAGTGCTCTATCTCGCCCGATCGAGTTGGTGATTGAACCGGGACGATCCGCGATCGCAGGTTGTGGTATTTTGCTAGCAAAAGTTGTGTCTGTGAAGTGGTTGGGCGATAGGCAAATAGTCGGAGTCGATACCACTGTATCAAATCTATCAGTGCCTGCGGTGCACGGAGGCTATCGGGCGATCGCAACTTGGGAAACCGACGATGTATCGCGACATGAAACGGATATTTGCGGCAACACAACTTATTCGCGGGATTATTTGGGGCGCAATTGTTGGCTACCGAAACTGCAAATTGGAGATGCGATCGCCATTTTGGATAGCGGGGCTTACGGTTATGCGATGTCGTCGCATTTTCTGCACCGCCCTCGCCCTGCTGAGGTGTTAATTGATGCTAAGGGCGATCGATTAATTCGACAGCGAGAAGACTATTCCATCTTGTTAAACGGGCAAATCTTTTAATAGGGCATTGGGCATTGGGCATTGGGCATTGGGCATTGGGCATAGTTTCTTCCTTCTTCCTTCTACTTATTATCTCTCTTCTCTTCCTCTGTGCCCTCTGCGGCCTCTGCGGTTAAATCATTCCGAAACAACCGTAAACGACATAAATCCATTAAATTAATCAGGAGTAACCGAAATGGGAATGAAATGCGTCCAGTGTAATACCGACAACAATTTGCGCGATCGTACCACCAACTCAGGGCGCTGTAAGAATTGCAATCATCCCTTTGTCTTTGATCCCACTACTATCAAAGATCAAAAAATCGCCTTCACCGATCCATTTTTCAAGAATGCGATCGCAGATATTTCTAGCCAAAATATGTTATTTTTTACGCCCAAACAGTTTTTGTATTTGATGGATAAACGGCTAAAAAATCGCACGTCATCTAACCTCTGGAAGTGGACTTTAGAATATTTGATCCAGAGCTTGATAATTCTAATCTTTGGCGGTTTATTCATGAGCTCTATTTTTTCTGATACTGTGGGATTTTTGATAGTGTGGACTGTTTTAAATATTATTTGGATTGGGGGATTTTTCGCGAAAAGCAAATCTACCGAGCAAAGTGCTCGCAACAGAAGAATTAATGCCACAAATTTACAAACTTTAGGAATAATGATGTTAGTAACAGGGATTTCAGCAAGCTTGATACTGAACTATGTCCCAGGATACATCGCAGCGATCGCCCTAGGACTATTTTCCTACTGGCTGGGCACCGTCCAAAAAAATCCTCAACAGATAACTGGTGAAATATTTCTAGTCAATCAAGCCCAGAGTAATGAGTGGCTGCTAGACTGGCAAAGAGTAAACGGTACACTAGAAAAACTCCTCCCAGCACCTCGCCAAGAAGCTTTATCCGCCAGCATCGATCCCGAAGTCAGCACCTACAGTTTCGATCGCGCAATCATCTGCGACAGTGACGAAACCGCCCAATTCCTGATTGCCAACAACGTCCATTTTGAGAACAACTGCGCCATTCTCAGTATCAGCGGCTATCCCCAAAGCATCTTCGACACAGTAATCGAAATGCTGCGACGCAATGCTGATTTAAAAGTCTATGCGCTGCACAATGCGAACCCTGCTGGAGTTAGTTTAGTACATCAATTACGAACCAGTCCAAACTGGTTTGCAAATCAAGCTGTCACAATTTTTGATTTAGGCATTTCTCCCCGTCAAATCTTGGAAACTCGCGATATGTTTGTACAGCAATCTCAAACAATGGCACAAACCGCTCGTCAATTACCCGATGCTGTGAGGCAAGGTTTAACAGCACAAGAACTAGCGTGGCTGGATGCCGGAAATTTTGTGGAATTGGAATCTTTTACGCCACAGCGGTTGTTGCGGGTGGTGAATTATGGACTTGCTCAGAGTGGAGATCCGCAGGGTAATCAAGGCTTAATATTAGTAGATGATAATGTTGGATATGGCGGTGGCTACGTGTTTGTTTCCGATAGTTTCGGTTAGTCGAATTCCGAATCATCGGTGGTTGAGCGTAGTCGAAACCCAGCCAAGAAACCGGGTTTTTAGCAGAATCTGGTTTGTGATCAAATATTCTGGAAAAAACCCGGTTTCTGAATACTTGCATCACAACCAAAGAAACCGGGTTTTTAGCAAAATCTGGGTTGTTATCAAATATTCTGGAAAAAACCCGGTTTCTAACCCCACCCAAGATTCATCTCTTCTAATGACCCAGATTAACCCAATTAAAATCCTCTCTCTCAACGACCTCCGCGAAAACAAACCCGAACGTCCAGGCTGGTCACTCACCTTCGGAGCCATCTGTGCAGATGCAGCCGCTGTTTGTCTCGACGAGCGAGGACACTCTATGCCCGTGATGCTGACCGTAGAAGGGCTTGAAACCTGTGAAATTCAAATTCAAGGAGATGCGATCGATGATACCATCCGTCGCTTCAGGGCCGATCGCGAAGTTGCCACTGAATATGGTGCCTACGGAATCACGGCCTTGATCATGCCTCACCTCACTGGACTCACCATCATCGAACGTTCTGTCAAAAGTAAAGACTTGGGTTTTGACTTTTGGTTAGGTTCCCTCGCAGACTCAGCCACGCTATTTCAACGGAAAGCCCGCTTAGAAGTCTCCGGGATTCGTCAAGGTTCTGACAGCCTGATCCAAACCAGAGTTAACATAAAATTAGAACAAATCCGCCCTTCAGATGACGTAGCTCCTGGCTATGTATCTGTAGTTGAATTCGGCACTCCCAAAGCACGGGTAGTCAAAAAATGCAGATAGTAGAAACCCTTCATCATGAAGCAATGGAACTGGTCGATAGAGCCATTCTCGCCCGTCAGCGCGGCGATATCGACCAAGTGACTGCACTCACCAGAGCTGCCTTTGCCAAAGAACGCGCCGCAGCGGATTTAGTCGCAAACGAATGGGATTTTGAACCGACTCGTTCTGTGCTGCATCGTAGCGCCGCCGTACTTGCCATTGAGTGTTCCCAACTCCGGGAAGCAGAACGGCTGATTGGACGTGCTCTTGCCGGCAATCCTCCCACTGACATTGCTGATGAATTACGCGACTTACTGATAGAAGAAATTTACTCTCAGCGCCAAGCAATTGGAGCTTAATTTATCTTAGTAACGGAGGACACGGCAATGCCGTTTCCCTACCCAAAATAATATTGTAGAGGACACGGCAATGCCGTTTCCCTATCCAAAATAATATTGTAGAGGACACGGCAATGCCGTTTCCCTACCCAAAATAATATTGTAGAGGACACGGCAATGCCGTTTCCCTACCCAGAATAATATTGTAGGGACACGGCACTGCCGTGTCCTGATTTCGGGTAACTAACCAATCATTTAAAAACACGCCCTAACGGCGATTCACCTGCAACCAGATTTCCAGCGTCACCAACAGCCACAATTTCAGCCCGTAGCGGGGAAAAACTTCGCCCCGATAGTTTAGCCACTCATCAATCAATGCCCGATCGAGATAAGGTGCGATCGCAGCACGACGATTCAACAACAACGATCGCGCTTGTCGCTGCCAATCCCTCAAAAACCACTGCTGCATCGACATTACCATACCGCTTTTCGGACGATTGACAATGACATCGGGCAGCAAATCCGCGACAGCAGCCTTGAGCACAGCTTTTTCCTGGGCGCCCGAAAGCTTGTATTCTGGGGGAATTTGCAAACTCAGCGCCACCATCCGCTGATCGAATAAAGGCGATCGCGCTTTTAGCCCCGCAGCAGCCGTTAAATTATTCACCTTAGTTAAAATGTAATCTGCCCCTTTGTACTCAATATTCAGTCGCATCAACCGATTCAAAAAAGTCGTTTCTGTCTGTTGCAATTCCTCAGCAAACACCGAAGGCGCATCTTTCACCTGATTCCAAACCTCCGGCTTCAGCAAACGCGGTAAATCGACATAGCATTTTTGGAAAGAAGTCAAGTAAGCTGCGATCGCATCTGGTTTACCCTGAATCGAACCATACAAACTATTCAGCAACATCGGCTTATTTTTCGGCCCACCAAAACACGGATCACCACCTTCGCCATTTAATACCACGTCTGCGAATTGTTTTGCCGATCGCCCCAACAGCAAATTAGGCACCGTCAAACCTTCCCCCACCGGATCATCCATAGCAGCCAGAGTTTCCGGTAACAACTCCCAAATTTGCTGCGGCGAAACTTCTAAAATATGGTGTTCAGTGCCACAATGTGCTGCAACGATGTTGGCAAATTCAATCTCGTTCGGATATTGAGCGCCAAAGTGCATCGAAAAAGTGTGCACCGGGCGATCGTGCAACCGCGATGCGATCGCAGTCACGCAACTGGAATCGATACCGCCCGAAAGGTATGCTGCAACTGGTTCTCCGGCTGGCAGCCCTTCCTGCACCAGTTGTTCCAAGAGCGATCGCACTTGTTGACTGTGCCATTCCAAAGGGCGATCGGCATTAGTAATTTGTTCCTGCGGCTGCCAATATCTCTGCGCCTTAACATCCGGTAAATACAGGTAACTACCAGGGCGCAACTCTCGCACCGCTTCCCATAGCGTTTGTGCTCCAGGTACAAAGGCACAGCACAAATAGTCGCGCAAAGCAACTAAATCGAGTGTTCGATCGTGATACGGATTGAGCGATCGCAGTCGAGGTGCGATCCAGCGAGTCGTTCCTGTGCGAGTGTAATAGAGCGTTTTCGCTCCCACGCGATCGCGCCCCAGACACAAGGTTTTCTCCTCTAGATCCCACACAGCCAGGGCAAACTGTCCTTCCAGCAAGCTCAAAGTTTGAGGGCCTGACTGTTCCCACAGCCGCCCGACGATCGCCAAATCGGTCAATCCATCGGTATCAATCTGTTGTTTGAGTAAAATAGTGCGATCGAAGGAACAGTCACCTACCAGCACAAATCGCTGATTGGGGCTGAAGGTGGGTTCAGCCCCAATTATGGCAAAACCGGGGGTTTCCCAAGTTGCAGGGTGCGATCGGGCTTCTGGGCCCCAAGCAATCACCCAATTCGGGTTAATCGACTTCTGATTTTGCATCAATTTAGCTTAATTAAAAAAGATTAGACAGTGCCTTATAAATCAGGCGAAATATGGCTGTTGCTGCGATCGCCCCCAAAGCCGCCAACCATCCCACAAACAACACGCCAGCGATCGGAGAACCACCATAAATTCCAATTGCAGCCGATCGCAAAACCGGAAAAAACCACAGCATAGCGAAAGTACCAGCACCAATAATCAGCATCTCAGTTTGCTCGATCGATCGGCGATATTGGCCATAAATCAAACCCCCGACAATCATCCCCAACAAACCCATACTCAGCCCAGGAGATGGGAACAAACTCGTCAGGGCGATCGCCAACAAACCCCCCTCAAAACCCGTAAACGCCGCCCCTCCCAAAACCTCCCAAATCGAAAAAGTCCCTCTCGGCGAAGCTTGTAGCCCTCCCGGAGCAGTCGCGGGAACAGGCATAGGAGGCTGCGGAGTCGGTTGTGCCTGTGGAGGCGGTAGGGGAGGCGGAGTCGGCACTGTCGGGGGCTGCACGACCATCGTAGGCTGTTGAGAATTGTATTTCAGAGCCGCTTCTACCTCAGTCGCAGATTGAAAACGCTGGCTGGGAGCTGATAACAACATTCGATCGAGAACTCCAGTCAAACGCGAACTAATCTCCACCCGTGAATGCCAATTCCACTCATTCTTGTAACTATCAAACAAATCCGTCGGCTGCAAACCACTCAGCAAAGTAATACAAGTCACACCCAAAGCGTACAAATCCGTTGCTGGATAAACTTCTTGTCCAGTCATTTGTTCTGGCGGAGCATAACCCAAAGAATAAATACCAGTCGAAGCCTTAGAAGTACCAGCAGTTTGCGTTACCTGTTTAACCGCCCCAAAATCTAATAAATAAAGCCGACCACTTTTAGCCCGCATAATATTAGCACTGTCTCTTATACACATCT
>PVWI01000501.1 GCA_003003725.1 filamentous cyanobacterium Phorm 6 | reverse complement strand
TCAGAATATCCTTTTTAAAGGCGTATTCTTCTAAAATTGTGTGGGGCTGCAAACCGATAAAGAAAATCGTTGGTTCTACTTTATCGACTCCGAAAATTCGCTCTAATTCTCGGTGATAGGCAATTGTTTGTCGGATGGTTTCAAAGGTTTCGTCAATGACGTTAAATGAGTAATTCACGGAAACCAAATCGTTGTAACCGGCTGCTTTTAAATCGCGGCAATTTTCCAAAACTACTCGCAAGTTGTAGCCCATTCGCATTTTCCTAACCAGTTCCTGGGAACCGCTGGTGATGCCGATTTCAAAGTAGTTCATTCCCGTTTTTACCATCAAATCGCACAATTCTGGTGTGAGATTGTCCGCACGGATGTAAGCAGCCCAGTGGATGTCTGTCATACCGGAGGCGATGATTTTTTGCAATAATTCGATCGCATCATCGATGAATTTGCGCGCCGGGATAAATTGCGCGTCGGTAAACCAGAAATTGCGGATACCTCGATCGTACAATTGCCGAATCTCCGCTACCACCTCATCCGCCGGATTGATCCGCACTTGTTTTCCTTCAATCACTGTATAAATGCAGTAACAGCAATTGTGGGGACAGCCGCGCTTGGTTTGGACTCCGACGTAGAAGTCCATATCCTGTAGATAATAGGAAAATTCCGGCCAAATGGTTTCGATGTAGTTGTAATCGCAGGCGGTTTTCTCGATGCTGGCTGGCTTTTCGTGAATTAGCCGATCGCGCGGTACAGTTTCTCCTACTACATAACATCTTTCCTGGGCCAAATCTTCGCCCTTAATCAACTTCTCCAGCAAAGCTTCGCCTTCGCCCACCGAAACCACAGTTCCCGTCGGCAAACTGCGGCCCAACTGCTCGTAAAACACGCTCACAGCACCGCCACCGACCACTGCGCGGGCTTCCGGGCGGTATTTCCGGGCCCGCTTCAATCCGCGCTTAACCAGTCCCAGATTGCGCGAGAGTTCGGTGTAGTAGGACGTGGCCAAACGCAGTCCTCCGAGTGCTCCCCGCAACTTAGTCAGCAGATTTTTGGCGTAGTAAAACTCGAAGGCATTTTGTAGCGGATTCCCGCCTCTACCGCCTACGGGGGCGTAAATTTGAATGTCTCGCCAAGAGAAAACCAGCAGCGTCGGCTGAAATTCATCGATGATGGCATCCAAACCTTTAGCGTAATCCAGGGGCGGCACCGCACCTAAATCGAAAATCCGCTGTTGGACATCGGGAAACAGCTTGTGCACGTGATCGGAAAGGTAGACAACTCCGATCGGGAAAATGGGATTGCAAGGGAGACGAACGTACAAAACTCGGTTTTCTCGGCTTTCCATGATTGCCATATCCTAATGTGGAACTTTTTTAACTATGTTTATATTCTTTTAATATAACTTTACACTCTCTCTAATTTTCGCAATTTAATATTAAATATTCTTAAAGTTTTCATTCCGGGCTTAAGGCTCAGCCTGTTGGTGGCGATCGGCGAAATCAGCTAATTTTTCGGAAAATACAGCGTATTTTGACCTAAAATCCTAGATAGAAGTCAAAAATCGGATATTTATCTGGCTAAGTTTAAATTTAAGTGCGATCGGTCAGGCGGTATATTTTTGATACCATTTCAAACAAATAATACCACTAGAGGCAAGCTCAAAATCCTGATCCAGTAAGTGATCTAAAATCTAAAATCTAAAATCTAAAATCTAAAATAATATGGGTTGGTAGTCGGCTTTACAGTAGGCCGGGATCGCCTAGTGCTAGCCTGAGAAGATAACTAAAACTTTTAGGCAAAGCCCCTTAGCAGTTATGGCTCAAATTCTTGACCCAGTACCCTCAAACGCCGACAGCAAAATTGTCTGCTGTTACGTCAACGCCACCAGTCAGATTCAGATTGCTCGCATCTGCAACATTCCTAACTGGTATTTTGAACGAGTGGTATTTCCCGGACAGCGTTTAGTGTTTGAAGCGATGCGGGCCGCAGCATTGGAAATTCACACCGGGATGATGGCCAGTGCAATTTTGTCGGATAAAATTCCTTGCGATCGCTTGCAAATTAACGAAGACCCCTATTCTAACGTCAATGCTAGCAGATCCGGAGGGGAAGTTAAGGGCGATCGAACAGCAACAGCAGGTCGTCTCAAATCCCGAGAAATATCGGAACCTTTGACGCTACCGGCACTAACAGCCGTCGATTAACAGAAGTTGTGAGTTTTGAGTTATAAATTGTCACTTAATTGATAACTCCGCACTCAAAATTCCAACTTCTGCAAAGCGTTCATTCAGTTGACAGTTGACAGCTAGCCCTGAGCGAAGCCGAAGGGTTGAGGGCTTGTCAGTCAGCGAAGTCGAAGGGATGAGGGCGACCTCTACCTGGAAGTCCGAGGATTGGAGTAATGAATAGTCTGATTTTAATTTTTCCCGACAAGGGTTCCGGCTTTAAACC
>PVWI01000500.1 GCA_003003725.1 filamentous cyanobacterium Phorm 6 | reverse complement strand
TTCTAGCAGCATCCTCAGCATTCGGAGCATTTGTCAGGTATAGTTCCAAATCGTGGCGCGCCTCCGCCAAGCGCCCGAGTTGATAGTAGAGAATTCCGCGATCGCGCCTTTCCCCCAACGCATCGGGAAACAGCAGCAACAGTCGCTCGATCGCGCCCAGCACCCTGACAGCATCTCGCTGTTGCAAATAAATCGCCTTCAGATTTCCCAGCATTCGTCCCAAAAACTGCCGCCTACTTACCGGGGCGAGAAAAGCCGGCTGTAACTCCATCGGTTGACCATAAATTTGAGAAAGTCTCCCCTGACAATCTTCTGGAAATAGTATCTCGCCCCCATTAAACGCATCAACAAAAATGCCAGCATCTTCAAAATCCGGCTTAATCAAAAAATGTCCCGGCATCCCAATCCCCACCATCGGAAAATCAATGCGCTTAGCAACCTCCAAATAAACCAAAGACAAAGAGATCGGAATGCCAGTACGCCGATCGAGCACTTGATTCAAAAAGCTATTCCGGGGGTCATAATAATCAACCTCATTGCCCGAAAACTGGCAATCTTCGTATAAATAACGGTTAATAGTTTGAATAATCCGCAGCGGATAATTTTGTGGCGGTAGGCGCGATCGTACTTCATCGGCGATCGCATCCAGAGCATCTAGATACTCCTGGGGGTCAATATTTGGGTATTCTTCCAAAGCCATGTAGAGAGAAGCTTTCGCCAAGTCAATCGAACCATCCGGCTGATTGATTTCTAGATAAAAAAGTTGTCGCGCTCTGGGAAAATCCATATTTATGATTTATTTGATTTTAATTGACATTTTATACGAATATCCTGTTGCCCAAAAAAACATTAAAAACATCTCTCTACTCTTCCTCTCTGCGTTCTCTGCGCCCTCTGCGGTTCAAAAAACAACAGTCCTGTATGTAACGCGCACCTTACAACATAACTTTTAACTTCAAATTCCATGACTTTTACCAATCACCCAACTGCGACGAAAAATGCGAGCCAGAGTCGATTCCTCCAAAGCAAAATAAATAGGGCGGCCGTGAGGACAAGTGCGCGGATTGCGAGTTTGCTGCCATTCATCCAACAAATTTTGCATTTGTAAAACACTCAAAGGAGTACCGTTTCGCATCGCACTGCGGCAAGCAGTAGCAACTTGAGCCGCTTGCAAATCTGCAACTTTACTGAGTTCAAAAAGCGCATCAGCACAGTCATCTCGATCGGCCAATAATGCAGGAACTTCGCGGGCTGCCCATAGCTGTTCGCCAAAAGTTTCTACTTCCAAACCCAACCGGGATAAATTCTCAATTTGTAGTGCAGATAATTGACGGAGAATCACTGGTTTTTCGAGAGATTTTAGCAGCCAAGCGGCGCACAATTGCTCGTACAAAACGCGCTCGTGAGCGATGTGCTGTTCCACCAACCACATTCCGCTGGAATGTTCGGCCACAATGTAAGTATTGTGAACTTGTGCGATCGCCCTCAATTCCATTAATCCTATTTTATTACCTGTTGCCTGTTCGCCGCCGTCATTATTCTGGCGAGCCGAAACCCCGACACTGTAAGCACTTTTCTGTTCCGATGCCTTCAGCAATTGTCCCACGCGATCGGGAATATGTGGTGCTGGCAAAACTTCATCGTTCAGGTGCAAAGCTCGATCGATCGCGGCGCCAACTTCTGCTTGCCAAAAACTCGGATCGTGCAGATAAATTTCCGCTTTAGCCGGGTGGCGGTTCCAGTCGATTTCTGAGGGGGAGATTTGCAGGTGAACAAAACACACGGGATAGCGATCGCGCGGACAAGTGCGAGCAAAGGCACTCAGAATAGTTTGCTCTAATTCGGGCGATCGCACAACCCGTCGATTCACCGCCACCTTAACCCAATCCGGCCGTCTGCGATGACAGCGATCGGGCAAACCAATTACTAACTCCAAAGACTGGGAATTGGTAACAGGTAATTCGTAATTGGCAACAGGTAATTGATAATTGTGCTTGCTTGTCGCTCCCACAAGTTGAGTTTCTAACAACAAATTTGCAGCTTTCTGATTTTGAGGACTTGCAGGCAAATCTAACTTTAAATATTGTAAATCGCTCGATCGCACGCCCCGCACAAACTGAGGTAAAATCTGCTCCGCTGTGCTGCTAGGAGTTATGTAAAAACAAGGCGTATTTGCTTGACGCAACTGCCAATTAACGTGCGGATGACAAATAGCAATTTGCTGAATGATTGATTGTATCGATCGCATTTGCTGTGCCGCAGACAAAAAAGTGCGACGTACAGGCCAATTCCCAAACAAATCAGCAACAGTGACTACCGTACCCGGAGCGATCGCCGCTGTTTCCACCTCCACAGCCTCGCCAGAGTTATTGTAAACTACCCGCCAGCCCGATCGAGCATTTTCAACTCCCGGCTGATTAAAAGATGATTTCTCAACTCCCCCCCTTAACA
>PVWI01000156.1 GCA_003003725.1 filamentous cyanobacterium Phorm 6 | reverse complement strand
TTATGCGGACTAAAGTCCTCACAAAAAAACAGGTTCGTAGTGAGGACTTTAGTCCTTCTTTATGCGGACTAAAGTCCTCACAAAAAAACAGGTTCGTAGTGAGGACTTTAGTCCTTCTTTATGCGGACTAAAGTCCTCACAAAAAAACAGGTTCGTAGTGAGGACTTTAGTCCTTCTTTATGCGGACTAAAGTCCCCACAAAAAAACAGGTTCGTAGTGAGGACTTTAGTCCTTCTTTATGCGGACTAAAGTCCTCACTACGAACCTATGGATGTTTGGCGGGATGTTTTTTGTACAAATACAAGAAAGCTTCTACTTCAGCACTGGTTGGTTGAGCTGCAATTGCCCCCGGTTTCATAACTATCATCGCACCCACCGCGCTTGCATAAGTTACAATTTTTTGGGCTATTTCTGGATCTGCTAAATTCTTAATTCCATGCTTGCATAACTGCCGTATAAAACCAGCCACAAACCCGTCGCCTGCACCTGTTGTATCCTCAACATCTACTGCAAAGGCGGGAATTTTTCCTTCATTTTGCGAGAGACAATAGCCGCAACCTTTATCGCCCGCTGTCACCAAAACGCCTTCTACAGAATCGAGGCGGTAGGTAATAGCTCCTGCATCGGTAGTTGCAAACAACCATTCGGCTTCTTCGTCAGATAACTTGACAAAATCAACTTTTTTTAAGATTTTTAGAATGTGCGCTTTTGCTTCGTCGGGATTTGGCCAAAACACCGGACGCCAATTGATATCAACTATAATTTTAACGTCGTAACGTTCTGCTAGTTCGATCGCTCTTGCGATCGCTTCTCTACTTTCAGGATAAGCTAATTCTAAAGTGCCTAGCACTAAAAACTCGGCATTTTCAAACAGCACTTGGGGTATTTGGGCCGCCTGGAGGCGAGTGTCGGCAAAATCCGCAGTATCCAATTTACCAAAACCAGCAAAAGCTCGATCGCCCGCTGTATTCCGCAAGACATAAACTTGGCGCGTCGGCGCAGTCGGATGACACTGCACTCCCGTGGTATCAACCCCTACTTTTTGCAATACCTGCACTAGGGAATCCCCCAATTCATCCCCACCCACAGCACCGATAAATCCCGCCTCCGTCCCCAATTTAACCAAAGCACAGGCAACATTAGCCGGAGCACCGCCGGGATATGCCGTCCAAGATTCTACCTCTTCTAGAGATACTCCTGGTTTGTCTGCTAAACAATCAAATAAAATTTCACCCAGACACAAAACGCGAGGATAAGTCATATTGATTTTAGATTTGAGGTTTTAGACAAGCGGTAGACTGGCGATCGCACAGGAATGAAGTGCTGGCGCTAGTAAGCTGAGTCAGCACTGGGCTTTAACTGCGACGATCCCACAAAAACCTATCTCCCGGAACCATAGCACAGCAAATTTAATTTTCTCTTCATACTCTATCCCTCATCCTCTAGAATTGTAGATAGGTAAATATGCACACATAGGAAAAATTTATGAGCGGGAGCGTTTCTCAAACCCCTGTCACTCTGTCAGATCGAGAATTGCAAGTGGTAGAATTAGTGGCGGCGGGATTGACTAATGAGAAAATCGCCGAAAAGTTAGAGATTAGCAAGCGTACTGTTGACAACCACATTAGCAATATCTTGAACAAGACGCGGGCTGACAATCGAGTTACGCTGGTGCGCTGGGCGTTGCAGTGGGGGAAGGTATGTATGGACAATATTAACTGCTGCCCTCTACCAGGGCCGATCGATAAAGAAGTATCTTAAATAGGGATTTTGGTTGGGGACAGGCAAAGTAATGATGCAAACGGCACAAGAAAAACAACTCCGCTATCAAATTCAATGCCCTGGATTGCCGCTGGCGGTGTATCGCGAAGTGGCAGCCCATTTGCGTCAAGTTGAAGGGGTGGAAACTGGTTTAATTCCGCAGCAGTCGCAGCGGTTTGATTACAACGACAGCCAAGTTGGGGGCTTGTGGATACAGTATCCTGAAGCGTTTGATTTGGTCGATCGCGAACGGGTCGATCACATTTTGGCTTATTATGGCGATCGTTACGGAGCTTGGGAATTATTAGTTATTGGTTGATCCTTCGATGATTCGGCGATTGAAATCGCTACTACACAAACGAAGTCCACTCCAAGCGGACTAAGAAATAAAGACTGACTAACAAAATGAGTGCAATTAAAACCTTACCAGGAACACGGGATATTTTGCCCGCAGAAATTCAATATTGGCAAAATATCGAAGCAGTAGCTAGAGCAATATTGAACAAAGCGGCTTATCGAGAAATTCGGACACCAATTTTTGAACAAACATCTTTATTTGAACGCGGCATCGGCGAAGCTACCGATGTTGTGGGCAAGGAGATGTACACTTTTAAAGATAAGGGCGATCGATCGACTACTTTGCGCCCAGAAGGAACCGCCGGAGTAGTACGCTCTTTTATTCAAAACAGTTTGTACGCGGCCGGAGACGTGCAGCGTCTGTGGTATACTGGGCCGATGTTTCGCTACGAACGCGCCCAAGAAGGCAGACAGCGACAGTTCAATCAAATTGGCGTGGAAGTCTTGGGAAGTGCGAATCCCAGGGCGGATGTGGAGGTAATTGCGATCGCCTGCGACATCCTGCAAGCGATCGGTTTAACCAATTTGCGCCTCGATATCAATTCAGTCGGAAACAAGCAAGACAGACAAAATTATCGGCAAGCATTGATCGATTATTTTACACCGCACAAAGAAGAATTAGACGCGGATTCCCAAGACCGTTTGACTCGCAATCCGCTGCGGATATTGGATAGCAAAAATCAGCGCACTCAAGAAATTGTCGCTGGTGCGCCGAGTATTTTGGAATATTTGGGTGACGAATCGCGAGATCACTTCGAGCGAGTGCAGGAAATGCTCACAAATTTAGGAATTAGCTATCAGTTAAATCCCCGATTAGTGCGCGGTTTAGATTACTATACCTACACCGCATTTGAAATTGTCTCCGACGATTTGGGAGCGCAAGCAACAGTTTGCGGAGGCGGCCGCTACGACGGTTTAGTCAAGGAATTGGGCGGCCCAGATACGGCAGCAGTCGGTTGGGCTATGGGTATAGAAAGGTTGATTATCCTGCTGCAAAAAATGCAACCTTTACCGACTCCCAAACTGGATTTCTATTTGGTATCTAGGGGTGAAAAAGCCGAACAGCAATCGGTATTGTTAGCTCAAAAATTGCGGAGTGTTGGCTTTAGTGTAGAGATAGATTTGAGCGGAAGTGCTTTCGGGAAACAGTTTAAAAGAGCCGACAGAAGCGGTGCGGTTGCGTGTTTGGTTTTGGGTGATGCGGAAGCTGAAAATGAGACTGTACAATTGAAGTGGTTGGCCAGTGGTGAACAAAGTGCTATCAGCCAATCGGAACTGCTAGCCATGAAAGAGGACTTACAGCAAAAGATTAAAAACCTTTAGAACTCTCGCTTGTAGCCAAGTCTCGATCCCCACTGAACAATAATGTCAGCGGGGCGATCGCGAAAGTCTCCGCGCTGAAAGATTGGCAGAAAAATTGCGTCAAGCGGGGATCGAGTTAGATGACGAAGAGTGAAATTATCAAAATATAGTCAAATTTGACTATATTTTGGTATAATTGCTATCTTGTGGTCGGCATTCCGCCAGCCATTGTCCTACTGCGAACTAATATGTTAATCGAACGTCTCAAGCCGATCGCCTGGAAAAAAAAACCGCAACTGATATCATTGTTTTCAGGTTGTGGCGGCATGGACTTGCCATTCCACAAAGCGGGGTTTGAAGTAGTTTGGGCGATCGACTCCAATAAATACGCCTGCAAAACTTTCAGCAGAAACATTGCTGATGTCATCGTCAACGACAGCATAGAAAATATAGACATTGCACAAGTTCCCGATGCAGAAATATGTATAGGAGGATTTCCTTGTCAAGACTTTTCTATGATTTGGAAACGGCCCGGACTCGAAGGTACTAGAGGCAATTTATATACATACTTCCTCGATTTTGTTAATAAAAAAAAGCCAAAAGCTTTTGTAGCAGAAAATGTCAAAGGCTTATTAAGTGCCAATAATCATCAAGCCATAAAACAAATAATTTCCGACTTTGAAAGTATCGCTCCCGGCTACTTAGTCAAACCTAAACTATACAACTTTGCTGATTATGGAGTTCCCCAATTTCGCCAAAGAGTATTATTAGTTGGTATTCGGATGGATACAGGATTTAACTTTGTGCATCCTCAGCCAGAATACGGACAAAATCGCAAAAATCCTTATCGAACTGCGGGCGAAGCACTCAAAAATGTGGAAAAAGTGGAACATAATCAGGAACATCAGAAAATTCAGCCACGAACTATTGAAATTTTGAAGCGCATTAACGCTGGTGGAAATTTTACTGATATTCCCCAAAGTAGCCCTTATTATGTAAAGGGAATGATTAGTCACGTTTACAGGCGAATTGATCCAGCTAAACCCTGTGCTACAATTATTGCTGGTGGTGGTGGCGGTACCTGGGGATATCATTATCCCGAACCCCGTTCATTGACAAATAGGGAAAGAGCAAGGTTACAAAGTTTTCCCGATGATTTTATTTTTGAGGGTTCTATTACTGAAGTACGACGACAGATTGGCAATGCAGTTCCCCCAGATGGAATAGTTGACGTTGTTAAATCACTGATTCCCTTATTTCAAGAGGATTATCAGAAAGTCGATTTACACAAATTAAATCAAAAATTGCAAATGATGTCAATTAAGGAACGATTAGAACACGCAGAATCAGAGGCTTCTGAACAGCAATTACAGTTGACAGTTACTGTTTAGTCAAGTGAGATAACTTAATGTCGATACCTAGTATAACTCCAGAAACTCCCTATGTGGACATATCTTTATCAAGAGTAGATAGACAACCGCAATCAAATCTCAATACTTTTTTTGGCCAAGGGCGGAAGCAAAAATCTGGTAAAGTTATCCCAAGAGATTGGTACGAAGTTGAACTTATTGTAGATTCAAAAACAATAAGTGATCCTATTTATCCAAAAGGCAATTTTCTCGCTCATACAGATGATGGTTTAACATTTGATTGCCAAACTCAAGGAGCAAATCATAAAAACTTTAGATCCAAAGATGATTTAAAAATTTTAGGACGTTGGATTAAAGGCAAGCTAGAAAAAAGTGGTGTCTTGAAACAATTTGAACCTGTTACAAGCCAGACACTTCAAGCTTATGGTAGAGACTATATCCGTCTGTACAAAATATCTAATTCTGAATACTACCTAGAATTTGATGGATCTATTCACCACAAAATGCTGAAAGAACTTCATCTAAAATGGGTGGGAACAGCTCCAGAATTCGATGTTGAATTCGGCGAAAGAATCAATTTGTTTACTGGAGACAATGGTCTTGGTAAAACTTTTTTGCTAGATATTGCTTGGTGGGGACTAACCGGAAACTGGGTTGATCGACCTGCTTGGCCTCAACAGGTAGAAGGGAAAACACCAGAAATTACTTCTGTATTGAGCCATCAGAGAGATTTTGAGGAATATCGTAGCCTTTTTAGTTTTTCAAATGAGAAATGGCTGAATCTGCGAGTACCTCCCTTGTTAAGAAGCTTGATTATTTATGTCCGTGTTGATGGTGGATTTTCAATTTTTGACCCGATTCGTCAACAGTCCAATATCTATAACTTTACTTCCGATCATCTTTGGAATGGGTTAAGAACTGATAATAAAGTTCTATGTAATGGTTTAATTCACGATTGGGTCAATTGGCAACGACAGCGAGAAGAGTCTACATTTGAAATATTTTCTTCTGTGATTCAACGACTTTCTCCCCATGAAAATGAATGGATGGAACCGGGGAAGCCAACACGAGTTTCTATAGAAGATACCCGTGATATTCCTACCCTGAATTTCCCTTATGGAAATGTGCCGATCATCTACGCATCAGCGGGAATAAAAAGAATTTTAGGACTTGCTTACTTACTAATGTGGACGTGGTATGAACATACGCAAGCATCTAAATTGCGGCAGCAAGAACCTATCGATCAAATAGTCTTTTTAATAGACGAGGTTGAAGCTCACTTACATCCAGCTTGGCAACGATCGATTCTTCCTGCGATATTAGAAGTAGTTAAAGGTCTTAAAAATGAAATGAAAGTTCAGCTAATAGCAACTACTCATTCTCCTCTTGTACTTGCCTCAATTGAACCTCAATTTGATGAGCAACAAGATAAATTATTTTTGTTTGAGTTACAAGGTAAAGATGTAACTCTTAATGAAGTTCCTTGGACAAAACATGGGGATGCTGTTGGGTGGCTAACTTCAGATATTTTTGGGTTGAAACAGGCTCGTTCCCTCGAAGCAGAAATAGCGATTGATGCTGCGTATACCTTCATGCGAGGAGAAAGCATAGATGCTTTTCCTGAATACCTGAGAACTAAAGAGCAAATTCATCAGGAACTCCTGCGAGTTTTACCAGAACACGATCGCTTCTGGCCGCGATGGATTATCAGCACCGAGGTAGAGTAAAGATGATGCGATTTACTCCGCCACCGGAACCAGCAGATTTTGAGCAACAAGTGCGAAAAGCAGGCAATAATTGGTTAGTTAAAAATTCTACTACAAAACCAAAGGATTTTTGGTCTACCTTCAAGCCTCAATTAGCTCAAGGCTTTCAAAATCTTTGTGGCTATGCCGTGATGTACATACCGAGTCGGATGGGTACTGTCGATCATTATTTGAGTAAAAGTAAAGCAGAAAACCGCCATTTGATTTATGAATGGAAAAACTATCGCTATGCTTTGCAACGGCTAAATAGCTGCAAAGGAACTTACGATCGACAAATTCTCGATCCGTTTGAAGTGGAAGATAATTGGTTTGAGATTATCCTACCTTCTTGTCAGTTGATTTTGACTGATATGGTTCCTACTGGCGATCGCGATCGAGTACAATTTACCATCAAACAGTTACAACTTCAGAATAGTGAATGGGTAATAGAACAACGTCAGGAGTGGTATCGAATGTATCTAGAGAATGAACTTAATTTAGAAGGATTAGAAAAGAAAGCACCTTTAATCGCTCGTGCGGTTAGAAAACAGCTTAATTAGTTAATAATCAATCAGGAATCACTAATCAGGCACCATCAAACCCTTCAATATTCTCCCCTTTTCCTCCTCTCTCAACCCCTTAGACTGCACCAAAACCCCAAAACCCCCCAAACCCATCGGATCGATCGCTCTATGCAACGCCTCCCTACGCCGCAACAACGTTGCCACATCCAATACACTTGTGGATAGAGCAGCAATGCGATCGCCCAAACCCAACGCCATCAAAAACAAAGCCTGCTGAGTAAACCCTACCACATCCAAACCGCACAATTCACCCTGCCTTTCCAACGCCGTAAAATTAACGTGAGCCGTCAAATCCTGTCGCCCCACATTAATATAAGGATTATTGTGATATCGGTGGCGATAATAACACTGTAGCGTCCCCTCCCTGCGCCTCGGATTGTAATAGCGGTGCGCTGGATGGCCGTAATCAATCGTCAACAAATATCCTCGCTGCAACTTTTGAGCAACTGTACTCATCCAATCCAAAGCCGCCAAACTCACCTCACTGCGATATCCATCCCCATAAGCACTCGCCGATAAATCAACTCCCAACAACTCAAAATATTCGGCAATTTTAGGTGTAGAAACTTCGCCAACTACCTCAACAAAATTTATTTCTGGTTGTTGATTTTTTGGTGTTTCTGTGGTAATGTATATTTCCCTAATTTCCTCTTGTTCCAGAATGAATTGATGCACGGGGAAAGCATCGACTAATTCATTGGAAAAGAAACAACCGACAATTGAGTTATCAACTATTTCATCCCAATTAGACCATTTAACACACTTGAAGTCACCTAAGATTTGCCGTTGTTCTGCTTGCAGTATTGGCGAAATTTCAATAATTATGTATGTTAAAGTTTGAAATAAGTCGGGATGTTGCTGTTGCAGATATTGCAGCAGATTTTCGGCGAAAGTTCCCCGCCCAGCGCCCATTTCGACGATCGCAAAATTTTGAGGTTTGCCTAGAATTTCCCACATTTCCACAAACTGCTCTGCCAAAACCTCCGCAAAATCAGCACCCCAGTGAGATGATGTGATAAAATCGCCTTGTTTGCCGATCGCAGGTCGATCGCGATTATAGTAACCATACTGCGGGTGATACAATGCCAAATCCATATATTCAGCAAACGTAATTCGCTGCTGCGGAGTGGCGGCAATTCTGGCGCAGATTAAATCGCAGAGTTCTGGGTTACTGTCATTAATATTTGATTGCTGGAATGTCATAATTTATCATTATACTGTGGGAAGATGCTCTGCAAATGCGATCGCGCCCTCACCCTCGAATATTGAACTATCAGATTTAACCCCTATTTGTAGCTGAAATCCCAAAGCATCCAGCAACGCCACCAACAGATAAACTTCATCTCCTCCTGTTTTCGATAGTAAATTCTGCAATTTTTCACAATACAATTTAGCTGCATTTGAAAGCTGAATTATGCCCCCACGAGCCTCAACTACATTACTAATTGCTAGTGGCAAAAGTTCAGCTTCTGCATTTTTTTCTTCCAAAATTGCCTCGATATAAGCAGCAGCAGCTTCAGGCTTTTTCAAAAATTCAATCAAGTCATCTTGGTAACTTACACTTTTAGTCATTATTTGGTTGAGCTTCCATAATTTATAGTAGCCGATCGAGGATTCAGAAAAGTCGCGATCGCACTTCTTAGCACCTAGCCAGCCAAAAAATGCGATCGCCCTTTTTCCTTCTACCTATCCACCGAACCCATAATAATGTCGATACTCCCCAAGATTGCCACCAAATCCGCAATCTTCACACCGCGCACAATATGAGGCAAAATCTGCAAATTATTAAAATCCGCAGCCCGAATCTTCCAGCGCCAAGGAAATGTACTATCATCGCCGATAATATAAATCCCTAACTCACCCTTGCCGCTTTCAACTCGCACATAATGTTCGCCCTTCGGAATCTTAAAAGTCGGCGCAACTTTTTTGCCAATAAACTGATAGTCAAAACTATTCCATTCAGATTTTGGCCCGCTTTCTAAGCGCTTCGCTTCCAAATTCTCGTAAGGGCCGCCGGGGAGTCCTTTCAAGGCTTGATAGAGAATCTTCACCGACTCGCGCATTTCCCGAATTCGCACCAAATACCGGGCCAAACAATCGCCAGCAGCTTCTGTACAAACATCCCAGTCGAAGTCGTCATAACATTCGTAATGGTCAACTTTCCGCAAATCCCAATTGACACCGGAACCGCGCAACATCGGGCCGGATAATCCCCAGTTAATCGCTTCGGCGCGAGAAATAGTACCCAACCCTTCAATCCGGCGGCGGAAAATCGGATTGTTGGTAATTAAACGTTCGTATTCGTCAATTTTGGGGACGAAGTAGTCGCAGAAATCTTGGCACTTATCTACCCAGCCGTAGGGTAAATCTGCTGCTACTCCGCCGATGCGGAAGTAGTTGTTGTTTACCATGCGGTAGCCGGTGGCTGCTTCCCACAAATCGAGAATTGGTTCGCGATCGCGCATAGTGTAGAAAAATGGAGTTTGGGCGCCCACGTCCGCCAAAAACGGCCCTACCCACATCAGGTGGTTAGCAATCCGGTTCAACTCCAGCATGATTACCCGAATGTAACTCGCCCGTTTGGGGACAGCAATATTGGCTAACTTTTCCGGTGCATTGACTGTCACCGCTTCGTTAAACATCCCCGCAGCGTAGTCCCAGCGGCTGACGTAGGGCACATACATCACGTTGGTGCGGTTTTCGGCAATTTTTTCCATGCCGCGGTGTAGATAGCCTAAAACAGGCTCGCAGTCCACTACATCTTCGCCGTCCAGGGTGACAATTAACCGCAGTACCCCGTGCATGGATGGGTGGTGCGGCCCCATGTTGAGCACCATTGGTTCGGTTCTTGTCTCAATTCTTGACATAATTGATAATTGGGGATTGGTAATTGGTAATTGGTAATTGGTAATTGGTCATTAGTCAGTAGTCATTGGTCATTAGTCATTGGTCATTAGTCATTGGTCATTAGTCATTGGTCATTAGCAAAAAAGTTTCTAACTAGGGACTGAGGACTGCTGACTGAGGACTGCTGACTGAGGACTGCTGACTGAGGACTAATGACTGCTGACTAATGACTACTGACTACTGACTATTATTGATTTTTGTTTCGCTTTATTGATTATGAAGGATATCGAGCTTTCTGAGAAGGATACCTCTGGATCGGATGTCAGTGTTGACACCTATCACGTTCCAGTTTTGGGGCAAGAATTAATTGCGGGTTTGGCTGTGCGCGCAGGTGGCCGCTATTTGGATGCGACGCTTGGGGGTGGCGGACATACTGGTTTGATTTTAGCGGCTGCTGATGTTACGGTGGTGGCGATCGATCGCGATGAACAAGCCATCCGTTTTTGCCAAACCCGATTTGCCAACGCTCCCGTCGAGTTTTGGCACGGTAATTTTGCGGAGTACCAGTCTGAAGATGCCACCTTTGATGGCATTATAGCAGACTTAGGCGTAAGCTCGGCTCAGTTCGATATACCGGAGCGTGGCTTTAGTTTTCGCCATCGGGCTAAGTTAGATATGCGTATGAACCAGCAGCAATCTTTGACCGCAGAAGAGATTATCAATCGCTGGGACGAAGTTAAGCTAGCAGATATTATTTACAAGTACGGCGAGGAACGACTGTCGCGGCGCATCGCGAGGCGGATTGTCGCCCAACGTCCCTTTGAAAGTACAACAGAATTGGCAGGGGCGATCGCTAGCACCTTCCCACCCAAGCAGCGCAACGGTAGAATCCATCCCGCCACCCGCACTTTCCAAGCTTTGAGGATAGCCGTCAACTCGGAACTAGCGTCCTTAGACACTTTCCTCAACCAAGCGCCAAAGTGGCTAAAACCCGGTGGGAGAATCGGAATTATCACTTTTCACAGCCTGGAAGATAGGCCAGTTAAGCATCAACTTAGGGGAACGGAGTGTTTGCAGGTACTGACAAAAAAGCCGATTATTGCACAATCTGAAGAAATCGCTAGAAATCCCCGCTCTCGTTCTGCTAAGCTCAGATTGGCAGAAAAACTAACTTGATTTGGTAGTAAAGAGAGGTTGACTTATAGCGGTTCTCAAGCGTGGTGAGGTATGCCCGCAACTATGCCCGCAAGCCCGCAAGCCCGCAAGCCGGATAGTACCTCATCTTTCGCTCGAAAGGCTATAACTACTTAATACTTTGCTAAACTTTATCATAGCTAGTTATGCTCAGGATATTGACAGACACTCCGTTTTGTGAAATATTCTCATAATCCCGAAAACTCCAGAAAAAACCTCTGGGAGAGTAAAAGCCAGTCGATTTAAAACTGACCAGCCTCTAAAAAGGTCGAACCGGAGACCACGATTTGTTAAATTCGTTAAAAATAATGGTTAAACAATGGCTAACAGCTTCAAAAATATCTAGTTGTACTAACTAAAAAAATCGGGTGTTGATTCACCCAAATTTAGTCTTGTGGACAAGTAGGAGCCAACCTCTTGCTGGTAGAAGCTAGAATCAGACCCTAAGCAGAAATACTTTTAGTTGAATGGTGAAGCAAAGATTAAGTCTAAGCAATTTTTGTATAGTAAAGGACGAGTTCCCAAACAAGGCGAGGTCAGATATGACCACGACCGGAGGCAAGTTATGAACATCGTTGTGGTATTACTAACATGGCACTGACTTATCACATCCGAAGTCCTCACCCCGATTTGGCTCCGCTAAATCGGCGAAGGGTAATTGACAATTTAGTTTTAGACCTGATTAATTCGCCTAGGAAGGGAATAGCATGAGTCGGGGAGATGGAAGCAAACTGAAACTAATGGTAGTCGATGACGAACCCGACAACTTGGATTTGCTGTACCGGACGTTTCGACGCGACTTTCAGGTTTACAAAGCAGATAGCGCTCTCAGCGCCCTGGAAGTTCTAGACGAACAAGGCGAGATGGCGGTGATTATATCTGACCAGCGGATGCCAGAAATGAATGGCACCGAATTTTTAGGAAAAACGGTCGAGCGTTTTCCTGATACGATTCGGATTCTGCTGACTGGATACACAGATGTTGAAGATTTGGTAGAGGCCATTAACTCTGGTCAAGTTTTCAAGTACATCACCAAGCCGTGGAATCCAGAAGACCTAAAATTAGTTATCAATCAAGCCTCGGAAACTTACAAATACTACAGGCAGCGGAACGTGGAACTGCGCCGCGCTTTGCGCAGGGAATCTCTGTTCAATGACGTAATGAGTGCGATTCGCGGGTCGCTAGATTACTCTAGTATGCTACAAACTATTGTCCAAACTGTCGGTCAAACTTTTGAGGCTAACTATTGTATGCTGCGGCCGGTAGAGGTCGATCGACTATTACCGAGTACCTTCCCCTACCAAGCCGAAACCGACGACAAGAGCAACTTTTCTTTTGATGAGAATTTGCTGGTTAAAGCCGTAGCCAGCCGCCAAACTCAAGTCAATCCAAACACTCGGGGGGACGCTAACTCGGTTGAGATTGCTGTGCCCCTGACTTACCAGCAAGACTTGCTGGCGGTACTGGCACTGTGCCAGATTGGTGACACTAACCCTTGGTCGGCGGAAGATATAGAGTTAATAGAAGGTGTGGCGGCTCAAGCTGCTCTGGCCCTCTCTCAAGCTAAGCTCTACCAGCGCACTCTGGATTTAGCCAACCAGATGCAAAACGAGTTGGAAGTGGCCCGCCAAATCCAAACAAACTTGTTACGCCAAAGTTGGCCGGATTTTGAAACTGTCAGGGTGCAAGCTTGCTGCTATCCCGCGCGGGAAGTTGGCGGTGACTTTTTTGAAGTCTACGTCCACTCTCAAGGGGATATTTGGATCGCGGTGGGTGATGTTTCGGGTAAGGGTGTTCCGGCTGCTCTATTTATGGCGAGCGCGATTTCGGTGATGCGACGGGAACTTTCTCAAGAAATTTCTCCAGAACCCGATCGAGTTATGCAGAATATGAATAGCAGTATGGCTGATGACCTGATCGGCAACAACCATTTTATTACAATGGTTGTAGCTCGTTACACTCCGTCAACGGGACACATGGCCTTTGCTAATGCGGGTCACATTTACCCGATCGTTTGGTCTCACTCGGAGGTGAAAGCTCAATCCGCTAGCGGTAAAACGCCAGCAGAGCCGAATTTCCTGAAAGATCGTGGCATTCCCTTGGGGATACTGCCAGTTTGGAGGGGCAAAGCGGGTGCGATCGAATTAAAGTCAGGAGATGTATTTCTGCTGACGAGTGACGGGATTACTGAAGCTACTGTGACAAGTCAAGCGGTCGCAGGGGGTGAACCAACCCGTTCTATGCTACAACAAGAAGGGCTTTGGCAACTTTTGATTGAGGAGCCTGGTTCCTTCAACTTGGACAATTTGTTGGCTTACATCCGAGCCGATAATCCTGTTCAGGAAGATGACCAAACCATACTCTCTCTGGAGGTTCTCTGAATCTGTCAGCAACTCCAGACGGATAGTGGGGGTGAGACAGCCAAAAGAACTCAAGCCCTGCTTGTTGATGGCTCACAAAGTCCTGCAAAGGACTACGTTACCGTTAACATGAAAAAATCTAGCTCGCGATCGGGTAGCTAGTTTCCAGGGTTCGCTTTCGGTGGGGGATGAAACACCTGTAAACAGTTAAGGTACAAGGGATTCGTCAGAAATAACCAACGCTTAAAAGCCGGGGATTGAAACAAAGATTTTTTATACTTAGTCGATCGTAGTCTTAGTATAATCATCTGCTGTTAATGGGCTTTACACCCATAACTAAAGTTTTCAAATATACTCACGAGCGAAGACCTTCTACTGAATGACAGATGCCTTATTTTTCAACAAAAAAAGGCTGGTATCCCCCAAGTAACGACAAATATTGAGGCCGAATCAATCCGGTCAGTTGTGTTTCATATCTGCTCTGAAGACACAGGGTTTTAAAACTTACGGGATTTTTTTATGAATACTGAGCTTCATGTGCCAAGTGACTTGCGGTTTTTAACAATTGTTGAAAATTGGTTGCTAAGCAGTTTGGAAGTAGAGCTAGGAGAGCACGTCGATTGGCCTCGTCAGTCGAATCGTTTGCGCTTGGTGTTAGCAGAAGCCTATTCTAACGTGATCCGCCATGCTCACAAAGATCAACCCCATTTGCCGGTGCTAATTCGCCTGAATTTAAAAAATCGGGATATTGGTTTAGAAATTTGGGATTACGGTAAAGGTTACGAAATGGATACTTACAGTCCTCCGAGGCCGGAAGCTAAACAGGAAAGCGGCTACGGCTGGCTGATTATGAGCAGACTTATGGATCGGGTGGACTACAGTTTGCAACTAGACGGTCGCAACTGTCTGAAGTTGGAAGCGAGTTTGCCGGAAAAATCTTAATTGGCCGTTATATCGTGTCCGATTGTCGATTAACTGCAATAAACAAAGTTCGTAGTGCGGACTTTAGTCCGCTCATTTGTTGCGGACTAAAGTCCGCACTACAAACCGTTTTTGTTATGGTAATCGACGGCACGCGATCTCAGTCGTCGGTCATTAGTCATTAGCGATCGGGAATACACAAGATGACCAAAATAATTAGGACGGCGTTCTAGCTATTTTGACAATTTTGTCTGCCGCAGAAACCAGGTTTTTCGAGAGTTTGCGACGCTTCACCGGAGATTTGGCTAAAAACCAGGTTTCTGCCTCAGTGGCGCCAAAACACCTCAGAAACCTGGTTTTTCGAGAGTTGGCGGCGCTTCACCGGAGATTTGGCTAAAAACCAGGTTTCTGCCTCAGTGGCGCTCAAATATCGATCGAGCTATGACGCGCGATCGACAGGTGAAACCCCAATATTCAATTTAAATGTGAAACAACTTATTAAACATCAAATTTATGATCCGGCCGCAGATTTAGCAATTCTTGGGGAGAAGCTAACAGCTTGACTGTGACAGAAAGGATTTCTTCGTGAGAATTCAGCAGGAACAGCCATGCGACATTAATACCAAATGCGGAAGTTTGCACCCGCCCGCTGACCTGAACTTCAACTAAGCCATCTTCTAAAACTTGGCTGATACCTTGCTGGGGTTCGAGCTGCATTCCTCGCGCTTCTGTTTTTAGATAAGTGCCGATCGAGCTTTTACCGATAATTGGCTCTTCAAACGGTGCGTGCAGAACTCCGTCCTCAGCAAACAAATTAGCAGTCGCGGCAAAATCGCCAGCGTTTAATGTTTCAAAATATCGCAGTACCGCTGGCTTTGTGATGCCGGCAATATTTATAGAGCGAGTTAAAATAGGTCTAGTTGTGGCGGTCATAAAAAAAATGATTTTAGATGAATTAGTCTAATGTAATCATTTTCTTTTTCGCAGCAAAACCCTCCAAAGATATAGTTAAACAGTTGACAGTTGACAGTTTACAGTTGACAGTTAATGAAGCCGAAAAAATTTCAGCGACATTTAAGCAGATTATCAAAATATTTAGCTGTTTGAAAG
>PVWI01000155.1 GCA_003003725.1 filamentous cyanobacterium Phorm 6 | reverse complement strand
CCCCTTACAGTATGGGGTATAGACCACAAATAATGCAGTTTAAATGTGGAACAGCTTAACAAGTAACGACTAACAAATAACGACTAACAATGACTTTTGCATATACCACATACATTGATAATTGTCAATGTATGTGAAGATTTAGTTAAAATTCATCCATAACGCATAAAAGCAACTATTTCTAGCTGATAATTTCAATAGAGTTATCAAAATAAGCCTTTTAAAAGCTTTTACTACAAAGAGAAAGTAGCAATGACCGAAATCAACAGGCTCAAACAAGTCCAAGAACCTAAATACTGGCTATTAGGCATCGCCGCAGGTTTGATCGCCCTGCACCTAACTCTGACTTCTAGAACAAACGACGCTGACCTATTTGGCACAATGTTACTGTTTTGGGGAGTCGTGGCATTTCTGATTTGGGAAAGGCACGAATCCTTAACTTTTGAAAGTGGAGTTTTCGCCAGTTGTTTTGGGGCATCATTAATTGCTTTGATTTTGCTCAAAAGTTCCTCTATATATGGATACGACTTTTTCATCAGAGCAACACCTTTTTTATCTGGCATCAGTCTCGCTTTACTGGCTTCTGGAACAAAAGGACTAAAACAATATTGGCAAGAATTGATGATTCTTGCTTACACAGCCATCCCCCCCGGCTTGATCGGAGTATTAGTTGATGTACCCAAATTAACAGCAAAATTTTCAGCTTTTATCCTGCACTATATAGGATTTGAAGTTGTGCGGAACGGGGTTTTTCTGATTTTAGAAAAAGGCAGCGTCGAAGTTAATCACGGCTGTTCGGGAGTAAATGCAGTTCTACAATTGTTAGGACTTGCTTTAGTCTTTTTGCTGATGTTTCCGACAACTACGGCACAAAAAATCATAGTGCCGATTGTAGCCGTTCTAATTGCATTTAGCGTCAATGCAGGTCGAGTTGCTCTCATGGCCGTGCTGGTATCCCTATCTCAACCCCAAGCATTTAAATACTGGCACGAAGGAAGTGGATCGGTAGTCTTTTCGATGATTGCTGTTTTAATCTTCGGAATATTCTGCTGGTTTGCCATCTTGAAAAACGAACCAGAAAACAAGAAAAAACAAAATTGCTAATGACTATTACCTACTGGAAACCAGTTAGAATTTCCCTATTGGCTATTACTTTCGGAGCGGTTTTATTAGTTGCAGGAAAGTTGGTATTGTATCCATCTACTGGCAATCTAGCTGCAACCTCGTTCGAGTTTCCAGAGTCAGTGCCTCTAGCCGATTGGCAACTGCAAAGGAGCGCACCACTGAAAATTATCGATACTTCAGAAGTCAAGGCTGCTAGAAAATATGAATACCAAAAAAATAGCATTACTCTAGAAATAGAGATGCGTTATGTGGTAAACACCAATGGGGATGTCGAAAGTATGATGAAGGGACATACTATTCTCAAGTCGTCTACTGGTAAACTAGCATTAGCAAGCACTCAAGGGGTAGGTCTTCATGGAATTTTGCAAAAGCAAAATCGACTGTATTTGAGTTCCTGTATCAATCCTCGTGGCAGTGCTACTGTTACTACCGAACAGTTTAGATACAATCGAAATACTTTAGATTGGCAGCCGAACCGCATTCTGTTTTGGCTATTGGGTAGGGGAAATATTCAAGACAAGCGCTGTTTGTGGACTCAGATGTCTGTGCCTTTGGATAAAACAACTCCAGAAGATGCCAATAAAATTTTACAGAATGCTTGGGTTTCTTGGTATGGTTGGTGGCAGCCACAATTTCCCGAACCTTAAGTGGAGTCAGTCGATTTGAGATTTGAGATTTGAGATTTGAGATTTACTCCACAGATGAATCTGAAAGCTTAAACCTTAGTCTGAAATTTTTGACTCTCCACGACTCCTGTCGAGGGTTCTATCTGTTTTTGGGCGAAGTCAAGAGAGATTTTTGTTAACAACAATTGTGATTTTTTTATGAATGACGTACAAGGCGAACAAGGTTTTTCTATTTACAGGCTGCGTTGGATTGGCTACGGTCTATTAATTCTGTCTTTATTAGATACGATCGCAGTTCTGATACCAGCAAATTTTGGCAATCGCGTCTGGGAATTGCAGACAATTGGCGCTGTGGTGGAACGAGTACCAGTTCCTTTGCTGGCAATGGCGCTGATATTTTTTGGCGAAGGGTACGATCGCAGACGTTTGGAAGACATTTTTTTGAAAGTTTTGTCTTGGGTGTGTCTGCTGCTGGCGGTGGTTTTTCTGTTGATGTTGCCTTTGGGAATTTTTGGCACTATTTACGTCAACAACCAAAATGACAAGCAAATTACTACTCAAGCCGATCAACAATTAGCTCAATTGCAGCAGGTGGAAGAACGGTTAAATAAGGGTACACCTGAAGATTTAAAGAATTTGGCGGGGGAACTTACTCGTTTGGGGGTACAAGCAGATACGAACAACCCGCAGGAATTGAAAAGCCAAATTCTGGCAAGAATTACTCCGGCTAAGGAACGGTTGAAGGCACAAAGCACAGCGGTTCAGTCAAATCAGCGTTTAGGACTCTTAAAAAATGCTGTTAAGTGGTTGCTGGGTGCATTGATTTCTAGTGTTTTGTTTTTCACAATCTGGCGCGGTACTGATTGGGCTCGGTAGTATTTTGAAGTTGGGTTCGGTGCGCATTGCGCACCCTACACAGTTAAGAATTTAGGTGCTGAGCGATCGTATTTTCTAGTTTTTCGGCAATGCCTTCTACCCAGTTTTCGTCTTGTTTGGTGTAGCTGCGGGGCGCGTTAGCACCTAAGATTAACACGCCTTGGCTGCCGATCGGCTGACAGATGACTCCTTGGGTATTTTCTGGCAAATAGTCAAATTCGATTTTGCCGGGATAAATATCGAGCTTTACTAAATAAATTGGTTTGTTTTTGTCGATCGCTCGTTGCAATATTGGCCCTGGTTTGACTTCGGGATTGATGCCTAAAATGCCGCGCCGCAATAAAACTTTTCCTCGATACACAATGACGATCGACCTTGTGGCGGTATTTGTCAACAGCAAACGCGACGCCCAAGCTAATTCTAGCTTGACAACATCCGGTAAATCCGGCGCAAATTCAAAGCCTTCTTCTCCGATAAGCTGCACGGAATCGGGCGATCGCGCTTGCACCTGTTGCCACAGCAAACCTGTTAAAATCAGCAGAGCGCTGATAATTACTCCCAAAGCGTCCGATCGAGCTTGAGAGTCTGTAATCTGCTCTGTTAGCAAGCGGTTTACCATCAGCAGCGTACCTGCTAACCCTCCTGCAACTAAGGGCAATTGCCGCAAAACTTTATTTGGATCGGATTTTGTCATTAGTCATTAGTCATTAGTCATTGGCCAAACAGGGCATTAGTCATTGGGCATTGGCCAAACAGGGCATTGGGCATCTTGCCCGCTCGCGAAGTCGAAGGGTGGGCATTGGCCAAACAGGGCATTGGCCAAACAGGGCATATCTAGTCCGGTGGATTGACTGCAATCAGTAAGGTTCGTTCGTAGTGCGGACTTCAGTCCGTTCCTTTTTGCGGACTGAAGTCCGCACTACGAACCGATTTTGTGATGGTAATCGATCGGACTTGAGATCGTTAATTATTGAGGCATCACCCACTCCCTGACCAAGAAACCAGGTTTTTTATCGAGATTGATGGTTTTAACCAAGTATTTTGGTTGAAAAACCCGGTTTCTGGACACCCGTGCTTAAGTTCTATAAATTGGTAGTTGGTAATTTAATAACTGTCAACTGTCAACTGTCAACTGCCAACTGTCAATTGTCAACTGTCAACTGCCAACTGTCAACCAACTTCCCCAATTTCGACAATTCGCTGGAATAGGTAGCCGGTGCCGCGGGCGGTGAGAATTAATTCAGGATTGCTAGGGTCGTCTTCCAACTTTGCCCTAAGCCGAGAGATGTGAACGTCCACGACGCGGGTGTCTACGTGGCGTTCTGGGGTGTATCCCCACACTTCCTGCAATATTTCCGATCGCGAAAAAGGCTCTCCAGAACGGCTGACAAGCAGTTCTAACAAGCTGAATTCCATGCCTGTGAGCCGAATTCGTTCGTCGCCTTTGTAAACTTGGCGCTTGTTGGTGTCAATCCTAATATTGGTGACTTGGATGACTCCAGAGCTGGGAATGCCTGAAGATCCGTTTTTGTCAACCCGACGCAGTACCGAACGGATGCGGGCTTCGAGTTCTTTGGGAGAGAAGGGTTTGACGACGTAATCGTCGGCGCCTAATTCTAAACCGGTGATGCGATCGGCTACGTCTCCCAAAGCGGTTAGCATGATGATGGGAACGTCTGATTCTTTGCGCAACTCTTGACAGACGCCATAACCGTCGAGCTTTGGCATCATCACATCCAAAACCACTAAGTCGGGTTCGGTGTTGCGAAATGTTTCGAGAGCTTCTTCACCGTCAGCAGCGGTGACGACATCGTAGCCAATCATGGACAGGCGAGTCTCTAGAATGCGCCGGATACTGGCTTCGTCATCGACTACCAGAATTTTTTCTTTATGATTTTCCAATTTACCGAGCACTCCTTAAGTTACATTTCAGATAATGTTATTTTTTTTCACCCTATCATAGAAGACACAAACTGATTGGCAGAAGTGCGATCGGTCTGAAAGCTTGATAATTGCTTTTAGTCAGACTTTTTCAAATGTTAAGGTTGACTATTTATCATATCTGTAAACAATGGCTAAGCCTCGAATCCAATATATTTGTCGAGAATGCGGCTATGATTCACCGCAATATTTTGGCAGGTGTCCTAGCTGTCACAAGTGGGATTCTTTTGACGAGCAGGTAGAACAACATACTGCTGGTACGCCGCGGGCTGGTTTAACTGGGGTGACAACTAAGACAGTAGGCGGTTCGCCTCCTGATAAGTCGAAAGGTCAACCAAAGGCATCTTTTAAATTATCGCAGATTTCTGACCAAACTCAGTCTCGCTGGCCTTCTGGCTACGGGGAGTTCGATCGAGTTTTGGGAGGCGGGATTGTTCCGGGCTCGCTGGTGTTGATTGGCGGGGAACCGGGAATCGGGAAATCGACGCTGTTGTTGCAGGTGGCGAATATGGTCGCACGCCGCGATCGGATACTGTATGTCAGTGCGGAGGAGTCTGGCCAGCAGGTGAAGTTGCGATCGCAGCGTTTGGGCGTGGCTAATCCGGTTGATTTGTCAAGCAACGATGGACAGAAATCTGACAACAATGAGGAAGCTAAAACGGATTCCCAGGACAATTCAGCGGACAATTTCTATTTGCTTCCTGAGACGGATTTAGAAGTTATTTTGCGGGAGTTGGAAGCGCTGAAACCGAATGTGGCGGTGATTGACAGTATCCAAACTATTTATTTTGCTAGGTTAACATCGGCTCCGGGTTCGGTGGCTCAAGTGCGGGAATGTACGTCTGCTTTGATGCAGGTTGCGAAAAGGGAAAATATTACTTTATTTCTGGTGGGCCATGTTACTAAGGATGGATCTTTGGCGGGGCCGAGGGTTTTGGAACATTTGGTAGATACTGTACTTTATTTTGAGGGCGATCGCTTTGCTTCTCATCGGCTTTTGCGATCGATGAAAAACCGTTTTGGCGCTACTCACGAAATCGGTGTTTTTGAAATGGTAGCAAACGGTTTGCGAGAAGTAGATAATCCGTCGGAGTTGTTTTTGGGGAATAAAGATGAATTTTCGCCTGGTACTTCGACGACGGTTGCTTGTGAGGGAACTAGACCGATTTTAGTGGAGATTCAGGCGTTAGTCAGCCCTGCGAGTTTTGGTGCGCCACGCCGTTCTACTACTGGTGTGGATACTGGTAGATTGCAGCAAATTTTGGCTGTTTTGGAGAAAAGGGTGGGGATTCCTTTATCTAAATTGGATGTGATTGTGGCTTCGGTGGGTGGGTTGAAGGTGGAGGAACCGGCGGCGGATTTGGCAGTTGCGATCGCAATTGTGGCCAGTTTTCGCGATCGGGTAATTGATGCGCGCACAGTTTTGCTCGGAGAAGTTGGTTTGGGCGGACAAGTACGCCCAGTCTCGCAATTAGAACTGCGGCTGAGAGAAGCAGCGAAATTGGGTTTCAAAAGGGCGATTATTCCTAATAATCAATCCGTACCAGAGTTAGGGATAGAAATAATTCCGGTGGCTAAAGTGATTGATGCAATTATTGCAGCGATTCCGGCTACTCCGACTCAGTTGGAGTCTGATGATCTGGAAGTGCAGGCTGTTGACTTGGAGGAAGAGGATTTATCATATTGAGTTAGAATAGTGATGGTGATGTTGTAAATTGACTATAGTGAGGCACAAATCATGTACCAAGTAGACATTATTGAGGCCAAAGAAAAACTTCTGGAGTTAATTGAAGCGGCGATGAGAGGCGAAGAAGTTGAGATTAGTAAAGATAACCAGCCTGTCGTAAAATTGGTAGGGATTCCCAAACAAGCTAAACCCGATCGACAACCAGGAAGTGCTAAAGGAATGGTTTGGATGTCCGATGATTTTGATGAACCGCTAGAAGAGTTTAAGGAGTACATGGAATGAGGCTGTTGTTGGACACTCATGCCTTTATTTGGTACACGACAAACAGTTCAAGGCTCAGCATAACAGGGCGATCGCTAATTAACAACGGAGATAACGATATTCTCCTAAGTACAGCTAGCGTCTGGGAAATGGCGATTAAGCACAGCATAGGCAGGCTAAATTTTAGTATGCCTTTTATGGAGTTTGTCAAGCACCAGATCGCAGTTAATAGAATTGAGATACTGGAAATAAGTTTCGACCACATTGAGGTTGTGGCTTCACTGCCTTTGCATCACCGCGATCCATTTGACAGGCTGATAATTGCCCAATCTATGGCCCAACAGATACCTGTTTTGAGCGTTGATGTTATTTTTGATGCTTATGCGATCGCACGTCTGTGGTGAATTAAGTTAGTATAAAAATAAAGAGGCCAAGATGAAACGTTTTAGAATCATCATTGAAAAACATTCCGATGGTTATGTAGCCTATCCCCTTGGCATCAAAGGGGCCGTAGTTGGTGAAGGTGACACCTATGAGGAAGCCTTAGCTGATGTCAATTCAGCTATTCGCTGCTACATCGAGATATTTGGCAAATGAGCAGGAGGTTTCCGTGAAACTGACTTACGATCCGAGATACAACTTAGCTTATCTATACCTGCAAGAAAAGAATGCACAGGTAGAAACTATCCAGGTTAGCGATCAAATGAATGTGGACATTGCCCCCGACGGTACTATTTATGGAATTGAATTACTCAATGCCAATCAACAATTAGGTGCAGATAGTCAAGAAAAACTGATTGTAGTCAATGAAGCTTTGGGAGAATCAGCCGAAATCCAGCTTGCACTTTAATGGTATTAAAAATAATCAGTAAAAATGTCGTTACTGGATTATGAGGAGTAATATTAAATCCTTAAAAACCAGGAAGCAGGATAAATGAACAACAATTACACTTTGAACGATTTAACAATTCGTTCTACCAATCGCACAACTACAGATAATGGCATTACTGCACATACTCATACTGTGTTGTTCGAGCGTCCGCTTACAGTTGAAGAACAGCAACCGTTTACACAAATATTCAAGATTGTTTCTGAAAGCTTTGATTCATCACAAGGTTTAGATAATAACTTATTAGCTAAGCCTAATGTGACATTCACTGCTCCTAATCTGGCACATTACACAGTGAATCAGCGGGTTTTTTCTGGCTCGTGGAAGGATGAACTATTTGCTAGATTAGCTGCATTTAGTCAGAAGGTGGCGATTATTGCTGAACATGATGGCAATCCGGTATTTAGAAAACTAGGAAAGTTAAAGCAACTGCAAGATTGGGCGCATTCACAGATTGACAATAGTGCCGAACCAGAAGTTAGACCAGATATTGCAATTACAGTGTTGCAGTTAATTGATGAAGTTGAAAGGTTACAGAATCAAGTTAACCAAACACAAACTAAATCAATGAATGCGTAATATTGTAAACAAAGCCAGACTTTATAATTTTGTTTTTAATTAGCCGTTTAACTTAAACATGAACAAGTCAAAAAGACGCAAAAATCAGTGGTCAAATGAACTAAACGACATCATTCGAGGTGCTTCGGGCGGATTCTTATTCGGGATTCCGCTGCTTTATACGATGGAGGTTTGGTGGATCGGTTCCTCTACTAAACCAGCACAAATGTCGATCGCCATTGTAACTACTTTTCTCGTCGTTTTATTGCTGACTCGCACCGAAGGTTTTCGCAAAACTAAGAACATCCGCTGGCGAGATGCTGCAATGGATACCGTAGAAGCGATCGCAATTGGGATTGTTTGCGCCACTGCGATCCTGTTTTTGCTGAGGGAAATTACGCTGGAGACTCCGCTGCAAGAAACTTTGGGTAAAATCGTCTTTGAAGGTTTGCCGTTTTCCTTGGGAGTGGCCCTGGCCAACGGTTTCTTGAGTGGCGATCGCTATCAAAGTTCAGACAGCGACAAAGAACCTACCATTAATCCAACTGTAGCAGATATCGGCGCTACTTTAATCGGCGCGATGATTATTGCTTTCAACATCGCCCCAACTGACGAAATTCCCATGCTAGCCGCCGCTATTTCGCCGCCTTGGCAATTAGCAATTATTGCGGCTTCGCTGCTAATTTCCTACGGTATTGTATTTGTAGCAGGCTTTACTTATCAAGCAAAACGGCAGCAGCAGCAAGGGATTTTTCAGCGTCCCCTCAGCGAAACTGTCATGGCGTATTTAGTGTCACTGACGGCTTCTGCATTTATGATGTTTTTCTTCCAAAAACTCAGTTTTGACGACCCCTGGTCGATTTGGTTGAGCTATACGTTAGTATTGGGATTGCCGGCGACTGTTGGCGGCGCAGCGGGGAGGTTGGCGGTATGAGTGAAAGTAATACGGAAAGTAATAAGGAACAGCCACAAAAAAGAAGTCTTGCTGAATGGGTGACATTTGCGATCGCCTGCTCGATCCTCGCGACTCTAGTCGGACTCGTAGTGTACAGTTGGCTGACAAAAAAGCAGGAACCTCCGATTATTTCTGTCACTCGCAACGAGGCAATTCGAGAAGAGAAAGGGCAATTTTACGTGCCGTTTGCGGTTGCTAATACTGGCGGCGAAACGGCAGAATCAGTGCAAATTATTGGGGAATTGCGCGTCAAGGGCGAAGTTGTAGAATCGGGAGATTTGCAAATTGATTTTTTGTCAAGCGGTGAAACTGAAGAAGGAGCTTTTATTTTCAGCCGCGATCCGCGTCAAGGTGAATTGATCGTGCGATCGAGCAGTTATCTATTACCTTAACAAAGATCGGATTCGGCGGTTTGAGCAGCTCAAAAGTCAATTGATGTCATGTCCCATAAATTACCCGCAATAAAAAAGGTTCGATCGTTCGGACTTTAGTCCTCTAATTATAAGGACTAAAGTCCGAACGATCAAACCAATCGCCACTTGATCTACCGCTTTCCCATATCGTGTTCCCACTTCCAAACACAGCTAGAAATCAAATTGGTGCAGATATGAGCCGTAATTGGCACTAACAAATTCCCCGTAGCTAAAACACTGTAACCCAACAGCAATCCGACAGCCGTTGCCCAAACAGCATAAGGCCACTGATCCATTCCTCCCAAGTGCAGAATGCCGAAGGAAAAACTCGATAAAACTAAACCAGTAAGATTCAATCCCAAAGCAGACAGCATTACACCTCGAAATAGCAATTCTTCGCTAAGTCCCGGCAGCAATCCCAGCCAGATTAAATCTGGCCAAAATAAGGGTTTGAGGACTACTTCTAGGTAGACGTCTGCACTGCGACGATAACCAGGCCATATCTGATAAACGATCGCACTGCCGCCTGTAATTGCCAATCCGATCGCACATCCTGTGAGCAAATCCATTACGATCAATTTGACGGGCAAAAGCGATACCGATCCAAATATCAACCACAATTTAGCTACCGCCAGCAACATAATTGCTGTCACGCCCATTGCTACTAAAATTTGAGTGCGCGTCAACGGTTCAATTTCGGGATTTTCAGGAAGTTTTTCTGGCACTTAATCAATTTTAGATTTTAGGTTTTAGATTTTAGATTTGTTTAGTAGAGTCAGACAAACACCGCAGGGAGGAGATGTCTGCACCCAAGGAAGCTGGACTGATGCCGGCTCGTAAAGCGACCAATACGCCGATCGCCTCTAAATATGAGTTTACCTGCAAAGCTTTGATTCCGAGTTTTTCTGGAGTAGCCTGCATCTGGGTTTTGTTGTCACCCACTGCGATAATTTGTACTGTCGATCGCCCGCTCAAACTCAGAATAGCACTACCACCGCAGGCTGTAGCGGGTATCACCACCGCATCGACTTGATCGGCAGTAATTGATAATTGGCTGTCTTCCTGGGCTTTCTGCGTTGTAAACTGGGGAGCTTTGCTGAGGCCCGCAAGCACACAAGGTAAGAAAGTATAACCGATTTCCTCGGCAGCCGATCGCGGTGACAGATGCGGATCGAGGGGTAGTGGCAACAAAGCCGGAGCGTGAGCACAGGGGATTTTAAATGTTCTAACAATGAGGTGACTGATCACAGCTTCTGCGCCTGCTAGGGGGTCAACTCCTTTGCCGTGGCGGTAGTTTTCGAGGGCGAGACTGCCTACATCGTCGGGAAATCTGGCCACAACTGCGATCGCCTGGACTTTTGCTTGTGTAATTAATTTTTCGGCAGCGCGTAGTAAACTGTCGGGATTGCCGATCGTCCCCCAGGATGCCCCTGATTCTGAAGTACGTAATTCTACTTGCAAAGGGCGATCGGTTAAAATACAATCAGTTATGTTCAAGCCCAATGTCGCTCTCGAAGCATCAACGGCTTGCAAGTGGCGCAATTGTAACTCCGGTTCGATCGCACAATCCATGATTAAGCCGATGCGATTTTGATGTACCGGTTGCAAGCCCCAGCATCCGGCGGCAAATTTGTCAAGGGCATAACCTTCGACATAAAGAGCGTTTGGTATTGGCCAATAGAGTTGAGCACCGTTGAGGACGTTGGGGTGAGTAATCAGGGTGTCTGAGATTTGGGCGATCGCCCTAGCAACGGGTAGCGCATCGCCGGCAAAGCCCCCAATCGAGGCTCCAACGCCTGTGGGGACTATCAAAACCACTGTTAAAGGGGGAGAGTTCACGCTGCTACGGGGGCTGCTTCCACGAGCACGTAGCCTTCTACCACAGCCTTTTGGCGATCGACATCAACGTCTGTGACAGCCCAGCGCAGGGGTTCGCCGTGCTTTTGCAGTTCAATTTCAATCGCTGAGTGCAATTCTTCGGCGGTGTCGCGGAGGTCAACTTCTGCGGAAATGAAATGGGTGGTCATCTGGCGATCCATAATGGTTTTACCGCGATCGATATTTATCTCAATTTTAGTCTATTTCTAGGATTTGCCGAACTGGCGATCGTAAACGATGTCTTCTTTTTCAGTTTCTATCTTCAAGTGCGATCGGGGAAAAGAAACGCACAGCAATACATAACCTTCTGCCTGAAGTTCGGGACTAACGCCCATGCAATCAACTTGCTTAACTTGACCCTCAATAACTTTAGCAGCGCAAGTAGTACAAACCCCCGAATTGCAAGAGTTCGGCAAATCAATCCCAGCGGCGAGCGCAGTTTGCAAAATTGGTTGATCTTCCGGCACTTCTACGGTATAGGTGCTGCCTTGGTGAAGTAATTCAACGGTGTAAGTTTGAGACATATTTCGATTATTGGTTTGAATTCCCAATTGGAATTTACGGTAGATTTGCAAACAAAGCAACAAGTATTTTACCGCTGTTGGTGATTCTGTGCAAGTTGACAACTACATTGTTTATTGCTAATAATTTTCATTAATTTGGCTGAATGGGCGATCGCGTCCCGCCCCGCAAGCTACGGCATTTTGTCAAGCATTTCTTTACAAATTATCACGAACAGCATCGGCGAACTCTGCCAGAAACCACTTATGCGTAACTAATTTTTGGCATCAACCCAACAACTCATCAACAGCAACACTAAAACCAGGCAATACTAGCTGAGTGCTGATTGTAGAATCCAAGTTAAAAGTTAACTTTTGAGATTGAGTCATAATCATTATCCAGCGACTCTCAGGAAAAACAATCCAGACTTCCAGACAACCCGAATCTAAATACTCTTGTGCTTTGAAAAATATATCTTCCGCAATATCAGTAGGAGAAACAATTTCCGCAATTAACAGCGGACTTTGAGGAAAAGTAGCAACATCGCCATATTCAGCAACAAGTTCAGCAGTCAAATAAGCAACATCAGGGCGACGCACTCGCCTGTCAGTGCGACAAGGAACTTCCGTATAAACTTCGCCACCTTGTCCGCTCGATATCTTGTAATTTCTCCAAGAATAATCTAGTCTAGATTGGATTCGACTGTGTTTTACTGTCATACCATTTTTCTCCGCTATTTGCCCATCCACCCATTCCATATCGTCGGGGGGATTGGCGATAAAGTCTTCTAGAGAAACATTTTCTGATAAAACCGCTGTCATTACCATAGCCATTAACTCCCATTTGCAAAATTCACTAATATTATAGTGCGACGTGGCTATTGGTTTGTAGTGAGGACTTTAGTCCTCCGAAGCGGACTTAAGTCCGCACTACAAACCAATAACAAATTTACTCAATATTAATTTGATTCGGTGGCTTCGGTTGATTCTGCTTGTCATCCTTCAAAGTTTTGCGTCCCGACGCAGCATAATCCTTATACAAATCCACAAACATCTTTGTCAACTGCTGCAAAGAAAGTTGTTCCCCATTAATTTGAGCTTTCATATAAGCTTTAAGCACTTCAATGTAAGCCAAACCGAGGGCAAGCGTGAGAGTTGCCGCCGTTGCACCGGAGATTGCACCGCCGACAACAGTACCCGCACCCGGAATCATTTTAATCAAATTAGTCACAATACTTCTACCAACAGCAGTCACCCCACCAGCACCGCTAATCGCAGACAGCATCGCCGAAATAAATCCCTTATCAAAGGGCATTCCAAAAATCACAGTAATATTAGCAATCATTGCCGTTTGCATCGTCATCAAAATCGGCGCATCAGCAAAGGGGACAGGAGTCGCACCGATAATCGCAGAACCGGCAACATAAGCACTCAGATACTTAAATGCCATATCCGATTTGAGTGCAATATTCGCAATTTGTTCTTTAACAAAAGCTTTTTTAGCGACTTCCGGCAGTAGTTGAAAAGTTGCATCTACCAACTTGTCTAAACCGTGAGATTTAACTGTATAATCCTCATCGATTTCTTCCGGTTCAGCCATCACCGGGATAATTTGACTGACTGGCAAATTCATGTGTTCCAGTTGCTTGAAAAACTCGCTCGGCTTTTTAGATGTCGTCTGAGTCAGCACTAAAAGAACTGGTACATCTATAACTGACATTTCTTTTAGCCAGTTATCCTCCACAGATTCTATCCTATTGGCGCTGTGATTGATGCAGTACCAGATGACGTGAATATGTTCTTTTGGATGCAGGAGTCTTTGGTCTTCAATTAGTCTAGCAACGTTTAATTGAACAACTTTAATTTGTTCGGTATTGAGTTCTAGTCCGGGAGTATCGTAGACTGTAATTGGACAATTCGGCTTTGTATATTGGCGGATACCTTGAGTTACGGGGCGGCCGACTCCGGTTTCTGCTAAGCGCTGGCGAAAAACCGAATTGATCAGGGTACTTTTGCCGACACCAGTTTTGCCGATGACTAAAACATTGCACTGTCCCACATCATTTTCTGCCTCTTTGAAGGCGTTGTAACTGTTGATTAAAAGTTCGTCTAGGGAAAAGTCGTCTGACATGGCGGTTTGCTCCGAGAATGGTGGGATATCAAGGATTAAATACCACCGAATAGAATTCGGGGCTATACAAACTCTCGTCCGCGCAACGCGAGACTCAGGAGTCTTAAGAATATTGTAGCAATTTAGTTTGATGTTTAAGCTAACAGCCGATCGACCTCAATGCTAAAACCGATCAGGATTTGTTGGCTGCTAGCGGTATCGCCGGATCTAAATGTTAATATTCTATCTTGAGTTATCACGAATATTAAACGACTTTCTGGAAAAACCAACCAAACTTCCTGACAGCTAGATGCTAAATATTCCTGTGCTTTGAGAAAGACATCTTCAGCAATATCGGTGGGTGAAACTATCTCGGCAATTAGCGGAAAACTTTGGGGTAAAGTGGCAAGATTACCAAATTGTGCAACCAATTCTGGTGTGAGATAAGCGACATCGGGACGGCGAATTTGTCGGTTAGTGCGGCAAGGTGGTGAAATATAAACTTCACTTCCCTGTTTGCTTAAAGTTCTGTAATTTGCCCAAGCACAACCCAGGCTTGATTGAATTTTACCATGCTTGAGGGTGGCTCCATTTTTCTCCACGAGTTGCCCGTCCACCCATTCCATCTGGTCGAGGGGATTAGCCGTGAACTCTTCTAGAGTAAAATGCTTCTGTGGGACACTAGCAGCGACCATAGCCATTTCCTCGCTTTTGCATATTCGCTGATACTATTATGGACGATCGGTACAGAGAAGGATATCTGATTCAATTATTCAATATTTTCAGGATTTTCATGCCGATCGCTGTCAGGCGATAAAAAATCAGGATTAAGAACTTCTTCTTCAGTAAATGGAGACTCTGGGGGAAATATCGCAATAGATAAACCTGTTTCATCTGCGGCTAATTCCCTAGCATCTTGATAAGATTCATTAAAAATTTCTTCAAAAAAACGATATAAACTCGGACTGGTTTTGAAGGTATCTCGGATGCGTTTACGATGTTCGCGAATGGTGTATATCCAACTATTTGTTCGTTTTTCTGGCTGATATTTATACTTAAGCAAGTACATTAAAAGTACCCTCAAATTACTTTTTAAAGCATTTTTATCGCTTTTCCCCATACTTTCTAGTTCCTCTAGTAAGTTCTCTAAATCTATTTCCGCAAACTTTCCCTCTTTCAATAAGTTGATATTTGTCTGTAACCACAGATAAAAATCCTGTTCATAAAGAGATGTTATTGCAGTTGTCATTGATTGGATAGTTGTCATTTTGTTTGACTCCCTTTCTCTTCTCTAGACATAAGTGTAACATATTCGATAATTTATCGCTATCTGGGGTCAAGAAACCCGGTTTCTGTTATGATTAAGGCAGACTCACCTAGAGTTGACTAAGAAACCCGGTTTCTAACCTACTCAATACTTTGAATTAGTTTAATGTTATTTCTCAGCCATTCATTGACCAAAACTTGCACCTCAATCTTTTTATGCTCGGCAATTTTAGTCACAAATTCCTCGACATCTGGTTCGAGATAAATGGGATAATGAAAGGTAGCATCAGGATGGTAAAACTTGCCTTGTTCTGCTGGGGAAAAATCATACTCTGATTTCATAATTTCCTCTCTTGATAAGCTTGGGTTTCAGTAAAATTAGCTTTGCGGGCTGAAATAGACCTCTTGCAAAATAGTTTTATGATATAATTAAAGGTTTTACTGAAAATTGGTTGAATCCCAACTTCTGACTTAT
>PVWI01000154.1 GCA_003003725.1 filamentous cyanobacterium Phorm 6 | reverse complement strand
GGGGTGTTTTCTCCGCTGCTTGGGTAGAAATTATGGCGGCTACTGCACCCTTTGCGATCGCACTTTCCCCAAAATCCCCCCCATCTACGCGCGTCCCCGGCATTCCCAAAAACAAATCCCCCGGCTTGCAAGCATGGGAATTAGTGGATAAACCCGTGACTTCAGCATCGAGTGCCGGATGTTGCGCGTCAAAGGAAATACTGGGAACCGCTGCTAACAATTCTCTCAATTTCATGTCAAAAAATCCTCATTTGAATGTGTTGAATCTATTCTGACTGATCAGTGTACAAATATTTCTGTAACAGTTGCTTCAATTGAGCTACACTACAGCGGGGAGAAGGGCGTGGTAACAATTTTTCAGGGGAGAATACAGCATCACCCGCAGAATTGTTTGGTTGAATCTCAACTTTATACAAAACTGGCACTTCGTACTGATAAGCTTGAAACCAGTCATCGCGATCGGTAATATCTCGCACTTCTAGTTGTAAGTTGAGGCCTTCAATTTGTTCGAGCTTTTCTTGCAACCCTTCGCACAAATGGCATCCAGGTTTGCTATACAAAATCAATCTGATCATAAGAGTAGAATTGTACTCAATCTTAAATTCTAGTCTTAGCATAACCTGTTTGTGGAACAGGCTGTAAAGCCTGTTCTTAATCAGCCTTTCATATCGTTTTGACTGGTTCCCTGGCTCTGCCTCGGTTGCTTCGGATGGAGGAAGAGCCTCTGAATCTGCGTTACTAGGTAGATCCTAGTAACGAGTAGAGTCGATTCCCAATTACCAATTACCAATTACCAATTACCAATTGGTAATTGGCTTGACTAATGAATCAAGATTTAGTATAGTCTATAAGTATCCCTACAAAAAGGAGGCAGTATGGACTGCACCGAATACGCAGAAGCCAAGCGAAAAGCCGCCAAAAAAATCAGTGCCGACATTCGAGAACGCTGGAACAATCGCATTGTCCAGCGAGAATTACACTTGATGGGTGAAGCGGGTGCTCTGCAATACTTATCTGATTATGGACGCGGTATTGGTACGGCAAAAGTTATTGGTTTTGCACTGTGTGCGGAGTCGGAAGGATACCCAGAAATGGCAATGGGATTTTGGAAAAGAGCGTTTGAATTGGAAACTGGAGAAAAGCCGATCGCACTCAACACCCAAAACAATGCTACCACGGCTCTCGCTCCTGCAAAAAAATCAACGGCAGCCCCAACAACTGAAACAGTCAACAATCCCGTAGTCGCCGAATTGCCACCAAACTTGCAGCCGGGAAGGATTGTCACAATGCAGCCAGTTGACGCGCCGAGTGAACGTTCGTATTACATCGAAAATCCCGATTATTGGGGACAGCCAAAACGCGACGGCAATCGGGTAGTCATCATTGCGACCAAAGACAAAGTATACTACCAATCGCGATCGACAAATCTGCGACAACAGCCCTCAATTGCGATCGAACAAGCCTTAATCGAGACAGCAGCTAAAATTGGTATTTTTGTTTTAGACGGTGAATTGTATTACAAAAGTCATAGTGGGAGCGAACACCGCACAGGCGCGCAAGCTGCTACAGTTAATATTGAAAGCGGTTTTCCCACAATTCAACCATCAGCAATTTATGCCATTTTTAAATGTTTGTTTTTCAAACAGAATGATTTAACCATTCTCGCAGAATCAGCACGAATTGCAGCCGGAGTTGAAATTGGTGAAATGCTAGCAAGTTTATCACCAGCCTTTGAAATTGTACCAACATCTCGCACCCAAGCCGAAAAAAAATTACTCGCTAATCAGCAAGAATCTGAGAATAGAGAAGGGGAAGTTTGGGTTTTGCATAACTGCCGCTATGTCGGCGGCAAAGATATTAAGAAGTTTCCGATGGTGCGGACTAAATACTGTCTGGAATTAGACCTGTTTATTGTCGGACTGACGGCGACAAAAGTTGCGGGGCGGCCGTTTAGTGCCATTAAAGTTGCGCAAGAAATAGATGGCAAATTAGTGCCTATGGGAACAGTAGGAACGGGGTTTAGCGGGGAGGAAATGCAGGAAATTGCCCGACTCTACGAGGCTAACCCTCGCGGAGTTAAAATTAAAGTGCGATCGCAGGGATTGACGGAAAGTGGCAAACTGTGGCACGCGCGATTCCTGGAATTGTGTTAATTTGGTAGGGACATGGCAATGCCGTGTCCCTACCAAAATCTACGAATTTAAACAAATATTATCACACAAAATTAGCCGAGGACAAATCAATGGTTATCAGCAAAAATAATTTCTACATCTCACCAGAAGAGTACCTAGAAGGCGAACGAGTAAGTCCGATCAAACACGAATACAGACGCGGACACGTTTATGCAATGACTGGGGCAAAAAAGCCCCACATCGTTATTTCTAGTAACTTAGTAAGGCGGCTAGGAAATCATCTTGATGGCACTAACTGCATCGTTTTAGCATTAGACATAAAAGTCCGATTGGAAGAGGCAAATTGCTATTACTACCCAGATATAGCGGTAACTTGCGACGAAAGAGAGATAAATTCCACCGACGATTTCATTTTTCATCCATCTTTGATTATTGAAGTCTTGTCGCCGTCAACGGCCAGTTTTGACAGAGGTGATAAATTTGCAGACTACCAAACTGCATCAAGTTTGCAGGAATATGTGCTTGTCACTCAATCCGAAATCAAAATTGAATGTTTTCGACTCAATGCTGAGGGGAATTGGGTTTCTCAGATTTACCGACAAGGAGATGAGTTAGAGTTGACGAGTATAGATTTTCGCTGCCCGATCGCCCAAATTTATCAAAAAGTCCCAGGCATGATATTATGATGTATGAAACAACTTTTTCAGCCACGCAATCCTCTGGTTCGTACCTTCGCCCAAAGCTTAAAACGCTACTGTCCCGACGCGCAAAATTTGCTAAATTCGGGTGCAATCGAAACGGAAATCGACTTATTTAAAAATCGTTACCAACAATCGCTTCCCGAAACATTTTATGATTTTTATCGCTGGTATAACGGTTCGGCTTATGAGAGTTCAGAAAATAAGTGGCTGTTGCCTTTTGAACACGGCAGGAGTATTTTATCTTTGGCATCTATTGTGAAGGAGAAAAAAAATTGGGACACCCAGAGTCAAGTTTATTTTCAAGAATGGCAGCCCGGAGAATATTGGAACAAAGCATGGATTCCGTTTATGAAAGTAGATGATTTGTGGCTGCGGGTTGTGGATACAAAAGGTTGTTTTGACGGTGTTCCCGGACAAATTATCAGTTTTGAGTGCAAAAACGAACCTTTGAGAAGCATTGAATGCGATTCCTTTGATAAGTGGCTGGAAACTGTTATTGCAAAAATTGAGTTAGAATGTTTGTTTAAAGAGTTTCACGAAATCGGGTTGGAGGAAGAAAAGGCAATTTTTGCGATCGATAAACGCATCAATCCCAATCGACACAGCGTCGAATTAGAACCTAGAATTACATAAAATACTTGGTAAATTTAGGACTGAAGTGCTTACCACAAACCAGGTTCGTAGTGAGGACTTTAGTCCTTCCTCGGAAGTAATAGAAAGAAGGACTGAAGTCCTCACTACAAACCTCAATTACAAGTTACAAAGAAAAGAAAGAAGGACTGAAGTCCTCACTACAAACCTCAATTACAAGTTACAAAGAAAAGAAAGAAGGACTCAAGTCCTCACTACAAACCTTAATTACAATTCACACAGAAAAGAAAGAAGGACTGAAGTCCTCACTACAAACCTTAATTACAACTCACAAAGAAAACAATGATTAAAATCTTACACCTTTCAGACATCCACATGGGAAGCGGCTTTTCCCACGGCCGCGTTAATCCAGAAACTGGTTTAAATACACGCTTAGAAGACTTCGCAGCTACCCTGAGCAAATGTATGGATAGAGCGATTTCTGAGCCAGTAGATTTAGTTATATTCGGCGGCGACGCTTTCCCGGATTCAACGCCGCCACCGTTTGTAAAAGAGGCTTTTGCGCGGCAATTCAGCCGCTTAGTTGACGCGCAAATTCCGACGGTTTTGCTAGTAGGAAATCACGACCAACATTCCCAGGGACAGGGCGGCGCGAGTTTGGGGATTTACCGGACTTTGGGAATACCTAAGTTTATTGTAGGCGATCGCCTGGAAACTCACCTCATACACACCCGCAACGGCGCAGTACAGGTGGTTACGCTGCCTTGGTTGACGCGATCGACCTTAATGACACGATCCGAAACTGAAAGCCTGTCTATGGGCGATGTTAACCAATTATTAACCGAAAAACTGACGATCGCAATGGAAGGAGAAATCCGCCGCCTAGATCCAAACATCCCCACCGTACTATTAGCGCACTTAATGGCAGATAAAGCAAGCTTGGGCGCCGAACGTTTTTTAGCAGTTGGTAAAGGTTTTAACATACCCGTTTCCATGCTAACACGCCCTTGTTTCGACTACGTAGCCCTCGGTCACGTTCACAAACACCAAAATTTGAATTTATCCAACAATCCGCCCGTAATTTATCCGGGAAGCATCGAACGAGTTGATTTTAGCGAAGAGAAAGAAGACAAAGGTTTTGTGTTAGTTAATTTAGAACGAGGGAAAGCTGAGTGGGAATTTTGCGCCTTACCCGTGCGAGTGTTTCTGACGATTAAGGTAAAGGTGTCTGAATCGGAAAACCCGCAAGCTGACTTGGTTAAAGCCATTGGGAAGAAGCAAATCCAAGATGCTGTGGTGAGATTAGTTTACCAATTGCGATCGGAACAATTAGACTTAATAGATAACCCAGAATTGCACGCACTTCTGGGCGAAGCCCACAGCTACACAATCCAGCCGGAATTAGTCAGTCAGCTAGCGAGGCCGAGGTTGCCAGAATTGAATGCTAATAATAGTATAGAACCTTTAGAAGCTTTGAAAACTTATTTAGCAAGTCGGGAAGATTTGAAAGATTTTTCTGAGAGTATGTTAGAAGCCGCGCAGGGTTTGTTGGGCGGGAAAGAGGAGGTTTTGGAGGAAGTTTTGGTCGAATTTTAGGTAATATTCGGTAGGTAAATTCTCCTTATTACACAATCTCAGAAACCGGGTTTCTTCCTATATTTTTCTTACTAAACCCAAATGATTCGCAGAAACCCGGTTTCTCCCTACCACTCATTTATTTAACTTCAACCATCCCAAAAACCTCGCCCGCCGCCAATCGAGTCCCGTTGGCAAAATCCACCCCAGACTGCACCTTTTTTCCCGCTAACTGCACCTCTCGCAATAATAGCAAACCATCGCCAGTTTGGACGATCGCCCCCAAGCCCTTCACAACCTTGACAACCTCCCCATTTACGCCCGACAACTGATCCAAAACAGGCCAATCGCGTTCCAAAACCCTCAACTCCGGCGGCATTTGCACCCAATATTCCGGCCCTAGTGGCACAGTTGCGATCACCTTCAAAGAATTACCGCGAAAAGTCGTAGTACAATCCGGGAAAAAGCCCCTAACTTGATTATGAAGGGCGATCGCACTTTGTGACCAATCCAGCACAAAATCCGCCGTTTTAATCATCGGCGCATAAGTCGCCTCAGCATCATCTTGAACAACAGCATCAACCTTCCCATCCCTCAATTTTATCAAAGTTTCCACCAACAAATCCGCCCCAACATCCGCCAACCTATCCCCCAAAGAATCAGCATTATCCAACAGCGAAATCCCAGCAAAACTCTTCAACAACATCGCCCCAGTATCCATCCCAGCATCCATCAGCATAGTAGTAATCCCAGTCTCCTTTTCCCCATCAAAAAGACAGCGCTGAATCGGTGCCGCCCCGCGATACTTCGGCAGAATTGAACCGTGAACATTAACGCAAGCCAAACTAGGAATATCCAGTATTTCTTGAGAAAGAATCTGCCCGTAAGCCACCACCACAAAAACATCCGCCTCCGATTCCCGCAACTTAGCAATAGTTTCCGCATCCTTCTTAATGCGGCGCGGCCCGAAAACCGGGAGACTGTGATTTAAAGCCACATCTTTAATAGGTGAAGGCATCAATTTATTGCCTCTTCCCCGGCGCTTATCCGGCTGAGTCACCACAGCCACCACCTCAAATTCGGGATGACTCAGTAAACTGGACAAAGTAGGAACAGCAAAGTCGGGAGTGCCAAAAAAGACAATTTTCATAGATTTTTAGTTAAAGACATAGGTTTTTTGAATGATTAGCAATTCATTCATGGTATCATTTTAAGCGGCCGTGGTTGTGACAGCAAGATTTTTATCTGTACACTAAATCTAAAATCTACTGACAGATTCTTTTTCATACGTACCGATTGGCTGATTGGTAATAATTGAGTAGAGAACATCTGGGTCTAAATCTGCTCCATTTTCCCAATAAATAGTTCCCAAATCTGGATTAACTTTGACTTTAACAAAGTAACTAAGGTCTTCTAAAGGGGAAAAAATTCCCGTAAATTCAATCAGTTGACTGATATCAACAACTCCCTCTATATCGTCTTCAAACTTGAGATGTAGTTGATATAATTCTAACGGCTTAACCGAGATAATATCTTTAAGCATTTGCATACTTGTTTTTTGAAGCCTAATCGCGCCATCTCTTGACAGCCAGAAACTTATACCAAGAAAAGAAACTCAATTCAACAATATTCGTAGGGTTTGTCGCCATCCATAGTATCCCAAACAAACGAAAAATCTAGCTGGCAACGCACCAGTCACAATATTTGAGTCAACAAACTCAACTAAGAATGTTGTAGCAAGGATTTTTTAAATTAGTATTAGTAAACATCATCGTGAGATCCAAGAGTCAGTAGAAAAATCTCTTCTTCATCTAGTTCAGAATTTTGAACAAATTTAAACACAATTCGATTTCTGTAGTCAATGGAACAAGACCATCGATCCGATAAATCTCCTTTGAGTTTATGAGTCTGCAAAGTAGGAGCAAATGGATCTTCCGAAAGTTGTTGCAATGTTTGCTCAATTTGAGAGCGCAATTGCGGGTTTTGGCGGACTAAACGCTTGAGAGTACGAGTAAAGGCTGAACTCCAGACTAAGGTTTTCACTCGTTCAACTCCGCCATCAAGTCGGCAACTGTACCACGACGTACATTGCCTTGTGCATAATCTTGCTCTGACTCTGCAACTTCTTGTAACAGTTCATCTCGACGCTGTTGTTTAAGTCGGTTTTGAATGATATCGATCAGGATAGTTTGCTCTTCTGGTGAAAGAGATTCTACGGTTTCTATTGCTTGTTGAAAAAGAGATATTTTTTCAGCGGGATTCATTGTTCGGCTGAGGTTGTAATCAGTCTATTTTAGCCTAAATTTGGTAAGCGCGATCCCTTTAATTAAATCACCTTAATTAAATCGTAGGTTTTTTGAATAATGGGAAATTATTCCATAGAGCAATGTTAGCACAGAGAGCGTGATTTTCTGCAAATAAATCGAGTCGCCAGAGGCGATGACCCAAGTGTAAAGAGAAGAAGTGTAGACGGTAAAAGGGTAAAAGTGTCAAGGGCTAAGGAGTCCACGCAGCCGCAGAAACACCCCGAAAACCCCAGTCCCACTGCGAGTGGCCCGCAGAGTTGTAGCTGCGGTAGGTAGCACGGCAATTGACAGCATTGAGGTTCCACGAACCTCCACGCAGCACTCGGTCATCATTTCGGCCGGTTTCCCAGGAACTACCATCAGAAGGTGCACCGTTATAATTATCATGCCAAGGATCGGCGCACCATTCCCAAATATTCCCGTGCATATCGTACAAACCAAAGGCATTCGGCCCAAAACTCCCTACGGGCGTTGTTTCTTGGCAATAAAGTCCTTTCGGTGCCCAACCGTAGGGAACATTGCCGTCATAATTAACTAAATCTGAAGTAATAGTTTCCCCAAAGTGAAAAGCTGTAGTTGTGCCAGCCCGACAAGCATATTCCCACTCGGCCTCACTCGGCAAACGATAGGTTTTTCTAGTTTTCTCAGACAACTTCTGACCAAAACTTACCGCATCATTCCACAATACTTGTTCTACAGGACGTTTCCCACCTTTAAAATAAGAAGGGTTATTTCCCATCACCGCTTGCCATTGTTCTTGAGTAATGGGATATTTCCCTAAATAGAATGGTTGGGCAAAAGTAACTTTATGTTGGGGACGTTCATCATCATCACCTTCTCCCGACGGTGCACCCATCATAAAACTACCCGCTCGGATATGCACCATTTCCAGCTTGATTCCATTCCCTAAATCTTCTTCTTTTTGATAAGCTTTCCCCGACTGCTTATTCGTTGGTTTCCCCTGCTGATCCACCGTGATGATTTCAAAGATAAATTCTTTACCTTTACTCGCTTCTGCCTCCCGGCGCAAAGGTTCCGCTGCGGCTGCTGGAATACCGCACCCAGAAACTGTTGCATAGGAAGAGTTGACTGTCCAAACTTGGTGATGATGTGCATCTAGGCCTGATGTTTGATGCCAGTCATGGTTTGGGTTACTGTCTGCCCGTGCAGCGCGAGATAAATCTGGTACAATGTCTGGTTGGTTAGTCTGGATAAAATTAGGCTGTTGAGAATAGTCCGGTAAATGATTTGGTGTTAATTTTAGATCTGAATGTTGCACAGTCTGCAGCGTGTCGGTGTCTAAAGATTGCAGAAAATCATTGAGTTGAGATTGCGGGTTATTCTGTCCGGGATCTAGCAGGGCATTATTCATGGTGAGTCACCAAAATAATAACTATGTACCGATTGTAGTGGAAAAATCAATAATTATCAGGAATTACTCAAAATTTGATTGCACCAGAAAGAATTAGTTTAAAGCCTCTTCCTGTTAGGTAAAAATTAAAAGAAAACTATTGATTGCGATCGTCTTCTGCTTTCTAGTTAGAAGTCGCCCTCATCAGTCAACTGTCAACGATCGACTGTTGAACAACCTCTAACCATCCGCGTCCATCCGCGTCCACCTGCGGTTAAAAAAAATCTTCCTCCCTGAAGGCAACTAAAAAATGATTTCATCCAAATTATTCACAACAATTAAAATTCCATTCAAACTAATTTTCTGTCTTTTTCTGACCTTAAATTTACTAATATTAAGCGGCTGCCAAAACACTTCAACAAACAGCGACACAATCGAACTAACACTGTGGCACGGCATCAATCCCCCGCCTAATCGCGACGTATTTCAAACCCTCACGGACAAATTCAACAAAACACATCCTCACATCCAAGTAAAACCAATTTACATTGGACAGCCAGACCAACAAATGCCAAAAATTCTCACAGCAATAGTAGGAAATGCACCGCCGGATTTGCTGTGGAACGTACCCACAATTGGCGGAAAATTAGCCGAACTAAACGCAATTCAACCCTTAGAAGAATGGCTGGACAAATCGCCCCGGAAATCCGAAATCTATCCGGCACTGTTCGAGTCAATGGAACTCGACGGACATATTTGGTCGGTTCCCCTAGCCACAAACAACGCTGCCATATTTTACCGTCCCAGCTTATTTAAAGCAGCAGGAATCGAACAAGTGCCGCAGAATTGGGCGCAATTAAAGCAAGTAGCCCGATCGCTCACCAAGGACACCAACGGAGACGGCCGCCCAGACCAACACGGCATAGTGCTCTCCCTAGGCAAAGGAGAATGGACAGTATTTACCTGGCTGCCATTCATGTTCAGCGCCGGCGGCGAACTCTTGGGCCAAACACCTCAAACTTCTGTACCGCAAATCGACAATCCCGGTGCTCTGGCGGCCTTAGAATTGTGGAGCGACTTATTAACAGAAGGTTCAGCAATACTGTCAGCACCCGAACGCGGTTACGAACTCGACAAGTTCATCGCCGGCAAAGTTGCGATGCAAATCACCGGGCCTTGGACTCTAGCACAATTGCAGCAAAGCGCGATCGACTACGCAGTGATGCCCATACCCGCCCTCAAACGCCCCGCAGCAGTTGTTGGGGGTGAAAACCTATTTTTAATGAAAACCTCCCCAGAACGCGAGAAAGCCGCCCTAGAATTCTTAGAATACGCGATCGGCGAAGAATTCCAAACAGCCTGGGCCTTGGGAACAGGTTACTTGCCAATTAACTTAAAAGCCAGACAGAGCAAAGCTTATCAAAGCTTTGTGGAAAAAAACCCTGTTTTGCGAGTATTTTTAGAACAAATGAACTCGGCCCGATCGCGCCCCATCATCTCAGGTTACTCCCGCCTGTCAGAAAATGCAGGCCGCGCCATCGAAGCAACCCTTCTGGGCCAAAACCCCCAAGACGCTCTCAAAGAAGCTCAAGAGCGTTTGACACTAACCTTAGATATTACCAAGTAAAATACAGATTGATAATTGGGAAAAAAGTAATTGGTCAAACAACTGGCGATCGCTCCACTTAGTTGAGAATCGCTATGATTAATAGATGAGCAACAACACTCAATCGCTTTCCTCCATTCAAATCATCTGCGTAGATATGCCTAGCTCTGCCCAACATCTGCAATTGACCGAATAAAAAATATCTGCAAAAAGTCTAGTCTGTGCGTTTATATTGGCAAAAAAGGATATTTCCAACACCTCTTGATGTTAATTACACCGCACAGAAAAAACCACACCCTCAACGGCTCCACAAAAAGTTATATTAAAAGGTTCTCTCCTTACCTACCACCCATAACCTACCATCACTTAATAGAAACATTTTTGCTACCCAGTACCAATCCCGTGCCGCCTACTGAGACCCGAACAACCGTCCACCTTTTCCCCAAACGACAATGCAGAAAAAGTTCCTTAACGCAATCAAAGGACATTCCTGGCGGTACTTCCTCACAGTAGGCGCGATCGCCATAATTTACTATTTGGCGTCGCAATTCGCAATTTCCACGCTCACCCTGAGTTCAGAAATCTATCCGATGTGGCCAGCAGCAGGAATTGCCCAAGTCGCTCTGCTGCTGTTCGGGCGGCAACTGTGGCCGGGAATTGCGATCGGAGGCTTCTTGGTCAGCATGAGCGTACCCGAAGCCAACATCGGCATTGCATTGATCTCAGCGAGCGCCAGAACCCTGCAAGCGTGGACGGGAACTTATCTATTGCAGAGGATTAACTTTAGCGCCGAGCTCGATCGGCTCAAAGACGTTTTAGGAATAGTCGGACTAGCAGCCTTGGGCTCTACCCTGATCAACTCCAGCATCGGCAGCATTCTCGTGTGTTTGACCGGTTTATCTAGCTGGAGCAACTTAGGCACGATTTGGGGGACTTGGTGGGTAGGAGACGCGATGGGAATTTTGCTCATCGCCCCGCTGCTGCTGACATGGCGCAAATTGCCCACCGCCATAACCAAGCGCCAGCAAATTGAACGAGCGATTTGGCTGGTACTGCTGCTAGCAGTCGGCTGGCTCGTCTTCTGCTCCCGCACCCGCGCCGCCTACGCCCGCTATCCCCTCGAATACCTACCATTTCCCCTAGTAGTTTGGGCAGCCTTTCGATTCGGCCAGCGCTACACCGCCCTCTCCAACTTCATCCTCTGCGGCTTCGCCATCTGGGGGATCGCCCGAGGTAGCGGCCCGTTTCTCAAACACGCTAGCAGCATCCCCCAAGCACTGTTATCCCTGCAAGCATTCATCGCCGTCATTGCCGTCACGGGCTTAGTCTTAGCCGCCACCGTCGCCGAACGCCACCAAGCAGAAGCCTCCCTGCGCGCCAGCGAAGCCAGCCTCGCCAACGCCCAACGCATCGCCCAACTAGGCAACTGGGACTTAGACCGCAACACCCAGCAATTGCGGTGGTCAGAGGAAATTTACCGCATCCTGGGAGAGAGGCCGGGAACTCTGGAACCCAGCCTCGAAGGCTACTTGGAATACGTGCACCCCGAAGATAGAGAATTAGTCAAAAGTTCGATCGAAGCCGCTTTATTTCAGCAACAGCCCTACATTATCGACTACCGGCTCGTACTCCCCGACGGCAGCCAGCGCACCGTCTGCGAACAAGCCGCCGTCAACTCCCTCTACATCACCAGCACCGTCCAAGACATCACAGACAGAAAGCGCTCCGAAGCAGCCCTGCGTTCTTCCGAAGAAAGATTTTCCAAGGCGTTTCACGCTTCTCCAGTTGGTATCAGCATCTGCACCCTCACAGACGGACGCTTCCTCGATGCCAACGAAAGCTTTTTGCGCTCCGGCGGCTGGTTGCGGCAGGAATTTATCGGTCGCACCGCCAGCGAGTTAGGAATGTGGGTCAATTCAGAAGACGGGCGACGGCTTTCTCAGGTGTTGCACGAACAAAGTTCGATCGGCAATCAAGAGATCAAAATTCGCACCAAAGCCGGCGAAGTACGCGACTGGCTGCTGTCAGTAGAGCTGATCGACATTGGCAGCAGTCAGTGCGTTTTAATCATGACTAGCGACATAACAGAACGCTTGCGTTCCGAAGAATTCCGCCGGGGAAAAGAAGCCGCCGAAGCCGCAAATGAATCGAAAAGCATTTTTCTAGCCAACATGAGTCACGAACTCAGAACCCCCCTCAATGCCATCATCGGCTACAGCGAGATCCTCCAAGAAGACGCCCGAGACCTCGGTGCCGAAGAGTTCATCGACGACCTCCAGAGAATTAACACTGCCGGCCAGCATTTGCTAGTGTTAATTAAAGATATTCTCGACTTGACCAAAATTGAAGCAGGCCACACCGAATTTCATCTCGAAACCTTCACCATTGAAAATCTGGTTGAAGAAGTAGCGGCAACGATCGCCCCGATGGCAGACAAAAATAGTAATATCCTAGAAATACAATGCCCCGAAGATATTGGCTCAATGCAGACTGACTTGACTAAACTCCGCCAGTCCCTGCTCAACCTGCTCAGCAATGCCTCCAAGTTTACTTCTTCCGGCGCAATTACCTTCACCGTCACCCGCTCCATCGAAACCCCGGCCGAGGCTGAAAAAAGAGGCAAAAGATTAGGAGCGCCTAGAGGAAGTGGCAAAGCTGAAAATAGCTTGTCTCTGTTATCTTCCCCTCAAGATTGGATTGTTTTTACGGTCAAAGATACCGGCATTGGCATGAGTTCCGAACAGTTAGCCAAAATCTTCGATCCGTTCACCCAAGCCGATTCCTCAACGACTAAAAAGTACGGCGGCACTGGTTTGGGGCTGACGATTACTAAGAAATTCTGCGAAATGATGGGCGGAGACATTACCGCATTCAGCGAGTTGGATAAAGGTTCTACTTTTATAATTCGGCTACCAGCTATTTTCACCGACCTTTCGATCTCAACCAAAAAGTCTGATAAGTAGCGATTTTTGACCGTGATTATAATCGAAAAATGGGATGGGCAAAACAGGGCAGAGTATTTCACCTTATATCAATTCCAGTGCCACTTTAATGATACAGATGCACCATCCGTAGCTTTTCAATAACCCTATAGTTTCTTATCAAGAAATTGGGTTTAAAACCCCGTCCTTATAGGACGGCTTTAATTGTAAAGCTTTGTTGTAATACCAAATATCTTGTGCCAAGTAGGGTAGCCTAAAATAGGAGGTAAGGCAATGCTAGTTTTTGAGTTTAAGACCTACGGGAAATCAAGTCAGTTCACAGCAGTAGATGAAGCAATTCGTACGGCCCAATTTGTTAGAAATAGCTGTTTACGCTATTGGATGGACAACCAGAAAGTGGATAAGTACGATTTGAACAAATATTTGAACAAATACTGTGCAGAACTCGCCAATAATTTTCCGTTTGCGGGCGAACTCAACTCTCAAGCAAGACAAGCCAGTGCTGAACGAACCTGGTCTGCTATCTCCCAATTCTATGATAACTGCAAAAAGGGAACTCCTGGCAAAAAGGGATATCCACAATTTCAGAAAGATTGTCGCTCAGTTGAGTATAAATCAACTGGATGGAAATTGGCGGATGATCGAAAATCAATCAAATTTACCGACAAAAAAGGAATTGGTAAACTAAAGCTAAAAGGAACGCGCGACTTACACTTTTACCAAATTACTCAAATAAAACGTGCAGACGGTGTATACGTTCAATTTTGCATTGATGTTAACAGAAAAGAAAACATAGAACCCTCTGGTAATACCATTGGGTTAGATGTGGGTTTAAAGGAATATTACACCGATTCAAACGGGGTGATGGTTGAAAATCCGAGATTCCTCCCCCAAGCTGAAAAAGTTCTTAAGCGTTGTCAACGTCGAACATCCAGAAAAATCAAAGGTTCAAAAAACAGAAGCAAGGCTAGGCAGATTCTAGGCAAGCGCCATCTCAAGATAAGTAGGCAACGTAAAGATCATGCAATCAAACTTGCACGGTGCGTAATTCAGTCAAACGACTTGATAGCTTATGAAAACTTGAGGATTAAAAACATGGTGAAAAATCATTGCCTAGCTAAGTCGATTAACGATGCTTCTTGGTATCAGTTTCGTGTCTGGCTTGAATATTTTGGCAAAGTATTTAAAAGAGTCACGGTTGCTGTCAACCCAGCATATACCAGCCAAGAATGCTCTATTTGCGGTGTAATTGTGAAGAAAACACTATCCAATCGGACACAGGTTTGTAAGTGTGGCTGTGTGATGAATAGAGATTTCAATGCAGCTAGGAATATCCTGAATCGAGGATTGGGTACGGTAGGGCATACCGGAACCTTTGCACTTGATGCAAGCAACACTTTAGGAGATGAAGCCTCTATTCTTGCTGGAGAAATCCTGCCTGAACAAGCTACGTCGTAGATTAAAGAATCCCCGTGCGTTCACGCCGGGGAGTGTCAAATATATAATTAATTAAAAAGGTATACTGTAAAAAGTTGCTTACAAAGCTCCCGAAAATATGCACCCCCACCTCCAGCGTCAACTCGAACAGCTCGGTTTAGCCGGCGAGACTCCCCCTCCTACTGCTGAGGAGTGGCAGCTATTTTTAGAGCAGGTAAGTTCTAGCTATGACGATGGAGCCCCGAGTCAGCAAAGACTTCAGCAGCATGATTTGACCCACTCGCGCCAGTCCCATGACGACTATCCAATAGCCTCAAAAGTCGGAGCAGACACAGTAGGCAGAATTTGGAGTTTTCGAGATGTTACCGATCGCCAAAAAGTAGCACAATCTTGGCAATATCAAGTAGAATTCGCACAGTTGATTGTCAGTTTGTCAACCGACTTAATCCGCCAGCCCGGATCGGAAATAGATCAAAGCATCGATCGCATCCTAGAATCAATCGCCACCTTCATCGGCTTTGACAGCAGTTACATTTACCTGTTATCTCCAGACAAAACCCGCGCCAACAAAACCTACGAGTGGTGCGCCGACGGCATTGAGCAAATCAAAAAAAACAGCAGCGACAGACAAATAGACATCGCACAAATCCCTTGGATCGCCCAAAAGCTCGATCGGGCCGAATGCCTCCACGTCCCAGAAATTGGGAAACTATCGCCCGCAGCCAGAGCCGAAATTGCCTATCTTACAGGCAAAAATCCAGCAGAATTCCTGACAGACTCCCCATCCCAAACAGCAACCGACTCAACAGATTCGATCGCCGATTCCCCGAAAACAAAATTAAACCAACCTCAAAAAAATCCGCAATCGCTGATAATTATTCCCCTAATTTGCAGTAAAAACCTCGTAGGATTTCTCGGATTTGACAGTTGCAAACAGGCCGCAGATAGAT
>PVWI01000499.1 GCA_003003725.1 filamentous cyanobacterium Phorm 6 | reverse complement strand
AGCCTTGCAAAAAAACCAGATTTGTTTAATCTATTCACCGCCCTCTCCACAAAATTTACAAAAATCCGTGCAAAAGCGAAAGTTTTCCTCTCCGGCTGCGCGATCGAGCGATCGAGCTATCCTACTAACTGTACCCACAATCCCCCGCCGTTGCCCCTGAGAGTACAGAAGCAAATAGTCGATCGAGGAAAAATGCAACCACAAAGTTTTATTAAGCTATCCGAGTTCAGCAAATACTTGAAAGTTATTCCGTAAAACACTAGCAAAATATTGCTCAAAAGTCAAGGAAAAAATCAAAAACAAATTAAATAGCAGACTATCAAAACGGGATCGAATGCCCGCAATATATAATAAAAACAACAGGTAATGTTCACAGAGAGAAACCTATGGCTCCGAATCCCACCATTATGCAAGCTGTCGAACAACTTGGCTACCGCGTTACGGATGGAGACGTGGCGGCAAAAGCCGGATTAGATATCAATTTTGCCCAGCGAGAACTTTTAATCCTCGCCTCCGAAGCAGGCGGCAACCTGCAAGTAGCAGAATCCGGCGATATTGCTTATTTATTTCCCAAAAATTTTCGAGACGTTTTACGCAACAAATTCTTACAATTACAGTTGCAGGAATGGTGGCAAAAAATCTGGCGAGTTCTATTTTACCTGATTCGCATATCTTTTGGCGTAGTGCTGGTAGCTTCCATCCTCTTAATTTTTGTTGCAATCACTATTTTACTATCTAGCAGCAGCAGCGACAATAACGGAGGCGGAGGCGGAGGAGGCGACAGGGGCGGCGGAGGAGGAGGCTTTTGGTTTTTTCCTACTAACGACTTAATCTGGCTATTTTACTGGAATCACGAACCTTATTACCAGCAGCGGGCGCGATCGCAGGGCCAAAAACCCGAGATGAGTTTTCTGGAAGCAGTTTTCTCATTTTTATTCGGAGATGGCAATCCCAACTACAATTTAGAAGAGCGCAAGTGGAGCAGTATCGCCGCAGCTATTCGTAATAACCGAGGTGCGATCGCCGCTGAACAAATTGCCCCATATCTCGACAACCTGGGACAGGGATACACCCGAGAATACGAAGAGTATATGTTACCAGCCCTCGCCCGCTTTGACGGCCGTCCCGAAGTCAGTCCCGAAGGGCAAATCGTCTATCACTTCCCGCAATTGCAAACCACAGCCACCGAAAGAAATTCCGAACCAGTGGGAGCTTACTTGCGAGAAATAGTATGGCGTTTCAGCCACGCCAATTCAGGACAAATGATACTCGCGGCAGGCTTGGGAGCAGTAAACCTAGTTGGTGCATTAGTTTTAGGAAATTTATTAGCTAAAAGTGCGATCGCAGGTGGATTTATTGGTTTTGTCAGCGCTATTTATCCACTGCTCCTCATCTACGGCATCGGATTCCTCTCAATTCCCCTAATTCGCTACTTCTGGATTCAGTGGAAAAATAGCAAGATAGAATCCCGCAATCTAGAGCGACAGCAGCGAGCCCTGTTATTAAACGAACCCGATGCTAACTTGCAGCAAAAACTAGCCTACGCCCGGGAATTTGCAGCAGAAAACGTTCTGACAGGAGAAGACTTAGCTTATACAACAGAAACCGAATTAACCCAACAAGAACTAGAACAGTCAGCGAAAATAGATGCCGAATGGCAAAAGCGGATCGATCGACAATGAGTGGTTTTGAGCCAAAACCTCAAATCTAATCAACAGACATCTCCTAAAAAGCAGGTGTTGAACAGGCTTTCGGGCCTGTTCCACAATAGTTATGGGAGATGTTTAATGTTTGATCGTTCGGACTTTAGTCCTCATAAAAATCCAAGGACTGAAGTCCGAACGATCAAACCAAATATTAAATTCAATCTTTAGAAACCTGAGACTCTTTCGTATTCCTAGTTTTTGTAACAATTTTAGGGCGTTTAAAAATCAAACAATTTTGGTCGTACTTCGAGTCGTGGCGGAGAGCCACAAGTTCCCACCCCTCATCCCCCAACTGATTGACAAATAAATGCAGCGAGCCTTGTTTCCAATCTCGGAGTTCCTCACCATTTACATATAAACTAATCAGCTTATTTCCAAAAGGATACATATTCGCATCCAAAAATAAATAATCCCACTTTTTCATAGCAATCCTTAATTTAGTTAGTCATTAGTCATTAGTCATTAGTCATTAGTCATTAGTCATTAGTCATTAGTTATTAGTTATTAGTTATTAGTCATTAAGCTGTTGGGCACTTAAATTGGATGTTGAAAAACAATCAAACTCTTGTGGGGTGTCCCGCCCGCTCTAAATATACAATTTAAATGCGAGACAGCTTAGTCATTAGTAATGGGGAATTAGTAATGGGGAATTATTCTTCCCTCTTCCCTCTTCCCTCAAACTTCTTCCGTTACCAAAGCACAGGGGATTTAAGCCCCCACCTTTAGGTGGATTGTTTTTAGGCTGGGGCTTAAATCCCCTGCCTAAAAACTTCGC